>NZ_JBHRTP010000083.1:0-9862 GCF_042646465.1 Pseudundibacterium arcticum
ACGGCCGATCGGCAAAAGGAGCGGAACGTCGTCGCCCGCTAACGGGAAGGATGCAAGACCTTTTTCTCTTCGATAGCGCGCCAGTTCGACCATCAATTCATTCGTAGCCGGCACGATCCGCAGCTTGTCGCCTTTGCCCAGGATCTCGAGCCACCAGCGCTCTTCACCATCCTTGTCCCGTCGGCAGAAGAGGCTGCCCATCGTGTTGCCGACCACTTCCGAGATGCGCAATCCGCACAGGTACAGCAGAGAAAATAGCCACCGTGCGCGATAGTAATGCTCGCGTTCGCGATCCGATTCCTTCGGCATCAAATCGATCGTCATTTTCACTTCACTCCACAAATCTTCTTCGAGGTAACGGGTAATGCGTGGCTTCGCTTTGCGGGCGCGCTGGCGCGACAGCGACAGTGGATTGCCAGCCAGGTAGCCGGCATTGACCAGCCACGAGAACAGCGTATTGAGAATGATGATCGCCTGGCGCTGGCTGGCAGGGGAGAGCGGTCCGGCGAACGGCCGCCACTCTGGATGTGCGTGCGCGAACTTGCGGCCATCGCGCATCACCCATCGGGATGCCGGCTGCGGATCGGACAGAAACCGCTGATAGAGCAATAAGTCTTCGTGCGTGAGCGACGATAACGGTTTCCCAAGCTGGATGGTCGACCAGAGCAGCAAGCGTTCGGCTTCCTTGCGGTAATTGTCAAATGTGGTCTTGGTATCAGTACTGTCCGGTTAATTTAGGTATCGATCGTCTGAAAGCGTTGCCAAGCTTAGCTTTCCACGGTTTTTAGGGTGGTGTCGACTTGAATGTGAAATTGCATTTCTGCGATGCTCCTTGGGTATTGAACCCAGGGAGTCAAGATGTACACCGGCAAGACACTGTTTGCACAACTCATGGATTTCCTCCCGTGGACGACATTCAATCGCATCGTCACGCGCTACAGCGGCGACCATCGGGTGCGTACACTGGCATGCACCGAGCAATTTCGCATCTTGGCGTTCGCTCAATTGACTTACCGCGAGAGTCTTCGCGATATCGAAGTCTGTCTCGCCGCGCAAGCCGGCAAGCTCTATCACATGGGACTTCGGCAACCTGTTGCCCGCGCCACTTTGGCCGATGCCAACGAAACGCGCGATTGGCGCATCTACGCCGAGTTTGCGCAGCGACTGATCGCCCAAGCGCGTACGCTGGACGTGGCCGAGTCGTTTGGTGTCGATTTGACGAACACAGTTTATGCACTCGATTCCACCACCATCGACTTGTGTTTGTCTGTTTTCCCCTGGGCGCACTTCCGACAAACCAAGGCGGCAGTCAAGCTGCATACCTTGCTCGACTTGCGGGGCAACATCCCCACTTTTATCCATATCTCCGACGGCAAACTGGGCGACGTCAATGTGCTCGATATCTTGACACCAGAGGCGGGAGCGTTCTACGTGATGGACCGTGGCTATATCGATTTCGCACGCCTTCATGGGCTGCATCAGGCTCATGCGATGTTCGTTACCCGCGCCAAATCGAATATGCGAAGCCGCCGCGTCTATTCCAATTCCACGGACCGCAGTACCGGTGTTATCTGCGACCAGGTGATCGCCTTGACCGGCGTGAAGGCATTGAAGGATTACCCATCTCATTTGCGGCGCATCCGTTTCAAAGATCCGGAATCGGGAAAGACGCTGGTGTTTTTGACCAACGATTTCCAGTTGTCCGCGCTGACCATCTGCGCTCTTTACAAGAGTCGCTGGCAAGTGGAATTGTTCTTCAAATGGATCAAGCAGCATCTTCGTATCAAACAGTTTTACGGCACATCGGAGAACGCGGTCAAAACACAAATCTGGATTGCCGTGTCAGTTTATGTACTGGTGGCGATCGTTAAAAAAAACTCAATCTGGACGCTTCGCTCTACACTTTGCTACAGATATTGTCGGTGTCTGTTTTTGAGAAAACCCAGCTACAGCAAGCCTTTGCAGGGAGTAGCGATATCTCAAAACACGACAATTCTTCTAACCAATTGAATTTATTCAGTTTTTAACCGGACACTACTGTCTTGGTATCGATAAAGCGCGCGAGCCATGCCTTGATCGCATCGACATCATTATCGGCAGCGATTTGCGGACGATTGCCGGTGGCCCGGTTGGTGCCATCGCGGCCATCGATGTGGGAGGGCAGTTGGATGCTTTCGATCGTTGCGAGCGCGGGCAGCATAGCGGGATGTAGATTGGCAGAAGGCATGACGAGTGCTGACGCATCTAGAATTGGCACCTCCCGATAATACTCGCCATTATGGCAATAATGTCACTTGATTCTTCAGCTGGCTTTGTGGTTGCTGCGCCTTTAGAATGCTTGCGGGACGTTAACAACTCAACAATGGTCATGTACCTCTCAAATCCAGCGGGACTGGGGTGTTACTGGTGTTTGGATTCACCGGGCTGATAGGTTTTAGCCTTGGGCCAACCATGAATCACTATCTGAGCTTGCCACACGGCTCAGAAATTGTCGGCACGGCGCGCGTATTTCTTGCTCACCTTCGCACCCACACACGAAATCAAGGTCATTTTTGAAAAAAACATGATGCTTGATATCGCTTGGTGCCGGCGCTATGTCACGATAAAAACGTGGCCGGTGTTCGACCGCAGACTAACGGGGCATTCCACGACGCCGCAAAGGAATTCCAGGGGAAATTCAACAAAGCGAAGTACCAATGGGAATCTCCATCATCGCAGAATATTTTTTGTAGTCTTGCGGTCAAGTTCGCCTTCAGCAGAGGTGCCGGCGAAACAAAATTCAGGTCACGAATAAAAGTTCTCACGGATCCCGTTGGCAAATTATTAAAGAAACGAATACCAACTCTTGGCAGCTTTTGATACGCTTTGTCTAGCCGTTTAATGTCAAAGTGTACAATCCGGTTCCGAATCAATATCAACAATGCACTAGGAAAAAAATAGGGAAAAACGAGTATCGCCGATCGATTCATTTCACGAAAGTGTTACCCTCGTTTGAACCACGCCCACCATCGTTATCCAGGCGTCCTCTCTGTCGAAATACCGACCTTCGTCGTGCGCCAATATCCACGTGCGTATCTGTGCGGCATTTCATTTCAGTTTCCTGTCGCCTATGTCTTTGCCTGTTGCGGCATGATGCTCAACCACTGCATTGATTTCCGCGCCAAACAGCAAGACGAGGGAAGATATAAAGAAGTACAAAAGCAGCACGATGATAGTTCCCACACTCCCGTACAGCACGTTATAGTCCACCACGGTCCGCACATAGTAGTTAAAGGCGAGCGAGGTCGCAATCCACACTACGACCGCCAGGAATGCGCCAGGGCTAACGAAACGGAAACGCTGTTCGACGTCAGGTGCGAGGCCATAAACAGCGGCCACGGTCAATGTGAGCAGCACCACGACGGCCGGCCAGCGCAGCCACCAGGCCCACAAGGTAGCAAAGGTTTGTGATATGCCGACTTGGCGCGCAACCTCCTGCATCGCGTGTGGGGAGCCTAGCACCAGCGTGATGGCAATGGCCAGCAAGACGCCGATACCCAGGGTGTACAGCAGAGAAAGTGAATAACGTTTCCACATTGGGCGGCTTTCTTTAACGCCATACACTACGTTCAAGGCGTTTATGACGGCGCGCATGCCGGACGATGCGGCCCAAAGTGCAACAATTGCTCCAACAGATAGAATTCCCATTCGCCGTTGCTGTAGCTGGTCGAATATTTGGTTAATCTGATGCATCGTCTGCTGCAGAAAGAAGGCCTGGGCTTGCTGCCGCAGCCAATCAAAGAAATTTGGCAAGTGAAGAAAACCAAGCAGTGCTATAAAAAAGATGATGAACGGGAACAGCGAAAAACTAACATGGTATGTGACCGCCGCCGCATAGGTTGCCATGTCGTGCTCGCGAAACCGCAGGACAGAATATTTTATAAGCCGGACCGGACTAAGCCCTCGAAGGCCGGGAATCCGCATTGGAAATCCCCTGAAATAAGCATCGACAAAACCGCATAGCAAACAACTACAACAGGAACGATAGCAATCGCATATGGCCGCTATGTCGATGGCGTCCCGCCACCGACGTTCTCACAGGCTGGGCCAACAAGAAGGGTTGGACGCTTGTTCGCGAGCACGACCTGTCCTGCTCAGCGCAAAGCCTGGAAATATCACCAGTGAGCGGCTCGACGAGGCGATATATCGCAAGGATTCATCACGAAGGTGAGAGAAATCCCGCGCTATTGAGCGCCGATATCGATGCCGCTTGAGGCTCTCCTTGTCAATTGTAAATGAGATGGACTCCACCCTCCCGACGAACGACGGCATCCAACGGACTTCGAATCCTACCGGCATTACTCGAGACTGTTTAAAGCCGCAGTGGCCCGCATTGCACCCAGGATTGAAGACCGTGGCATTGACGGAATATACATCGATTTGAGCGAACTTCCTGGCGATACGATGGTTCTGGCCCAAAGTATCAAACAAGCAGTGCGATGCCACTGGACTTTCTTGCTCCATCGGTGTGACACCAAACAAATTATTATCAAAAATTTGTTCGGACTTGGAAAAGCCGAACGGCCTGACTATTCTTGGTCTATCAGATATCCCGAGTCGAATCTGGCCATTGCCGGTCCGAAAAGTTAATGGTATCGGTCCTAAAATGACTGAAAATCTTGCGACACTTGGCATAACTACGATCGGTGAGCTGGCACAAGCAGAACTCCCGATTCTGCAGGCGCATTTTGGTCGTAGCTCAGCCTGCTGGCTGAATGAGATTTCTCATGGAATCGATGAGCGTGCTGTGATCACGAGTTCAGAACCTAAATCGATAAGCCGAGAAACAACCTTTGAGCGCGATCTTCATGCGCGTCACGACCGGGTCACCCTGTCAGTAATATTCACGGATCTATGTGCTCGTTTAGCAGAAGATCTTAAGCGCAAGGGGTACCTAAGTCGCACGATCGGCATTAAGCTACGATACGAAGATTTCCGTACAGCTACCCGCGACCTTACTCTGCCGGTGTCTACTGACGACGCCAATACCATTCGCCGCGCGGCCAGGGAATGCCTGCGACGCGTGCCGCTCGATCAGAAGTTGCGGTTGTTAGGGGTTCGAGCCGGCACACTAACTTTAAGAAGTGCTCAGAATGATGCCGGATTTCCGTGCCAAGGCGAGTTGCCGCTTACGTTGCCGCAATATTCAACATAAATGATTCGGTCTTTGGCAAAAATGATGGCATACACTTTCTGGAAATTACGAATCATTGTTTCGTTTGCCACACTAATTTATAACGATATTTTAGTAATTTACATTTATATAGCGCTCATAAGAAGCCTACCTGGATAAGGATGCTGAGGTGGAGCTTCGACAGCGCAGCTACGCGGCTTGACAGATTCGATCATGCGACTATTGGTTTCTCCCGCTGCGTCGTATGCCGAGACGCTTTTACACGAACAAACACAATTTTAAGCGTGGCCAGAACCGGCACGGACAAGAAAATCCCGGCCACTCCGCCGAGTTCGTCGCCAGCTAGTAGTCCAATAATTACCAGAAGCGGTGAAACCTCGACACCTTCGCTCATCAGATAAGGACTAAGTACGTAGTCTTGGAAAATACGATAGGAAAAGATGAATCCGGAGAGCCATAACAAATGCTCATAGCCGCTAAAAGACGACACCGTCAGAACCGTTCCGACGGCCACGAGCGGGCCGACAAAAGGAATGACTTCAAGCAGGCCGGCGACGCCCCCCAGCAAGAGGGCATAGGGAACGCCGAGTGCAGAAAACACAACACTGTAAGCTGTAAATGTAGCGATCGACAAAATCACGAGCGCGCGAACATATTTCGCCAGTAAAACGTCCAAATCTTCCGTAATGGCACCCCATAAAGAACCGCTGGTACGACCCAGTGATGAAAGAATGTCCGCCCTCAGAGTCGGCGCTTCTGAAATCAATAGGAAGCTCAATACCGGAATAAGAATTAAATAAATTAGGTTAGTAGCTGCGTGCATAACAGCCAACCCAAGACGTTGCGCAAAAGGTAACGCCTGGCCTGTCCCAGATTGGAGTTGTTCGGTAACGAACGCAAGGATTTTTATGCGTTGCGGCTCCAAAAAACTGGGGAGAGGGATACGCTGTGAAATATTGGTCGGATTTAACAAAATCGGTAGCTGTTGGCTAAGACGAACCGCTTCGTCTGTAATTCTGTTTCCAAATAACGTGCCGACGACGCCGGCTACCAAAATTACAACAAGAAAGACCAGCGCAATCGATACCGTTCGTGGGAACCGGCGCGGTTTGTAGTATTCGACGAGCTCGACAAGTGGATATAAGAGATAACTAAAAAAAACGGCAAAAACGACGACCAGAAGAGTCGATCGGACTGAATATACAATGAACAGTGCAAGCACCGCCAGAAAAACAGTCCAGACTATCTTTGCGACACGTAGATCCACTCCAAGCATTTTGTTCTCCACATGTCGCTACGAAACCGCTGAATAATTGACGTTTTTTTGCGCTACCACGCCTACGCTGTTATGGATGCGCTCAACGATCCAAATCTGATCTCGGGGGTGGGTGCCAGCCGTTTTATTGCGTTTTTAGAAGGTTTTGCTCACGTTTTGTCGCTCAGGACTGTTTCGCCCCGATTGAATATTGACCGTGCGATCGGTCGCTGCTTTTTGAATCAGCAGCTGTGGATAAGTGTACCAAATAGCTGGTTTTTGACGTTCTCCTTTTCCATCTTTCTCGCGTCGCCAAACACACGGACCATAGCAATATGTGCAATCCGATTGCCTGACTATGATGGACTATAATCCACTATAAAAACATTGCATTTATATAACTATAATGAACTATGATGGACTATAATTTGTTACAATTAGTTTTTAGCCAACTAATTCAAACACCCAATGAGTGTGCCCATTTTTCACCGCCGAGTCTTGGCTGAAAACATAGCCAGACGAACCCTCTCGCCAAAAGGCTTGTCTGGCATCTTCCTCTCAGCACCACGTCGAACGGGGAAGAGCACGCTCATCAACGAAGACATCATCCCTTTCCTGAAAAAGCAGGGCGCCGAGGTGATCTACGTAGATCTATGGAGTGACCGAAGCCGCGATCCGGGTGATCTGATCTCAGAAGCCGTGCGAGAACATTTGCAAAGGCGTGAAGGGGCCATTTTGCAATGGGCGCGCCGTGGAGGACTCGATAAAGTGAATGTTGCCGGGATCCAGCTCGACATCGCCAAGGTTGGTATCGGTTCCGGCAAGACAATCGCCAAGGCACTTTCTGAGTTGTCAGATGCAACGAAGGCGATGATCGTTCTCGTGATCGATGAAGCTCAGCACGCAATCACCACCGATGCAGGCTCCTCATCGCTATTTGCCCTCAAGGCGGCTAGGGACCAGTTGAATGGATCGGCTCACCATGGGTTCCGCTTGATTGCGACTGGCTCGAACCGTGACAAGCTCAGTCTTCTGGTGGAAGGAAAGGACCAGGCATTCCTGAATGCGGTTCTGCTCGATCTGGAGCTTTTAGGTGACGATTATCTGGCATGGGAGCTGGGGCAGTGTGACGGAGACGTGAAGCCATCTCTAGGCGTTCTCAGTGCGGCATTTACTGCCTCCGGCCACAAACCAGAATCCCTTCGCAAGGCGCTTGATGACTTGGCGTTTCGTTTCGACGCCACCTCAGAGAATGTCGATGCGATTTTTCAGTCGGTGTTCGACAAGATAATAGCCGACGCCAAGCAAGGATTCATGCGCCAAGTGAATGGGCTTCCCCCACTGCAGGCCGCTGTATTGACCGTGATGGCTATCACAGGCCCCGATTTCGCGCCATTCCGGCCGCATACAGTAGCCAAGTATGTGGAAGCATGCAAGAGGCTGACGAACACCTCAGTGAACATCGACGATTCCGCGATTCAGTACGCGCTTGAGGCGTTGCGTGCGAAGGCCCTTGTGTGGAATAGTTCGCGCGGGGTATATGCCATCGAGGACTCGCAGCACGTCACATGGCTGAAAGAGGATTTCGCGGAAGACGCAGCGCCCCAAGAAACGCAGCACGATGCGCCGCCACCACGGATGTAACGGACTAGCAGACTCAGAAAATTATATGAAAAACGAAGTTAAGAAGTCTGGTGAAGAGATGGAGTGCGTCATTGAATGCGTCATTGAAATAGTGGAATGCACACATCCATGACGACTGACCCATCACTCACAGAGCAATGCGCATACGATCCAAACAAACTCCTGGACACGTTGATCAAGGATTTTGGCCTGAAAAATGATGCTGCGCTGTCACGAGCACTTGAAATCTCCCCGGCTGTTATCAGCAAGATTCGACATAAACGTCTGCCAGTGGGGGGATCCCTGCTGATACGGATGCACGAAGTAACCGCGTTGAGCATTCGCGAGCTGCGTGACCTGATGGGCGACCGCCGAGCCAAGTTCAGATTCAGTCCCGAGCAATTCAAGCCAAAAGATGCTCGTGCGAAGCGCGATCCTGATGAGTGACTGACTAACAAAGATGGGCGCGGCACATACGGCTACGATTCGCTGCCGCGATGTAATGCCAAATCGTCGCGCCTATTTCTTCGTTTCCTCCTTCCCGACTTGGGAATGGTCGTTGGCTTGGCCGGGCAGCGGCATGGAGGTCGCTTCCTGGTCCTTGTTCAAGTTGCTGGGGCTGGATTGACCGGGGCCGCTAGTCGCGCCGCTGGCCGTGCTGGCCGACGTGTTCGGCGGGATGGCCGCGTCGGATGGCGGCAGGGCGCTCGGCGGCGCCGCAACCGAATTCGGGTTGCGGGCCGTACCCGCGTCCGCCGGCGTGATGGTCGCTGCGGTATCGGCTTTTTTGCAACCGAAAAGGCATACTGAAAGCAGACAGAGTGCAATTGCACCGCGACATCTATTCATGGTGTTTCCTCCAATTGAAGCGCGTATTCATTCTATCTGCCGGCAACAGGAAAGCAATCGGCAAGTTATGCCGCTCTGCGCTAAACCAAGCTATTCGCCCGGAAATCGCCCGGCGCTGCTGAATTATTTATTATCGGTGCTGTTGTCGATAGCTATCGGTGGTGTCCGAATTGCTTCACCATAATTTGGCCAGTGGCAATACGATGCCGGTGAATATCGGACACTGGCGACGCCTTGCTCCGTCTTTGAGAAAGCCGAAGTCGATGGCCAGGTGCTTGCTCGGGCTATAAACCATTGCAGCGAGGATTTGCGTGGTCTCTGGTGCGCCGCGGCGATAAGCTGTACATCGGATTGCTCGATGAGCGTATGCCGCAGCATTAAACTATCCGAACCACCGCTGCCAACGTAGAACTTGGCGACCTTCACGCCACAAACGCACTACGTTTACTGGCATGGCAGCATGCGATCTGCCTAACCGCGAGCGAGGATCATCGCAATATGTTTCTGGGCAAACTCTACTGCCGTTTGTTTATTCTGGGCCACATTATCGAACTCCACTTCTAGGCCCGGGTGGCCGATGCCGACGGCATAACCGGCCGGCTTGTCACAACGGTAGATAAAACCATAACATTTGCCGTCGTAGTACACCACCCAATCTTCCCGCATTGGAGGGCGCCCTCGGGTCGCATCTCTTAACTCAATTTCTGGTGTTGCCATTCAATCTTCCAATATAACTGAAGCCAGGGCGGTAAGGCATGCTTGAGGATTCACATTTTAAGGCTACGCTGATTAAGTCCACCGCGGATTCAGACACGAAGTGCAACTTTGATTATTCGGTTGAAGGGCCAGATACGGTAGCATTCGCGCCTTTTGACCAGCCAGTCGAAAGTTGCCGAATATGCGCTACACCCACCTGACCCGAGACGAACGATACCAAATTCACGAGCTGCGAGTAGAAAAAA
>NZ_JBHRTP010000084.1:0-20072 GCF_042646465.1 Pseudundibacterium arcticum
CTGCTTTCCCGCATCATCGGTATCCAATTATTCAAATACCGAATGTAAACACATTTTATTGATTGGTAACAGGCCCTAGTACAAACACTTGAATTCTCCAGAAATTATTTATTCATCTACGAACTTAGCGCGGCCATGCATAAACTGCTTTGTTATTTCTTATTTCTTTGCTATTTAACGAAGCTGTATAAAAAACCGATTTTGTCGTTTTGAGGCGAACAAGTTCTGGGGTTTCACACAGCATGGAGTTGATTTTTTATCCATGCTGTCAGTGTGCCGCAATTCCGCTGCATCGGGCAAGTAATGCCGCCACCGCGGCCGCATGCACCCTGTTTGAAGCGATGCCCATTGCATCATGTCCCGTAGCCGTGATGCGCCAACTTTTCGATGTTGTGCACCAGGCAGTACAGATGCCACTGCGTGTTCACCTTGGACTGACCGCGCAGTGTGAACCGATCCAGACGCTTGTTGTAGCGCAGATTGCCGAACACTGGCTCAACCGTCGCCCTCCGCTGGCCATAGAGCGCTCGGCCCTGTGGACTGTCAATGGCTTGCTTCATGCGCTCGGTGAATTGCAGCGGCGACGCCTGATTCTTCTTAAAGAAGGCGACCTGCCTTACCAGTGTACGCTCGGGATGGCGCAGGCACCGTTGCCTGAGTGGGCAAGGGACACAGTCCCGTTGGGCGCCGGCGAACTTATGATGCATGCGCCCATTGGTTGTGCAACGCTTGCCATTACTGTAGAGCTGCTTGCCCGCTGGACAGATGCAGGTATTGGCCATTGCATCATGGATGAAATCCTTGGGCGTGAAGCGTTTCGCGGATGTGGTGTCTGTCAACTCGGCAGTCGTTTTGCTCTTGTCCGCCAATGGGTCGGGAAGCGTCTTGTACTTGCCTTGCTCCCTGAATCGCTCATCGCGTCTGCGCATCAAGCCGTCGGCAATGAGAGCCGGTATTTGCGCATCATGCAGTTCGCGCAGGTTGGCTTCGCTGTGATAACCGGCATCTGCCGTGATGAGGGTTTGATCCGTGCGCAACGCATCGGTGCTACGGATCATGGGGAGCAAGGTGCTTTGCTCGCTACCCGAGCCATGCGCCTGGGCGGCCACGATGACTTGATGTTGGCTGTCTACGGCGGCCACTGCCGTGTAGCCTTGAATGACGCACTTCGCGGTGGCCATCTTGGCGCTGTCGTTGTCGGTGACATTGCTCTTGCGAACTGCTCCCTTGTCGCTTTTGCGTTCAGTATGCGTGAGGAGAAAGTTGCGAATGCGCTGTGCTTCGCCGTGGAGTCGCTCGATGCGTTGACGGTCGAGCCCGTCATCCTCATCAATGCCGCCTTGATCGCTTTGGGCGTCGCGACTTTGGTGGGCTTCGAGCATGGCAGTGACCGCGCGCTCCATGCGATCTGCGTCATGCGCGAGTTCGGCATGCGTGCCACTGCGGTGTTTGGAAGCGTTGCTGGGCAACTTGACGCCGTCGATGGCGAACATGTGCCGCCCGATGAGGCCCTGCGCATCGCAGGTCATCAGTACTTGGGTGAACAGCGCCGCAATGTCGGGCCCCAGTTCGCGCACGAACTTGGCGACCGTTGTGAATTGCGGGGCGCTGTCGCCAGAGATGGCCATGAAGAGGACGTTCTCGCGGCAGGCGCGTTCGATGGCGCGGCTGGAGACCATGCCCCGGCTGTAGGCCAGCAGCACAATCTTGAGCATGACGGCCGGATTGTAAGCAGGTGCGCCGGTGGCATCGTTGCTGTAGCGTGCATCGAGTCCAGACAAATCGATCTCATGGTCGATCAGGTAGTCGAGCGCGTATTCAAAACTACCTGGCATCAACTGGGCATCGAGGATGACGGGCAAGAACCTTGGGCTGCGATCGACGACCTTGTAACGTGCCATTGCCATCCCCAAACAATACGAATGGCATTTCAACGGTCGACGTGGTGCTTTCGTTTACGGGAGGGGCTAAAAATACAGCCTCAACGGCTATAGTCAGCGCGTGCCAGAAAAAAAGCCGAGCAACGATCCCGCATCGGCAGGTGAAGCCCGTCATTATAATTTCATAACAAATTGGCACAGATTATTGCGCTGCGCACCGCCGATTCGATGGTCGCCGGGTAATCGTCGCCGGCATTGCCACTGCTGGTGTAATCGCCGGCCAGCAGTAGATTGGTCAGCCCGGTCTGGTTGGACGGGCGTTGCAGATCGGGGCGGCAAGAATAGGTCGCGCGCTTTTCCGAAATAACGCCATGCCATTGCGGCGACGCCAATGCGGCCAGTTGCAGCACACTGGCGAGCTGTGTTGCGATCTGTTCTGCAAGCGTGATGCGGGGCAGCGTAATCGCCTGCTCTGATGCGCTGACGACTACCGCCAGCATACCGGCGTGTTGCGGGTCAAGTTGACCGCGATCGAAGACGAACTGTCCCCAATGGTGGCGCGCCGGGTCGTCCTGCAGCGCCATGAAAGGCAGTGGCAGGCGCAGGGTCGGATCGTATTGCAGATAGCAGGTCGTGATCGGCTCATAACTGAAGCGTGCCAACTGCGCACGTGTCGACTGCAGAGCCGCGTTGGGCACGATCGACTGCGTGCTCGAATTCGACAAGCCATCGAGCAATCGCGCCGCATGTTCGGGCTGGGTCGCGATGATGACTGCATCAAAGGCCGCCATGGTGCCGATTTTTTCGGCCGTGATCTGCCAACCGGCACCGTGCTGCACGAGGTTTTGCACCGCCGCGCCGATATGCAGGGCGCCGCCGTTTGACGTCACATAGTCGGCTGCCGCGGTGGGGAACAGTGCACTCAAATCGGTGCGCGGGATCAGCATATCCGATGCCGCACGTTGTGCGCCGAGGCTATCGCGCAGTACGTTCAGGAAGATCTGTGCTGACGCCCGCTCCGGCGGGGTATTCAGCGCGGCGATGCAGAGCGGCCGCCACATCAGCGCGATCAGGCGCGGGGTCTGATCGTAGCGTTGCAGCAATTCACTGACGCTGCAATCGATGTTCAAGCGCCAGCCGATCCAGCGGGCCAGCGATGAAAACCGCGCCAGCGCAAGTTTGTCCTGCCATGCCAGGCCTTTGGCACGCAACAGCGCCGCCAGCATATGCCAGGGTGCCGGCAGCTTCGGCGCGAGGAAGTCCATGCCCTTGCCTTGCGGATAACGCATCTGCATCGGTAGCCGCCGCAGCAAATTGTCGGGATCGAGCCCAACGCTGCGCATGACGGCCAAGGTTTCGCGGTAAGCACCGAGCATGATGTGCTGACCATTGTCGACCGGCTTGCCATCGAGCTCGACCCGCCGCGCGCGACCGCCAAGGGTGCGCGATGCCTCGAACAGCGCCACCTTGTGGCCGCGTTGGGTTAGCCGGACTGCGGCAGCGCAGCCGGCCCAGCCGCCGCCGATTACGGCGATATGCTGTTGCATCGCGCCACCGGCGTTAGCGACGGAGTCAGCCACCAAGTCAGCCACGGATATAGGTTTTCCATGCCAGCCACAGTTTGCGAATCGGCGTCAGCGAGATCCGCTGGTGCAGCACCTGAAAGCCATCGCGCTCGATTTCCGTCAGCAGGGTCCGGTAAATCGCGGCCATCATCAGGCCCGGCCGTTGCGCGCGCCGGTCGGCGTCGGGCAGCAGCGCGAACGCCTCGTCGTACGCCGCCTGGGCACGCTGCACCTGGAACCGCATCAGCGCCTCGAAATTGTCGCTGTGGCGCGCATTGAGCAGGTCGGCAGCGGTCACCTTGAACTGTTGCAGCTCATTCACCGGCAAATAAATCCGCCCGATGCGCGCGTCTTCGCCGACATCGCGAATGATATTGGTCAGCTGGAACGCGAGCCCGAGTTTTTCCGCATACTGGAGGGTTTCCGGGCGCGTCGTGCCAAAGATCCGGGCCGACAGGATGCCGACCACACCCGCCACACGCCAGCAATAGTGCTGCAAGCCGGCATAATCCAGGTAGCGGGTCTGATCGAGGTCCATTTCCATGCCGTCGATGATCGCCTGCAGATATTTGCCTTCGAGTGCAAATGGCAGCATGTGCGGATGCAAGGCCTTGGTCACCGGATGCGTGGGGCTGCCGTCCAGCATGGCTGCGATTTCCTTGCGCCACCACAGCAGTTTGCTGCGGGCGATCGCGGTGTCGGTGCATTCGTCCACCGTATCGTCGACTTCCCGGCAAAACGCATACAAGGCGGTAATCGCGCGCCGCCGTTGCTGTGGCAGGAACAGGAAGCTGTAATAGAAACTGGAGCCGCTTTGTGCGGCTTTCTGTTGGCAATATTCGTCAGGGGACATATTGAATAGGTGGTTGAATTTCTTGTGCAGCCGTGGTCGATGACGAAGCCGGGTTCGATGCCATTCGGCAAATAAGCCGCTATGCTAGCCGACTGTGGCGCTCCCGACAAACCGGGTTTGGATTCCGGCCTGTCCTCGCCGCGAAATGGGTCCGATCCACGGCACCGCATTCGGCACTAGCGAGGGTGACGACAGGCACTGCAATTGGCAACTGATTAAAGGCAGTTAGAAAAATACTCCCCAGTGGAGCACCGTTACTCCGCACATTTCTACAGCGGATATTACTCATACAGAGACCCAGTATTGTTTGAGTGCCAGATATCAAAGCAAATTCTGCTTGAGGATGACCAATTGCGGACTCACTGCATCTGCGTCGCCCGCCACGCCATACGCAGCCAGTCATTGGCGTGCAGTTGCGGCCTGCGTCTGAACACGTCGTAATCGACCATCTCGATCCGTTCCAGAATGCGCAGGCCGCCCTGTATCACCAAGCGCAATTCCCAGCCGATTCGTCCGGGCAGGCGGCGCGCCAGCGGGGCGCCGGATTCTATCAGTATCCGCGCGCGTTCAACTTCAAAGCGCATCAGCGCTTGCCAGCTGTGGTCGCTGGTGGCGGCGGCGATGTCGGTCTCGGATACGCCATAGCGCCGCATATCCTGCTGCGGCACATAAATGCGCTGCTTTTGCCAGTCGATAGCGACGTCCTGCCAGAAATTGATTAGCTGTAACGCCGAGCAAATCGCGTCCGAGTCGCGCAGATTTTGTGGGCTGGCGGCGTCATAGAGGTGCAGCATCAGGGTGCCGACCGGGTTGGCAGAGCGCCGGCAATAATCGAGCAGTGATGTGAAATCGGCGTACCGGGTCGTGACTACGTCCTGGCTGAAGGCCGACAGCAGGTCGCGGAACGGTTGCAGCGGCAGACGATATTGCGCGATGACCTGTGTCAACGCCGTAAACAGCGGCGAGTCGGCGGGTCGGCCGTGCTCGATCCGGTCCAGCGCCAGTCGATAGTCGTCGAGCGCCGCCAGGCGCCCGGCCGGCGTGGCGTCGCCTTCGTCGGCCAGATCGTCGGCACTGCGGGCAAAGGCATAAATCGCTTCAACCGCGGGCCTTAGTCTGGCCGGTAACAATATCGATGCGACCGGAAAATTTTCGTAATGATCAACTGCCATCTTTTTAATTTATTTAATGACGCAAAAGTCATTTGCAAAGGTTTAAACGCCACCTATAATTACTAACTTGTCGGTCAGTAGTGCGTTGTGCAAAATATAATTGCTTATATGCATTGCATGATTCACGCCGAATAGTAAAGGAAAACCAAAGTGCGCACCTTGAAAAAACTGTGTCAAATCCGGCCGCAAATGGTGACTAGCCTGACCGTTGCGGCCACCTTGATCCTGCTGGCTGGCTGTTCCAAGCCGGTCGAAAAGTTGGAAGACATCCGACCGGTACGGGTACTGCATCTGGGGGCGGCTAATGTTGATGTGACTTCTGATTTTTCCGGCGTGGTGATGCCACGCATCGAATCGCGGCTGGGATTTCGTGTCGGCGGCAAGATCGTGCAGCGCAAGGTGGACGTTGGTGCGACAGTTAAGCGCGGTCAGGTTCTGATGCAGCTCGATCCGCAGGATCTGCAACTGGCGCAGACGCAAGCCAATGCTGGGTTGCGTGCGGCGCAAAGCAATCGCGATCTGGCACAGGCCGAACTGAAGCGCTATCAGGACCTGCGCGCCAAGAACTTCGTTAGCCAGACCGTGCTGGACGCCAAGAGTACTGCCTATCAGAGCGCGCAAGCCAGTCTCGAGCAAGCCGCCGCCGCCTACAAAGGGCAGTCGAACCAGGCCGGTTACGCCGTGTTGACCGCCGACGCCGATGGTGTCGTGACCGGTGTCGATGCCGAGGTCGGACAGGTGGTAGCCGCCGGCACGTCGGTGGTGCGCGTGGCGCAACTGGGCGACAAGGAGGTGGTGTTCGGCATCCCGGAGCACAAGATCGCCGCGCTGCGCCAAACCAGCGACGTCCAGATCCGAACCTGGGCCAATCCGGGCCAGGCCATTGAAGGCAAAATTCGCGAGATTTCGCCGGTGGCCGATCCCGCCACCCGTACCTATACGACCAAGGTGTCGATTCCCAATGCGCCGGCCAGCATCCAGCTCGGCATGACGGCCACCGTATCGTTCGCCAGCAAGACCCCTAATGCGATGCTGAAAGTGCCGCTGACTGCCTTGTTGCAGGAAAAATCGCAGACCTCGGTCTGGGTGGTCGACCATGGTGTCGTCAAGCTGAGCCCGGTCAAGGTTGCCGGCACTGCTGGCAACGACATCCTGCTGATGGATGGTGTCACGCCCGGCCAGACCATCGTGACCGCCGGCGTCAATCAGCTGAAGCCGGGCCAGAAGGTCAGCATTCTCGGTGAAGACGCCAGCCAGGTAGATGCCGGCGTCGCGTCCGCCAGCAAGATCAAGGCCGGGGCCAACCCGGCCGCGTCGGTGACAGCCGGAGCCGCCCAATGATCGAAAAGGCTCGTCAGACCGTAGAACAAGACGCACCCCGCACCACGGAAGGCTTCAATCTGTCGCGCTGGGCGCTGGAACATGTGCCGCTGACGCGTTACCTGATTGTCGTGCTGATGATCGGCGGCATACTCAGTTTCGGTCGCTTGGGGCAGGACGAGGACCCGCCGTTTACTTTTCGTGCCATGGTGGTCACTGCGACTTGGCCCGGCGCCACCGCCTTGCAAATGGCAGAGCAAGTCACCGACAAGCTGGAAAAGAAGCTGCAGGAAACACCTTACATCGACAAGATCCGCAGTTATTCCAAGCCAGGCGAGACGCTGATTATCCTGCAATTGGCGGAGTCGACGTCACCTAAAGACACCTCAAACGCCTGGTATCAGGTGCGCAAGAAGATCGGCGACATCAAGGGCAGCTTGCCGGCAGGTGTGAATGGGCCGTTCTTTAACGACGAGTTTGGCGACACCTATGGTTCAATTTTCGCGCTGTCCGGCGACGGCTTCAATTATGCCGAGGTGAAGGATTACTCTGACTTCGTTCGCCAGCAATTGCTGCAAATTCCATCGGTGTCGAAGGTGGAACTGTTCGGCGTGCAGGACGAGAAGATCAATATTGTGTTTTCACACAAGAAGTTTGCACAGCTCGGCATCCCGATCGAAGCGATCGTCAACCAAATCAATACCCAGAACACGGTCGAAGCGACCGGCGTGATGGCTACTCCCACCGATAACCTGCAAATCCGGGTCAGTGGGGCACTGCAATCGACCCAGGATCTCGAAAATCTGCAATTGCGCGCGAACGGCACCGCGTTCCGGCTCGGCGATTTTGCCAGCATCACACGCGGCTATCGCGATCCGCCGCGCGACAAGATGCGCTACAACGGCAAGGAAGTCATCGGCCTCGGTATCTCGATGGCAAAGGGGGGAAACATCATCGACCTCGGCAAGCAGCTCGAAGCGACAGTCGATCGGATCAAGGCAAAGCTGCCGGTCGGGATTGAGCTGGAGCGGGTGTCCGATCAACCGAAAGCGGTCACGCGTTCGGTCGGTGAGTTTGTGCATACGCTGATTGAAGCGGTGCTCATCGTGTTGGCGGTCAGTTTCCTGGCGCTGGGCTTGCATACGAAACCGTTTCGCATCGATATGCGGCCAGGCCTGGTGGTGGCGCTGACGATCCCGCTGGTGCTGGCGATCACCTTCCTGTTCATGCGAATTCTTGATATTGACCTGCACAAGATTTCGCTCGGTGCGCTGATCATTGCGCTCGGCTTGCTGGTGGATGATGCGATCATCGCGGTCGAGATGATGGTGCGCAAGATGGAAGAAGGTTATTCGCGTTTCGATGCGGCAACTTTCGCCTACAAATCGACCGCAATGCCGATGCTGACAGGGACCCTGATCACCGCCGCCGGCTTCTTGCCGATCGGCCTGGCGAAATCGGCGGCTGGCGAATACACCTTCACAATGTTCTCGGTCAATGCGCTGGCGCTGCTGATTTCATGGTTTGTCGCGGTATTGTTCACACCCTATATCGGTTTTCTGCTGCTCAAGATCCAGCCGAAGGCTAGCGCCGACGGCCACCACGAGCTATTTAATACGCCGATGTACCAGCGTTTCCGCACCATCGTTAACTGGTGCGTGGAGTGGCGCAAGACCACGATCCTGCTCACGTTGCTGGTGTTCGGTCTGGGCGTGTTCGGGTTCAGGTTCATCGAGCAGCAATTCTTTCCTGATTCCAGCCGCCCCGAATTGATGGTCGAGCTGTGGCTGCCAGAGGGAACAACTTTTACCGCGACCGAGGCGCAGGCCAAGAAGTTCGAATCCTTCATCCGCATGCAAGACGGTGTCGAGAGCGTGACCAGTTACGTCGGCACCGGCAGCCCGCGTTTCTATTTGCCGCTGGACCAGATTTTCCCGCAGACCAATGTTGCACAAATTGTCGTGCTGCCGAAAGATTTGGCGATGCGTGAAGCGCTGCGGCAGAAAATTGTCGCTAAATTCAAGACCGATTTTCCAGAGGTGCGCGGTCGTGTGAAGTTCCTGCCGAACGGACCACCGGTTCCCTATCCGGTGCAGTTCCGCGTCAGCGGGGACGAGGTCGCCAAGGTGCGCGTGATTGCTGATCAGGTCAAGGACATCATGCGCGCCAATCCGAACACGCTGGGCGTAAACGACAACTGGAATGAATCGATCAAGGTGTTGCGGCTGGACCTGGATCAGGATAAATTGCGCGCGTTGGGCATCAGCTCGCAGACAGTCATGCGTGCGGCCAATACCATCCTGAGCGGCACCACGATCGGCCAGTATCGGGAAAAGAACAATCTGATCGATATCGCGTTGCGTCAGCCGATCGAGGAAAGATCGACGATCGAGGTATTGAATGACACCAATATTCCGACCGCCAGCGGCAAATTCGTGACCGTCTCGCAGATCGCGCAGCCGCATTTTGTATGGGAACCTGGCGTGGTATGGCGTGAAGGGCGCGAATGGGCGATCACGGTGCAGTCGGATGTGGTCGACGGCATACAGGGGCCGACGGTGTCGAGTCAGATCAATCCGCAGCTCACCAAGTTGCGTGCCCGGCTACCCGCTGGTTACCGGATAGAACTGGCCGGCGCCGCGGCCGACAGTGGCAAGGCGCAGGACTCGATTGCTGCCAATGTGCCGCTGGTGATTTTCATCATCTTTACGCTGCTGATGCTGCAATTGCACAGTTTCTCGCGCTCGTTGCTGGTGTTCCTGACCGGGCCGCTGGGTGTGGCCGGTGCCGCGATGGCCTTGCTGATTCTGCAGCGACCGTTCGGCTTTGTGGCCATGCTGGGCGTAATCGCCCTGTTCGGAATGATTATTCGCAACTCGGTGATCTTGATCGACCAGATCGAGCAAGACATCGCCGCCGGTGTCGCACCATGGAATGCGATCGTCGAGTCGGCAGTGCGCCGCGCGCGGCCGATCATCCTGACCGCCGCCGCGGCGGTATTGGCCATGATCCCGTTGTCGCGTTCGGTGTTCTGGGGTCCGATGGCGGTGGCCATCATGGGCGGTTTGACGATCGCAACCGCGCTGACCCTGCTGTTTTTGCCGGCTTTGTATGCAGCATGGTTTAGAGTGAAAAAGCCGGTTTGACAGCGTGGCGTCGGGGTGTTGCGTCGCGGCATTGCCCGCGCGGTGCGGGCGCTTCGCCAGCCTGAGCGCGACAGTTTGATGGCCGCATAATTGCAATCTCAAAAAACGCGGCAATTTGGGGAGAAATCCAGTAAAATAACCGGCTGAAGTTGATGAGCCACTAACAAAGGCAGTGCAGGGCGACCCCTTTTTCACTTCTCGGTCGCCCTTTGCTTTTGTGCACGATGAGTGCAAAAAATCCCGCGAGGATGGCGAAATTGGTAGACGCACCAGGTTTAGGTCCTGACGCCAGCAATGGTGTGGGGGTTCGAGTCCCCCTCCTCGCACCACAGAATTTTTACTATTTGGACGATTCACATGGCAACTGCTGTCGAAACCTTGGGCAAACTCGAGCGCCGTATCACCATCACCTTCCCGTTGGCCGATGTGCAGACGGAAGTCGAAAAACGCCTGAAAGTGCGTGCGCGCACAGCCAAGGCGCCGGGCTTCCGTCCAGGCAAAGTGCCATTGAAAATGGTCGCGGCGCAATATGGTTATCAGACCGAATCTGAAGTGCTGAACGACAAAGTCGGCCGTGCCTTCAGCGACGCCGCCAACGAAAACAATCTGCGCGTGGCCGGTTATCCAAAGATCGTTCCAAAGGCCGGCGACGACGTTGCCGAGGGCTCGCTGGCTTTTGACGCCACTTTCGAAATCTACCCGGAAGTGAAGATCGGCGAACTGGCCGGCGTTGAAGTTGAAAAGGTCAAGGCCGAAGTGTCCGAAGCCGAAATCGACAAGACCATTGAGATTCTGCGCAAGCAGCGCGTGCACTACCACGTCAAGGGCGAGCAGGACGCGCATGGCGATGGTGGCGCCGATCTGTCGGCTCAAAAGACCGACCGCGCAACCGTTGACTTCACCGGCAAAATCGATGGCGTCGAGTTCCCCGGTGGCAAAGCCGACAACTATGCATTTGTATTGGGCGAAGGCCGCATGCTGGCGGAGTTTGAAGACGCCACAATCGGTCTGAAAGTAGGAGAGTCGAAGACCTTCCCGCTGTCTTTCCCGGCCGATTATCATGGCAAGGATGTGGCCGGCAAAACGGCCGAGTTCACCATTACGCTGAACAAACTGGAATGGGCGCACGTGCCCGTAGTCGATGCAGAATTCGCTAAATCGCTGGGCGTTGCCGACGGTGATCTGGGCAAAATGCGCGAAGACATCAAGGTCAATCTGGAGCGCGAAGTCAACGGCCGGGTCAAGGCGAAAAACAAGGACAACGTGATGGATGCACTCATCAAGGTTTCCGAGTTGGACGTGCCACAGTCTTTAATCGCGCAGGATGTCGAGCGTCTGGCCGAAATGACCCGCCAGGACATGACGCAGCGCGGCATGAATGTGAAGGAAATGCCGTTCCCGCCCGAATTGTTCAACGCACAGGCAGAACGCCGTGTTCGCCTCGGCCTGATTCTGGCCGATGTGGTGAAGGCCAACAACTTGCAAGCAACCGCCGAGCAGGTCAAGGCCCAAGTGGAAGACTTCGCGCAGAGCTACGAAGATCCACAGCAAGTCCTGAAATATTATTTCAGCGACCGTCGCCGTATTGCAGAGGTTGAAGCCCTTGTATTGGAAGAAAACGTCGTTAACTATGTACTCGGCAAGGCTAAGGTCAGCGAGAAGCTGGTGCCATTCGACGAATTGATGGGCAACAACGCAGAAGCGTAATGTGACCGCACCGGTGCTCTGAATATGTGGTTGAATACTGATTCAGAGCACCTCCAAATAAGGAAAGACAATGACTGGATTGATCCGTAACTCTGCACTGGATACCGAGATGCTCGGCATGGTGCCGATGGTGATTGAGCAAAGCGGCCGTGGCGAGCGTGCGTATGACATTTATTCGCGCTTGCTCAAGGAACGTGTGATCTTTCTGGTCGGCCCGGTCAATGATCATGCGGCCAACTTGATTGTGGCGCAATTGCTGTTTTTGGAGAGCGAGAATCCGGATAAGGATGTTTCGCTCTATATCAACTCTCCAGGCGGTTCAGTGTCTGCCGGGATGGCGATTTACGACACGATGCAGTTCATCAAGCCGGACGTGTCGACGCTGTGTACCGGCCTCGCCGCGTCGATGGGTGCGTTCTTGCTGGCGGCCGGCGCCAAGGGCAAGCGATTCTCGCTGCCGAATTCACGCATCATGATTCACCAACCGTCTGGCGGCGCACAGGGACAGGCCACCGATATCGAAATCCAGGCGCGTGAAATCCTGTATCTGCGTGAACGTCTGAACGGCATCCTGGCCGAAAAGACCGGACAGTCGATCGAGCGTATCAGCAAGGATACCGAGCGCGATAATTTCATGTCCGCCGATGCTGCAGCGGAATATGGCATGATCGACAAAGTACTGACCACTCGCGGCTGACAACGTCCCGCGTAAAACGCCCGGACGAGACATCGTTCGGGCGTTTTTGTTTTTTGAATCGTCAAGCGCCTCTTTACCGAGCCAAACTCTTGACAAATACCTGTGACGGATTCGAAATTCACAGGTAAGATCAAGTAAATTTCTTTAGATAGCTTGCCCTATGCCTGACAAAAAATCCTCCAGCGGCGAAAAATTGCTCTATTGCTCATTTTGCGGCAAGAGCCAACACGAGGTAAAAAAACTGATCGCGGGCCCGTCAGTTTTCATCTGTGATGAATGCATTGACCTGTGCAACGACATCATCAGCGATGAAACGTCGAGCGTTGAATCGGTTACCGGCCCGAAGTCGGATTTGCCGACGCCGCAGGAAATATGCGGCCTGCTGGACCAGTACGTCATTGGCCAGGGAACGGCCAAGCGCATATTGTCAGTGGCTGTTTATAACCACTACAAGCGACTCAAGCATCTGGGCAAGAAAGACGATGTAGAGTTGGCAAAAAGCAATATTTTGCTGGTTGGCCCGACCGGTTCAGGTAAGACGCTGCTGGCCCAGACTCTGGCGCGTATGCTGAATGTGCCGTTTGTGATCGCCGATGCCACCACCTTGACCGAAGCAGGTTACGTCGGCGAGGACGTCGAGAACATCATCCAGAAATTGTTGCAAAGCTGCAATTACGAAGTCGAGAAAGCGCAACGCGGAATCGTCTATATCGACGAAATCGACAAGATTTCGCGGAAGTCTGACAATCCATCGATCACCCGCGACGTTTCCGGCGAAGGCGTGCAACAGGCCTTGCTGAAGTTGATTGAAGGCACGATGGCGTCAGTGCCGCCGCAAGGTGGTCGCAAGCATCCTAATCAGGACTTCATTCAAATCGACACCACGAATATCATGTTTATTTGTGGCGGCGCCTTCGATGGCCTGGTAAAAATTATCTCCAATCGCTCTGAAAAGAGCGGCATCGGATTCTCCGCCAGCGTCAAGAGCCGGGGTGAGCGCGATGCCAGTGAAGTGCTGATGGAAGCCGAACCGGAGGATCTGATTAAGTTCGGCTTGATTCCCGAACTGGTCGGTCGATTGCCGGTAGTTGCCACTTTGAGTGAACTTACTGAAGTGGCACTCATCCAAATTCTGATTGAACCGAAGAATGCGCTGATCAAGCAATATTCAAAGTTGCTGCAAATGGAAGGAGCCGAGCTGGAAATCAGGCCGGCGGCGCTGCATGCGATCGCGAAGAAAGCATTGGCACGTAAAACAGGTGCGCGCGGTTTGCGTTCGATTCTGGAACATGCCTTGCTTGACGTCATGTACGAACTGCCAACCCAGCAAAACGTCATCAAGGTCGTGATCGACGAAGCGACTATTACCAACGGTGCCAAACCGTTATTGATATACCAGGAGCAACAAAAGGCTTCTGGCGAGAATTGATTGCAGGCAATTGAGATAGAGCGTCATATTCATGGCGCATTCTCGAACAGAAGTACTACAATTTATATAACAATATCATTCTGGCTTCAAACGTAAAGCCACCCAAGGGCAACTTTGTGTGTGGCTTTTTTTATTGGAATTTTGTTTGGCACGCGAAAATAAGTTACGAGTCTCGATGATTTTTGTTCTAGTCTGATCTTGTGTTTTGGCATCTCGTGCCAACATCATCAACAGGCTTTTTTATAAGGTGCGCCATGACAACCTCCACATATACTGAACAAACCCAACTGCCGTTGCTGCCGTTGCGGGACGTCGTTGTCTTCCCGCATATGGTCATACCGCTGTTTGTGGGCCGCCCCAAATCGATCAAGGCGCTGGAAGCCGCGATGGAACAAGGCAAGAGCATCATGCTGGCGGCGCAAAAAGCCGCAGCCAAGGATGAGCCGTCGGCGAATGATATTTACGAAATCGGCTGCGTCGCCAATATTTTGCAGATGCTGAAACTGCCGGATGGTACGGTCAAGGTGCTGGTGGAAGGCGCGCAGCGCGCCCGTATCCACAAGATTGAAGAGCTGGACACGCACTTTGTCGCTGACCTGACACCGGTGGAATCCGAATTGGGCGAAGAGTCCGAAGTTGAGGCGATGCGCCGTGCGATTGTTCAACAGTTTGATCAATATGTAAAACTGAACAAGAAAATTCCCCCTGAAATTCTGACGTCCCTGTCCGGCATCGATGATGCCGGTCGCCTGGCCGACACAGTCGCTGCGCACCTGCCTTTAAAACTGGAGCAGAAGCAGGTTATTCTGGAAATCTTCAGTGTCGCCAAGCGGCTCGAACATCTGCTGGGCCAACTCGAAGGCGAGCTCGATATCCTGCAAGTGGAGAAGCGCATTCGCGGCAGGGTAAAACGGCAGATGGAAAAATCGCAACGCGAATACTATCTGAACGAGCAAGTCAAGGCGATCCAGAAAGAGCTGGGCGAAGGCGAGGAGGGCGCCGACCTGGAGGATATCGAGAAGAAAATCATTTCGGCAAAAATGCCCAAGGAAGCGCGCGAAAAGGCACAAAGCGAGCTTAAGAAGTTGAAATTAATGTCACCAATGTCGGCCGAGGCGACGGTGGTGCGCAACTATATCGATACCTTGGTCAATTTGCCATGGAAGAAAAAATCCAAGGTCAATAACGATTTGGCCAATGCCGAAAAAGTGCTGGAGAACGATCACTACGGCCTCGACAAGGTCAAGGAACGCATTCTTGAATACCTCGCCGTGCAACAACGTGTTGATAAGCTGAAAGCGCCGATTCTGTGCTTCGTAGGTCCTCCTGGCGTGGGCAAGACTTCGCTGGGCGAGTCGATTGCACGTGCGACCAATCGCAAATTCGTGCGTATGGCGCTTGGTGGGGTCCGTGACGAAGCTGAGATTCGTGGCCACCGTCGTACCTATATCGGTTCGATGCCCGGCAAGATCCTGCAGAGTCTGGCCAAAGTCGGTGTACGCAACCCATTGTTCTTGCTGGACGAAGTCGACAAGATGGGTGCGGATTTCCGGGGCGACCCGTCGTCGGCCTTGCTGGAAGTGCTGGATCCGGAGCAGAACCACACATTCTCGGATCACTACATTGAAGTCGATTTCGACCTGTCCGATGTGATGTTCGTGGCGACATCCAATTCCTACAATATCCCGCCAGCCTTGCTGGACCGGATGGAAGTGATTCGCCTGTCCGGGTACACCGAAGATGAAAAAACCAGCATCGCACAACGCTATCTGCTGCCGAAACAGATCAAGAACAACGGTCTGAAGGACGACGAAATCAGCGTTGCCGAATCAGCGATCCGGGATATCATCCGCTACTACACACGGGAAGCTGGCGTGCGGTCGCTCGAGCGTGAAATCTCCAAGATTTGCCGCAAGGTTGTGAAGATGCTGCTGCTCAAGAAACAGGAGCGAAAGGTCACTATCTCGAGCAAGAATATCGACAAATTCCTCGGAGTGCGTCGTTACGATTATGGCATGGCCGAAAAAGAGAATCAGGTCGGCCAGGTTGTCGGGCTGGCATGGACCGAGGTCGGCGGCGACCTGCTGACGATCGAGGCAGTGACCATGCCCGGCAAGGGCGGCGTGATTCGCACCGGCACGCTCGGCGATGTCATGAAAGAATCGATCGAAGCAGCGCGCACCGTGGTGCGTAGCCGTGCCAAACGCCTCGGGATCAACTTCGAGATCTTCGAAAAGAGTGATATTCACATCCACGTGCCGGAAGGTGCAACGCCGAAAGACGGGCCTTCGGCGGGTATCGCGATGACCACAGCGCTGGTGTCGATTTTCACCGGCATTCCGGTGCGTGCCGATGTCGCGATGACCGGCGAGATCACCTTGCGCGGAGAAGTGCTACCGATCGGCGGCCTGAAGGAAAAGCTGCTGGCAGCACATCGTGGCGGCATCAAAACCGTGCTGATTCCCGAGGAGAATGTGAAGGATCTGGCCGAAATCCCGGACAATGTCAAAAACAAGCTGGAGATCGTTCCGGTGCGCTGGATTGACAAGGTGCTGGACATTGCCCTGGAGCGTCAACCAGTACCATTGCTGGATACCGATGTTGCGGTCGCTTCGCCGGTCGCAGCGGCCGATGGGCAATCCGATCCTAACGTCGTGAAACACTGATTGTATTTGCCGTAATTAAAAAAGCGCTAATGTTAGCGCTTTTTCTTTTTTGGACGCGAATTTGACCGAGCAATGGTTCGATTATTCGCGCATGTGAATCCGGCATCGGCCCGCAAACCGCTTGACACTAGGCTTTGCGGCTTGTTTAATACGTGCTGCAGATTTTTTCTGTATTCCGCGATGGATGTACAACTAATAATGATTGAAACACCAACGCGAAATTAAACCTTTGTGAGGGGGATTAAGTGAATAAAACTGAATTGATCGAACACGTTGCCAATACCGCAGACATTTCCAAAGCCGCTGCAACGCGCGCGCTGGATGCAATGATTGGTGCTGTTAAAACAACACTGAAAAAAAACGGTAGCGTGACCTTGGTCGGCTTCGGAACTTTTTCGGTTGGCAAGCGCGCAGCGCGTACCGGTCGTAATCCACGCACCGGCGAAGCAATCAAGATTAAGGCAGCCAAGGTTCCGAAATTTAAACCTGGCAAAGCACTGAAAGATGCTGTAAACTAATGCCTTTGGCGCGGTGACAAGCGCCAATTGTTTGGCTGACTAAGTGGCAGAATGGGTGCTTAGCTCAGTTGGTAGAGCGGCGCCCTTACAAGGCGTAGGTCGGGAGTTCGAGCCTCTCAGCACCCACCAATCAGTCAAACAAAGCTATAGAATATTTTAGGAGTGGTAGTTCAGCTGGTTAGAATACCGGCCTGTCACGCCGGGGGTCGCGGGTTCGAGTCCCGTCCACTCCGCCAAAAATAATATAGTCAGGAGTGGTAGTTCAGCTGGTTAGAATACCGGCCTGTCACGCCGGGGGTCGCGGGTTCGAGTCCCGTCCACTCCGCCAGAACAAAAAAAGGCGAACGCGAGTTCGCCTTTTTTCATATTCGGCGGCATTTCATCGTAATTCGTCTCTTATTGGCTAATCATGTTTGAGTTTATTCGCACCCATCAGCGCCTGATGCAATTCGTTCTGTTGCTCTTTATCATCCCTTCCTTCGCGCTGGTCGGTATTCAGAGTTACAGCAAGTTCAACGATAGCGATAACGCGGTTGCCAAAGTTGGCGGTCAGTCGATTTCTCAGCAAGAGTGGGATAAAGCCCAGCGCGAGCAAATGGATCGTTTCCGCCAAATGTTCGGGGCCCAATTCGACCCGAAAATGTTCGATACGCCAGCCGCCAAAAAGGGCGTGCTGGATAATCTGATCGCTCAGCGCGCACTGGCGGCCGAAGCGGCGCGCAGCCATCTGGCGGTATCGGACCAGAGCCTGCAGCAAACTATCCTGGCGATTCCTGGCCTGATCGGCGCCGATGGCAAGTTTGATTCGGAGCGCTACAAATCCCTGTTGGCCGCCCAGGGCATGACGCCGGCGATGTTTGAAGCAGGTTTGCGTCAGGATCTGGCGCTGCAGCAACTGAACGGCGCAATTCAGTCCAGCGCCTTCGCACCGAAGACAGTGGCGAATCGGCTGTCCGATATCAATGACCAGGAACGTGACGTTCAGCAATTGTTGTTGAAGGCGGGCGACTATGTCTCGCAGGTCAAGGTTACTGACGACATGCTGAAATCGTACTACGATAAAAATCCTGCCGCATTTGAAATCCCGGAGCAGGCCAAGGTGGAATATGTAGTGCTGGACAGTGCGGCACTGGCGGCGCAGATCGCGGTCAGCGATGCCGACATCAAGGCCTACTACGAGCAAAATGCGAAGCAGTACTCGGTGGACGAACTACGGCGCGCAAGTCATATCCTGATCAGCCTGAAAAAGGATGCGTCCGACGCCGACAAGGCTGCAGCAAAGGCCAAAGCCGAAAACCTGCTGGCGCAAGTGCGCAAGGCTCCTGCCGATTTTGGCAAGGTGGCCAAATCCAATTCTCAGGATCCCGGCTCGGCGGAGCGCGGCGGTGATCTGGACTTCTTTGGCAAAGGGATGATGGTTAAGCCCTTCGAAGATGTGGCGTTCAAGCTCAAGGAGGGTGAGATCAGCGATCTCGTGCAGTCCGATTTTGGTTACCACATCATCCAGTTAACCGGTGTGAAGCCGGCCACGGTCAAGCCTCTGGACGAAGTCAAAGGCGAAATCGCCGCGACGATCAAAAAGCAGTTGGCGACAAAAAAATACGCCGAACTGGCGGAACAATTTACCAATACCGTCTACGAACAGGCTGACAGCCTGAAGCCGGTTGCAGACAAGCTGAAGCTGACGATCGAAACGGTTGCCGGATTGATCCGCAAGCCGAATCCGTCGGTGGCGCCGACCGTGCCATATAACAACGAGAAATTCCTGAGGGCGCTGTTCTCGGATGATGCCATCAAAAACAAGCGTAATACCGAAGCGGTCGAGGTTGCGCCTAACACCCTGATCGCCGGGCGCATCGCCGAATACAAGCCTGTCGGCAAGCGTCCGTTCGCCGAAGTGCAAGCAGCGATCCGCGAACGCGTCACGCAAATCGAGGCGGCAAAACTGGCCAAAAAAGCAGGCGAGGACAAATTGGCCGCGTTGAAGGCGAAAGACGATGCCACCGGTTTTGCTGCGGAAACTGTGGTGTCGCGCGGCAAGGCAGCGGGTCTGGACAAGACCACTCTGCCAGCAGTGATGCAAGCGGATACCAGCAAGTTACCAGCCTACGTCGGTGTCGAGCTGCCGGCCCAGGGTTATGCGCTGTATCGGATCAGCAAAGTGTCGCAGCCAGCAATAACGGATAATGCGCGCCGTCAGGCCGAGCAGCAGCAGATCGCCAATGTGCTGGCCCAGCAGGAGATGCTGACATACATTGATGTGCTGAAACAAAAAGCCAAGGTAACATTGCTGAAGCCGGCACTGCTGAACAGCGCAGCCGACGAGGGCAAGGACAAGAACGATAGCGCGCCAAAATAAGGTCCGGACTGAAATAAAAAAATGCCGCTCAGTGAGCGGCATTTTTTATTGGTGCGCCCGGCAGGGCGCACCTACTTGGAGGTGAAAGTCCTCTACTTGCCCGACAAGGGGAAGAGTTAGCGGAAGGCAAGGATGTCGCGGGCGACTGCGAATCTGGAGGAAGCCGAAGGCAAAGCGCTGGCATGACGGGGACGCCGAGTCGAACAGGAAGCGGATACGAGGCGGCGTAGCCGGGTGAGATGTCCAATATCATCAAAGCCCGATACTTGTACGGAAGGCTGCGACGTAGATCCGACAGGCATAAGCGTGAAGGTGGGTGCGCAATACCCGGGGAGATCTGCATGCGTGCCTCGTGCTACCGGCATCGGGAGGTGTCGGGATGCGCATGCAGAAGTCAGCCGAGGGCATAGTAGGTCAAGGACGAGGCGGTGAGCCGGAGAGAGCCATGACTGAAGGCCTGAACATTGAACAACGCGATTAGGACATTCGACCTCGATGCAAATCGATGACGCAACAAGGCAGGCAACTGCGCCCGGCACGGAGTTAAGCGAACGGATTTCGCCGATGGCCGAGTCGGGTGCCGAGGTTGGCACGGCGGCGGATGAGCAAACGAAAGCGGAAGGACTGCGGCAGATGGACGCCGTGGTCGAACGTCACAACCTGTGGCGAGCGTATGAGAGGGTCATGCAGAACAAGGGCGCAGCAGGAGTCGATGGACTCACTGTGTTCGAATTCAAGGCATGGCTGCAACAGCACTGGC
>NZ_JBHRTP010000085.1:0-55067 GCF_042646465.1 Pseudundibacterium arcticum
ACCGCACGTACGGTGGTGTGAGAAGGCGACGGGGGCAACCCCGTCCCTTACTCGATTCCGATCAAAAATTCATGGAGTATATGCCTAACTACCATGTAAATTAAGCGGCTTTATGTTGTTGCTTTGCCAGTATATTTTTAAGTCGGCATTCTGGGCTCGACCGGCACTTCAGATCTCGATGACGACTTCAAACTGAAATTAAACGGCGCCTGATGCGCCGTTTTTTGTCTGCGGGTTTATGCGTGTTTATGCGTGTTGATCCGTATTTGCCGATTCATGTCTGGGTGATGATCGGCACGCGTCCGGTCGGCACCAGCGCCCGCGCCCGGTCGCAATGGCCCGGCTGATCGTCGAAAAACATATGCGGCTTGAACGCCTGCAGCACATCCGACTTGGCGACGCCGCCCATGAAGAAGGTTTCGTCGATCGCCACGTCCCACGCGCGCAGAGTGCGGATCACCCGTTCGTGTGCCGGCGACGAGCGTGCGGTGACCAGCGCGGTACGGATCGGCGCGGCGCGGCCATCGGCGTTCTTGAAATTATTCTGGATGAACGACAGCGCCTTCAGCAACCGTGCGAACGGGCCTTCCGGCAGCGGCTTCAAGGCGTTCTCGCGCTCGTGCCGCTCGAATGCTTCGATCCCCTGTTGCTGAAAAATCCGTTCCGATTCATCGGAAAAAATCACAGCGTCACCATCGAAGGCGATCCGGATCTGGTCGAGTTCCTGCAGCACATTTTCGGGTTTCTGATACAGCAGCGCCGACGCGACGCCGGAATTGACCGCGGCCTGCACGTCGTCCTCATGCAGCGACAGGAACAGGCTGACATTGAACGCCTGCAGATACGGTGCCAGCGACGCGCCGCCGGATAGCACCGCACGGGTGATGTCGAGTCCGTAATGCTCGATCGAATTGAAGATGCGCATCGAGGTCTCGGAGGAATTGCGCGACATCACCACCACTTCGACGAAGCGCCGCTCCGGCGTCAATGCGTTCAGCTTCAGCAGCGCGCGCACCAGCGCAAAGCCTGCGCCCAGCTTCAGAATTTCATTTTCATTGGCGATCTGGTGGCGGCGGTAGGCGTCCAGCCCCTGATTGCGGAAGATCGCTTCTTCCGCTTCCAGGTCGAACAGGGCGCGCGATGAGATACCGACGACGAGCAATTTATCGAGCGAGACGGGCATGGTGTCCTTGTTCCTGCGTGCCGGGAAGTGGCAAAGGTGAATGGGTATGCGCCATTATAAAGAGGTTGAAGCGGGAGCTTAGCGCGGAGCGTTGAGCAGGAGCTCCGCGCAATCAAGGCCGTCCCAGGAACAGGTAATAGCTAGAATTGCCATCCAGCGCGCGGCCATACGCCAGGTACAGCGGACCGAGCGGGCTGTCGAGCGCAACGAAGACCGACATCGATTTCACGACGCCGCCGGGCGATCCGCCGATCAACTGGTGGCCGACCTTACCGGCCTCCAGCGAAAAGCCGGCGTAGGCGCCTTCCAGGAACGGCGCGTTGGCCAGTTTGTTCATGTAGGTCAGGCTGGCGAACTGGACCGATTCGCCAAAAAATTGACCGGTGCGGTAACCGGACAGCTGCTGCAAACCGCCGAACTGGAATTGATCGTAGATCGGCAGCGGGTTCCGGCCGATCGCGCCGCCGGCCCTGACGCCGAGCAGCAGCGTATGCCGGCCGACCGAATGCGCGCTCACGAAGTCGGCACTCCAGCGGTTGTAGTCGTCTTGCGCCCCGAGCGACTGGCGCGATGCCAATAGAGTGAGGTTGCCGCCGTAACCATCGCGCGGGAAGTTCCAGCTGTCCAGCTGATCCAGATACAGGTGCCCAGTAAAGCCTCCTTTGCCAATGTTGACGCCCGCCTGCGGCAGGACCGTCTGGCCAGTATCGACATTGTAGTGAAGGTTGCCGCGCATCATGCCAAACCGCAGCTCGCCGTATTTGCCGAACTGGCTGCCGACATCGACCCCGGCCTGGGCATCGTACACATTCAGGCTGGCAAAGCGCGTGTTGCCGTTGAACAGGTCGATCGGCCGCCGTTCGATGCCGATTCTTGGCGCCACGAACAGGTATTGCCGCTCATCGAGCGGCTGGTGCAATTCGGTGGTCAGCCGGCTGCTGCGGCCGACCTGCAGGTCGGTGCGCCATTCGGCGCCGAGTGAATTGAGCCAGGTCTTGCGATAGCTGCCGAGCAGGTTGAAAAACGCATCGCCGCGGAAATCGCTGGAGAGCCCGAGGCCGATGCGCAGGTAACTCGGGCCCCAGGATTTCTCGCTGGTCTTGATCGCCAGCATCCGCTGGCCGTCTTCATCGGGGCTGATGCGGTAGTTGACGTGCTCGAAATCGCCGCGGCCGTAGATGCGGCGGATGTCGCGATCCAGGGTTTGTGCTCGATCGCTACGCCGACCTTGGTCTCCATTGTCGCTTCGACCACCGCCGGATTCATCCGTTGCAAGCCATCGACCCGAATCTTGTGCACCGGCCGCAGATCCGGCGGCGCCAGCGTGACTTTATCGGCTTGCAGTTCCGCATAGTCTTCGACCGACAGGCTGTAGGGCGCCAACTGGGCCGCCACCTTGCGCGCCGCGGCTTCACCGATCGGTACCGTCAGACCCAGATGATCGAAGTCGGTGGCCGAAAAATCGCCCAGTTCGGGTGCAATGAGAATGTCCTTCGGCCCCAGCGATGCCAGCGAGGCCTGCACGTTTTGTTCCGTCAGGATGTTGATCATCTGCAGCGTGACCCCGAACACCGATGTGATCGCCTCGCGCTGCAGCAGCGGGGTACCGAGGTTGACCGCGATGACGATGTCGGCCCCCATTGCGCGCGCCACGTCGACCGGCAGATTACGCGCCAGGCCGCCGTCGACCAGCAGCTTGCCATCGATCTCGACCGGGTCCATCGCGGCCGGGACCGACATGCTGGCGCGCATCACGCTGGCCAGTTCACCATCGCGAAACACCACCATCTGGCCGCTGGCGATATCGGTTGCTACCGCCCGGAATGGAATCGGCAATTCGTCGAAATTGATGTAACCCGGCGTCTTCGCCAGCTTGCGCAATTCCGCTTCCAGCACGATGCCGGAGACGATGCCTTTCGGCAGCAGGATCTTGCCGTCGCGGACACCGAGTTCCGGGCTGAAATACAAGGTCTGATCGTCCTGCTTGCGATGGATCGGCACGTCCTGGCGCGGCGGCTTGTCCTTGAACAGGGTCTCGCTGGTGATGGACTTGAGTTGTTGTTCCATTTCCGCGATCGACGCGCCGGCCGCGTAGCTGCCGCCGACGATCGATCCCATGCTGGTGCCGGCGATGCAGTCGATCGGGATCCGCATTTCTTCCAGTACTTTCAACACGCCCACATGCGCCGCGCCGCGGGCACCACCACCGGACAGCACCAGGCAGATACGCGGGCGCGCCGGCTTGTTCGCGACACGGCCGTCGACCGCATGAACGGTGGCCGGATCAGCGGCCAGCAGTGCGCTCGTGAGCAAGGCAATCAGCTGCAGCGGCATCGCGCGCGTGCGCGCAAGGAATGATGAGATGAACGACATGGCCGGTCCCTGGCGATTTTCGAAATGATTCGGGTGTGATCGATGCGACGCTGCGGCGCGTCTGGCCAATTCGTGGCGCCGGCTTAAGCGAAAATCCGGCGGCCGGCAGCAGGCGCCATATTCAGCTAAACAAGTCGGGAAAGCAAGAACAGGACGGATGCGGCGATCCAGCGTTGTTATAAGTAGGTGGTTTGCTTGCCGAATGATTCACAACACAATATCGGCGTGGTGCGCACGGCGCTAGCGGGAACCCGATGGCGACCGACATTTTTTTCGCGATTTGGCGGCACCGAGGGAGACCAAGAATTGGCTATTGCTGCGGGGGGAGGGGGCCGGTCCAGACCCCTGATCAGGATCGTTCCGCGGCGTTAATCCCCATCGGTACAGGTCGCAACCGATGCAACCGTATAGCGCAGCTCGGTCAGGTCGACACCATTTTCCAGGCGCGCCACGAACAGGTTCAGCGGTTCGGCTTGACGCGCCGCCACATGCATCGCGACAGCGGTATGTTGCCCGGCGGGCGTACGCGGCGGCATTTTCAGTTCCAGCAAGGTCAGGCCGATGCGGCGCGCATGGGCCAGCACCCATTCAAGCGTTGCGTAAATTTCGCCACCTTCGATCCCGAAAGTGAGCTGCATCTGGTGTAGGAGAGGATGTGTTTGCATGCGAATACTGTATCAAAGCGTCCGCAAAATAGGATTCTTATATTCTCTGTAAATCGCAAAAATGAAGATGAATTGACTATCAATATGTATAATCAATAAATTATTATCTATTTATCGAGCGAGATGGGAAATTCTGCAAAACTGGACGAGATCGACCGCCGGATTCTGCGCGAACTGCGCCGCGATGGCCGCCTGAGTAACCTGAAGCTGGCGGAACGGGTCGGCCTGTCTGCGACGCCGTGCTGGAACCGGGTCAAGGCGCTGGAAGAACGAGGTGTGATCGAAGGCTACGCGGTGCTACTCAACCAGAAGGCGCTCGGCCTGCCCGATACCGTGATCATCGAGGTGACGCTGGATCGCCACGACGACGATACGCTCGAGCGTTTTGGCGCGGCGCTGGCGGAATTGCCGGAAGTGGTGGAGGCCTATTTATTGACCGGCGAATACGATTACCTGATCAAGGTCGCCGTCGCCGGCACCGAAGGCTATGAGCAATTCCTGCGCCACAAGTTGTACAAACTGCCGGGCTTGCGCCATAGCCGATCGACCTTTGTGTTGCGCTGCCTTAAAAAAGAACCATCGGTGCAGCCATGAGCATGCTAGGACCTGTGATCAGTCCAATTGGTTGTGCGAATTTGATTGATCACTGGCCCTATTCGGTATGCAGCGACTTCTGTGTGCAACTTTGCTACGATCGGCAGTTCGGTTCCCGCTGAGCAGGACGGCGGGCCCCGTATGCGATCCCGCTAACCATTCCAATCCGACACCGATGAATCTGCATCAACTGCGCTTCGTCCGCGAAGCCGTACGACAGAACTTCAATCTGACCGATGCCGCGAAGGCGCTGACCACGTCCCAACCCGGCGTGTCGAAGTCGATCCTCGAACTCGAACAAGAGCTCGGCGTCGATATCTTCGAGCGCCACGGCAAGCGGCTACGCGGCTTGACTGAACCCGGGCGCACGGTATTACAGTCGGTTGAACTGATCATCCGCGAGATCGAAAGTATCCAGCGCATCGGCAAGGAATTCGCCGCGCAGGATAGCGGCAATCTGACGATCGCCACCACGCATACGCAAGCGCGCTATGCGCTACCCAAGGTGGTGCAGGCATTCGCACAACAGTTTCCGAAGGTGAGGATATCGCTGTTGCAGGGCAATCCGCAGCAGGTCGCCGAGATGGTATTGAAAGATCAGTCCGACCTGGTCATTGCTACCGAAGCGATCGCCGATATACCGGGCCTGATTTCGCTGCCTTGTTATCAATGGGAGCATGTGCTGGTAGTGCCGCCCGGCCATCCCTTGCTGCAATCAGCAAGCATCACACTGCACGACCTTGCCGCGTACCCATTGATCACCTATGACAGCGCATTCGCCGGCCGCAGCAAAATTGATTGCGCTTTCAGCGACTGCGGCTTGCAGGCCGATGTCCAGCTCGAGGCGATCGATGCCGATGTGATCAAGACCTATGTCGAATGCGGACTTGGGATCGGCATCATTGCCGGCATGGCATTCGATTCGCAGCGCGACACCGGATTGCGTGCAATTCCGGCCGGCCATCTGTTTGGCAGCAACGTGTCGCGCATAGCCTTCCGGCGGGGCGCATATCTGCGCAGCTACGTCTATACCTTCATTGAATTGTTGGCGCCGGCGCTGACGCGCGACTTGATCGAACAAGCCATGCTTGGTGCTGCGCATCGCGGTGACGATTAAGCATCGCAGCGTCTTACCGCCGATCGCATCGGCTTTGTGTGACCATCATTCATTAGCAGAATCAGGTGTCGGCCAGTGCTGACAAATCGTGCGCTATCCTCCAACGCGAAGGGCGTCTTGTATGCCTCTGCGGCGGCAGCGTTGCATGGCACCATCGGGGTGTTTAGCAAATTCCTGATGGAAAGGGGCGGTTCCTGGTTATGCGACGCAGTGCCGGTGCTGTCGGTAAACCCATCAACTGAGCACCCCGGTTAATGGACAGTCTGCTGCCGCAAATACTCAGCACGCTTCATCTCAAGATACGCGCCCCGATCCACCTCATGCAACTGCCGCGGATAACGCTCGGTAGCCGCAAACCAGCTCTGCAAACGTTTCTCGAGCTGCGCCGCCGGCGGCGCATTGGCGGCCTCTAAAAAGGTATCGATCGCGAGGTAATAACGCATCGTGTTGCGTTCAATCAGACCACGCACCCCGCCGATATAGTCAGGTTGACCATCGGCCAGCTTGCCGATCACGGTGAACCCCACCTTGCCGCTGCCGATAGTTCCGAGATAGGTCTGCATGGCCAGCCGGCCGGAAAAATTCACTGCGTAAGCATACGTCAGATGCAAGAACGCCTTGGCGTTCGGCAGCGCCACCACTTCCAGCAGGATGCGGTAGTCGCTGGTGCCCATCGGCCCGCGTTTGGCGTTGAGCAAGATTTCGACATATTCCGGGGTCGCCGCAAGGACGCTGTAATTGAATTCGACACGCGCCGCATCGGCCAGTTCTTGGGGCGTTTTCTTGCCGATATTGACTCTCAGGATGGTGCCCGACGGCCTTTCGATCGCGTGACAATATTTGGTGTTGAGGTGCAGGAGCATCACGTCGCACCAGTGTTCCGGATTGTTCAGGCCAGCATTCACCGCGCCAAAAGGGTAATCGACGACCGCGTAAATGTCGCCCTGCAAGCGGCTCGGTGTTTCGGCCGATTCGAGAACCAGCGGCCGCTTGAATTGATTCTGCCGCAGTTGTTGCTCCAGCGACGTGTATTTTGCGCGCAGGGTAGCCACCGGATCCGGCTTCGCGATCGCGCCGTAGGAGACGCCCGCGGCGCAGATCAACACCAGGCATCTGAACCAGCTCACCGAGCTTGACCAAAAACGCTTCTGCATGATCATTCCATCACAGTAAATCAGGACTTCGACTATTCCAGCGGGCGACGCATCACAGCCAATACTCGAGTCTGCGCGCAATCCATTCCTTGAACTGGTCTCCCAGCGGCCGCTGGTCCCATTTATCCTTGGAGATCTCGACCGAACGGCGCAGGTCCTCGACGAACGCATTTTCCATCGCGTTGCCAAATTCGTCGCCAAAGACCACCACGTTGATTTCATTATTGTGCAAGAAGCTGCGGGTATCGATATTGGTCGAACCGACCGTCCCCCAAACCCGGTCGATCACGGCGGTCTTGGCATGCAAGACTGCGATTTGCAGCTGATAGATCTTGATCCCGCTGGCCAGCATTTCACTGTAAAACGATTGCGCCGCATGGAAAACCAGACCGCTGTCAGTCACTCCCGGCAAAATGATTTTGACGTCGACGCCGCGTTGTGCAGCAGCCTTCAACGCCTGCAGAATCTGCGCGTCCGGCACGAAATAGGCGCAGGTAATATGCACCGTATTCTTTGCCTTTTGTATCGCCAAAAAATAAGCCTTGTAAATATCATAATCACCGTCGGGTTCGCTGGCCAGAACCCGGACCAGCTTGTCGCCGACTTCTTTTAACGGGGGAAAGAAATTGCTATCGGGGAGATCGGGCGATTTCTGGCTGGCCCAGTTATTCAGAAATAGCCACTGTAGTGCGGCGACCGCCGGTCCTTCGATCTTGATATGGGTATCGCGCCAGCCGACTTTGGCATCGCGTCGAGATTTCGAGCGGAACAGCGAACTGTTGCCATAGCTATTGCTGATATTCACTCCGCCCGTGAAGGCGACCACACCGTCGACGACCAGAATTTTCCGGTGATCGCGATTGTTCGGCTCCCATGGCCCGATCAGCTTCAGCGGGTTGACGGGATTGAAGGCCAGCAGGTGAATGCCGGCGTCGCGCATTTTATCGAAGAAGGCCTGCGGCGTGCCAATCGTGCCGACACTGTCGTAGATCACATTGACTTGCACCCCGGCGCGTTGGCGGGCGATCAGCAGATCTGCAAAACGGATGCCGAGCTCATCCTGGTCGAAGATATAGGTTTCTAAATTGATGTGATCCGTGGCCGCGCTGATCGCCTGGATCATCGCCGCCATGGTTTGCGGGCCATCATAAAGCAAGGTGACTTTGTTACCGGCGATCAAAGGAGTGCCGGTAGCCGCTTCTTCCAGCGCTGCCAGCGCTGCCAACGTTACGATACCCACGTGCGAATTGTGCCAGCGTCTGGTAAGCAGGGAATTCGATTTTTTGGCGCTCAGAGTGCCTTGCGCATTGGTCACCGTTGGGTTTTCCGGCGCTACCAGCGAACCACTCAGATATCGCACTTCGGGGAGCGCCGCGCAGGCAGTGGCCAGCAGCCCGATTCCGATCACGCTGACGAAACAGGCGATCCATTTAAGACGAACATTGCAGCGCATGAGCCACTCCGGATTCACGCCCGCCAGCGGCGTCACGGATTGCGCACGATTACGCCATCCGTGATTTTGACTTTATCACCAACCCGAAAGCCAGGTTCGGCGGCAAAGGTAACGGTTTGTGTCGCGCCGTTTTGCAGACGAACCAATACCTCATAGTGATTCGAAGCGCGCGAGTTGCCTTCGATGGTACGACCAGCATACGCACCGCCTACCGCACCGGCTATTTCAGCTGCGGTCCGACCCTTGCCGCCGCCGACCTGGCTACCCAGCAAAGCACCGACGACACCACCGCCGATCGTGCCGAGATAGCCGCCTTCGCCTTTGACTTCGATGAGATTGACTGCTTCAACCGTGCCGCAGTTATTGCAAACGCGGGCGACGCGTACTGGCGCCGGGGCTGCCGCGGTTTGCAAGGCTTTACCCAGGATGACGCTGGTAACGCGCTCACCCACGCGCAGATTGGCCGTGACGATGCTGTTCGACGCGATCCGATCGCGATTCCTGATCGTGTAGGTGTTGGCATATTCGCCGCTGCTCACCTCTGGCAACAAGATCTTGCCCTTGACGCCGTTGATGGCGATATCGACTTTTCCGCCAGGGGTGCCGAATATCGTGAAATGCAAATCATTACCGCCGCTTAAGTCAGGAATCGGATCGACATTGAAACGCTCTATTTTTGGCTGCGGCCCCGGCATGGCTATCGCATTGTGCTGACCGACGCCAACTTGCAAGGATTCAGTCAGGACCGCGCTGGCGACCTGATTACCGACGCGCAGATTGGCAGTTACCGGGCTGCGTGCAGCAATGTTGTCGCGGCCGCTGATCGTGTAAGTGCCTTCGTATTGCCCGGCTTCAACTTCAATCAGCGTCAGATTGCGCGTTGCGCCTGCTATGCGCAAGCTCGCCACGCCCCCTGGCGTCCCGTAGAGCTCGAAATTGAGCTCGACCCCGGGGGCCAGTCGACGGACTTCATCGACATTGAAACCTTCAATGCGTGGTGTAGCCTGGGGTCCGCCAGGCTGTTGTGCGTGTACCTGGCCTGGCAGGAGTGCCAACGGCATCAGCGCTGACATGGCGACCACCCCGGCAAAGAATTTTTGTGTAATTTCCATGAATTTCCCCGGTTCATTGATGCGATCGATTCAGATGAATCCATCGACATTACTAATGCCTACGGTCGCAAGATAAACCGGCCTGGCAAGAATGGTCTGTGCGCTAACGAACATGGACGTCCATTGCGATCTTGTTGGACGGATCAACTTACTGACTTGCAGTTGATGCATGACATCAAACGCTACACCTTTCAGCCAAAATATTCTTGAGCACGCATCGTTTCGTTCCGATGGCCCAACTTCTAAGTTGCCTGCCGATAACATTCGGCAGCCAAAATCGCATCCAGGTGCTGCTGATTTCAACCCTCTCCCGGCTAGGCAAAGCGCGTATGTACCAATATCTCCACCGCATGTTCGCGCTTGTCATCAACCAGCGGAATCACCCCATCGTGCTGCTCGATGCCATCCACCTTCACATTATCAGCAACACCTTCGGCACTGCTTTGCGTCACCACAATCCGATACATCGTATCGCGATACCGATAATTTAATTCAAACGTACGCCAGTCACGCGGCAGGCATGGCGTGATAATCAGCTTGTCGCCTGCCAACGTCAAACCCAGCAGCGATTCCACAATCAACCTGTACATCCATCCCGACGATCCGGTGTACCAGGTCCAGCCGCCACGGCCCACGTGTGGCGATACCGCATACACGTCTGCAGCGACGACATAGGGTTCAACCTTGTAGGTGGCAATACCCCTGGCAGTCTTGCCATGGTTGACGGGATTGATCATCTGCAACAATTCCCACGCGCGCTGGTTGTCGCCCATCTTGGCAAATGCCATCACGGTCCAGATCGCCGCATGCGTGTACTGTCCGCCGTTCTCACGTACGCCCGGAACATATCCGCGGATATAGCCGGGATTCTGATCGGATTTGTCGAACGGGGGATCGAGCAACTGGATGATCGAGTCTTCTCGCCGCACCAGCCGGCGGTCGACTGCCTGCATCGCCATCCGCGAACGTTTCGGGTCGCCGGCGCCGGACAATACCGACCAGCTTTGCGAAATGGAATCGATCTGGCATTCGACGTTTTGTGCGGAACCAAGCGGTGTCCCGTCATCGAAATACGCACGGCGATACCATTCGCCATCCCAGCCGTTTTGGTCGATATTCTGCCGTAGCTGAGCAGCTTCGGCAGCGCAACGATCGGAGAAAGTCTGGTCGTTGTGGATCGTGGCGATTTCAGCAAAACGCATCAGCACTTCATAGAGAAAGAAGCTGAGCCAGATGCTTTCGCCTTTGCCGTGTTCACCGACCTTGTCCATGCCGTCGTTCCAGTCACAGGATCCGATCAGCGGCAGGCCATGTGCGCCAAATTTCAATCCTCTTTCAATCGCACGTACGCAATGCGCATATAGCGTCGCGACTTCCTCCGAACGGATCGGCAGGTCATAGTAAGAATCTTCATCCTGATTGACCGGACGGCCTTCGATGAAGTGCACCGTTTCATCCAGGACGCCGGTGTCGCCAGTGCTAATCACATAACGATGAACCGCGAGCGGCAGCCATAGGTAGTCGTCGGAACAGTGGGTCCGGACACCGCGGTCGGTCGGCGGATGCCACCAATGTTGTGCGTCGCCTTCGATGAATTGATGGGCAGCGCACAACAGCAAATGCGCGCGCACCAGTGTCGGCTCGCTGTGCACCAGGGCCATGGTGTCCTGCAACTGGTCGCGGTATCCGAATGCGCCGCCGGACTGGTAGTAGCCGCTGCGCGCCCACAAGCGGCAAGCGATGGTTTGGTACATCAGCCAGCCATTGGCGAGGACATTCAGCGACTCGTCCGGTGTCTTGACTTGTACCGCACCTAGCGTACGCGCCCAGTAGGCTTGCACGGCGTTGAGCGCCTCCTGCGCTGCGGCCCTGCCGCGGTACCGCTGCACGAGATTGCCGACATTGGTGTGACGGGTATCGGCCATGCCGAGCATGAACACGATTTCGCGTTGCTGCCCCTGGCCCAGTTCAAACTCCACCTGCATCGCAGCACATGGGTCAAGACCGGCGCCGAGCTTGCCGGACAAGCGTACACGCTCCATCGCGACTGGGTTTTGCAATGATCCGTTGCGGCCGATGAATTCATTGCGGTCGCCGCTGATGGTACGCGCGGTTGTATCGACATCGAAGAACGCAGTGCGCTCGGTGAACTCAGTATTGTACGGATTGCGCGCAAACAGTGCACCGGTCGCCGGATCGGTTTCGGTGATGATGTGCATTGCCGATTTCGGACGCAGGTCGCCCAGTACCCATTCGACATAACCCGTGGCGGACAGCTTGCGTATCGTGTCGGAATCATTGCGTATGCGCAGCACCGAATATTTGACCGATGCATCCACCGCAACATACACGGTCAGCTCGGACGCGATACCGTCTTCGATATGCTCGAACACGCTGTAACCGAAACCATGCCGCGTGACATAGTCGCCCTCGCCGCGGCGGGGCAGCGGAGTAGGGGACCAGTAGAGTCCGGTCTCTTCGTCGCGCAGATAGAACACTTCGCCGCCGGCGTCGCTGACCGGATCATTGGCCCATGGCGTCAGGCGAAATTCATGCGCGTTCTCGCCCCAGGTGTACGCTTGTCCGCTTTCGGAAATGACGGTCCCGAACTGCGGATTGGCCATCACATTGACCCACGGCGCAGGCGTGACGTGCTGGGCTGAGGTGGTGATCACATATTCGCGTCCATCCGGCGTGAAACCACCAATGCCGTTCGACAGGATCAGTTCCCGTTTGGGCAAAACAATGCCCTTGCGTGCGGCAATCGATGGGAGATTGCTGGTCGGTACCAGCCGGGGCACGCGCACATCCCGCAGGTCGCGGCGGTTGAGCTGTTCGGCCAGTGTGCCACGGCTGTCAGTCAAGATCACTCGCGCCACCGACTGGAACAGCACCCGGTCTTCATTGGAAATCTGATCGAGCAGTCGCACGAATATGCCGCCCGGACGATCAATCGCGTGGACGCCGGTGACGGTTGAAATCAGCCCCATGATCTGCTCCTGCAAGACCTGCCGGTAACCGTTATGCTCTTCGTTCCAGATCACGAGATCGACAGCCAATCCTTTCGAGCGCCAATATGCATGCGCCTGCACCAGCTGACGCACCAGCTCGATATTTTCCTGATTCTTGATCCGCACCAGCACGATCGGCAGGTCGCCGGAAATTGCATAGCTCCACAAGCCTGATTGTCCGCGTTGATTGTGGATCAGTACGCTGGCATCAGCGCGCAACAGCGGATTGACGTAAATGACCGAGTTGGCCAGACGTCCATATAGTTGCGCATCGGCCTCGCTGGCATTCAGCTGGCGCAGCACGACCTGACTATGGGTCCACGATAGTTCGACGACACGGTCTGCCAGATGACGATCCTGATATTTTTCAATCAGGGTGAGACAGAAATCGCGTGATTCGGCGATGCCGGTCACCATGTCTATGGTTGCCGATTGTTCTGCGTCGAGCGTGATCTGATAACGGATCGCGACGATCGGATCGAGCACCGAACCTTGGTTGCCCGCCAGCGGCCCAAGGCCCTGCATCGCTTGCGGCGCGGCGACGGTATTGCCGCGCCCGATGAATTGCATGCGATCTGTTTCGTACGATATCGCGTCGATGTCGGCGCCATGCACCGCCATCAAATGGAACATCCACGGCATTTTTTCATTCATCGAGCGCGGGCGGCGGGTGCACAGAATGGCGCGGCACGGATGGACGATTTCAGTCTGTACGAACAGGTTGGAAAATGCCGGATGCATCGAATCTGCCGCTGCGGGTGCCAGCACCACTTCCGCATAGCTGGTGATTTCGATGGTTCTGCGCGAGCGCGCGCGATTGGTGATACGGGTACGCCGCAGTTCGATATCGTCTTCCGGCGAAACAACTATTTCGGTGTGCATGTCGAAGTTGTTGTCGCTGCGACGGAATTCGGCGCGGCCTTCGGAGAAGATCACTTCGTAATTCTTCGGCTGTGTCCGTGTCGGCTGGAATGCGGTCGACCAGAAACGGCCATCTTCCATGTCGCGCACATAACAGAACGCGCCCCAGTTATCGCGCGTACTGTCTTCACGCCAGCGGGTAATCGACAGGTCGTTCCAGCGACTGTAGCTGCCGCCGGCGCTGGTGATCATCACGTGGTAACGCCCGTTGGACAACAGCTGAATTTCCGGTGTTCGGGAGTCGGGACGCTGCAGTACACGCAGTTGCATTTCCTGATCCATCGATACAGTGCGGATATCGGCCAAGTCCGTTGTGTTCGAATAGGTCGCGGTCGCTTTCGGCACGCGCTCATGCAGCAGCGACATGGTCGCCTGGAACAGCGGATCGGACTCGAAACGCTTTTGTAACGGACGGTCGAGTAGCAGATACGCCAGCGACAGGAAACCCATGCCTTGATGATGCGCCATAAACGAACGGATCACCGCATGGGTCTGTCCGCGCGGCAGCCGTGACGGCGTGTAATCGATCGCTTCATAGAAGCCGAACTTGCCTTCGAATCCTTCGGCGGACAAATGCTGCAGGTTGGTACATGCTTCTGCCGGCGCCACCATCAATGCCATCATCGATGCATACGGTGCGATCACCAGATCGTCGCCGAGGCCGCGCTTGAAGCCGAGACCGGGCACGCCGAATGCGCGGTACTGATAATTCAGGCTGGCATCGAAGGTGTTGTAGCCGGATTCCGAAATGCCCCAGCGCACACCGCGCTGGATGCCGTATTCGATCTGCCGTTCAACTGCGGAATGATAGGTCTGATCGAGCAGGGTGTTGGCAAAGGTCGGCATCACCAGCAGCGGCATAAGGTATTCGAACATCGACCCACTCCACGACAACAGGATCGGCTCGCCGCCGGCGACGGTGAGCTGGCGTCCGAGGGCGAACCAGCTTTCTTGCGGTAGTTGCCCGTGCGCGATGGCGACGAAGGTGGCGAGCCGTGCTTCGGAGGCCAACAGGTCATAGGAGCTGGCATCGCGGCGGCGTTCGGTGACGTTGTAACCGATCGCCAGCAGGTGCGTGGCAGGATCGTACAGGAAGCCGTATTCCTTCCGCGAAAACTCTTCTGCTTGCATCGCGAGCTGTTCGATCAACAGCATGCGTTCAGCGGCGTGGCGGCTGCCTTCGGACACCATGAGATTGAGAGCCGAGGCACGTTCCACCTCTTTCGGATTGGTGTGGGCGGCCAGCCGCTGTCCAAGCGCCGGCGCCAACCTGGTGTGGATCCGCGCCAGCTGGCGCAACGTTGGAATCTCGCCGAGTTCGGGGAAGTCACCGATCCATTCGGACGGTGCGAGTATCTGTGTCCACGGCGTCAGGAAGCTGAGTTCAGCTAACGCTTCACGGCACTGACTTTCCAGCGCGCGTGCCCATACATTCAATTGCGTGTCGGGCACGGTGTCGAGGCTGGCGAGGAAGGTCGCGGCGGAGTGGGTCAGCCGCTCCAGGCAATCGTGGGCGACCATCAGTGTGTCCGGTGCAAACTGGCAGGCGGACTCGAGGTCTTTCTCAAACTGGATCAATTTCGCCAGCGGTGCGCTGCCTGCAGTGTCGCGCAGGATTTCATAGGTATCGCGGATGCCGGGGAATACGCGGGCACCGAGGATCGGTGTATCGAGCAATTCGGTCAAGCCGGGCCGCAGCGTGAGCAGATGACCGGCAAGATTGCCGCTGTCCACCGCCGATACATACATCGGGTGCAGCGGTTTCAGGTATTGCGTGTCGTACCAGTTGTAGAAATGTCCCTGATAACGTTCCAGGGCGGCCATGGTCCGCAGGGTATTTTGAGTCCGTTCGATCAATTGCCCGGCGGGGATATAGCCGAAGTCATACGCGGCAAGATTGGCCAGTAGCGACAGGCCAATGTTGGTGGGCGATGTGCGGTGCGCGACAGCCGCGACAGGATGTTCCTGCATGTTGTCAGGCGGCAGCCAATTGTCTTCCGGGCCGACGTGGGTTTCAAAAAATAGCCACATCTTGCGCGACAGCGATTTCAGGAACCGCGTCTGCTCATTCGACAAATGCGCGGCGCGGCGTCCGATCGGGCGGCTAATCCAGCATGCAATGGCGGGTGATAAACACCACAGCAGCAGGATCGGTGTGGCTGCTTGCAGTGCATTCTGATTGTCCGCGATCAGATAGGCAGTGGTCGCGACCGCAAGCACGGGTGCGATCCACATCGCTCGATAGTAGGAATACAGCCCGTTGCCTGACTGACGATTCGCCTCGCTCGATGGATTCCATTCCAGCAGTCCCCGGTGCGAGCACAATATCCGCCATAGGGTCCGGAGGATTGCGTCAAGATTGAACCATGCTTCATACGGCAGGAAAATCAGTGTCAACGCAGCATGCGTGAAGTATTGGGTAGTCGATCGCAGCAATGCGGAGAAATGCTGACGGAACAGCACATCCTCCGGCAAGCGTGCGAGGTTAAAGATGAATGTGCAGACCGATGGAATCAGCAGAATGCCGAGCACCGCACAGGTCCAGAACCAGGCCGACGGTAACGTGCTCCAGCCTATCAACAATAATGCCGTCAGCGCAAATGGTACGACGCTGCGGCGCAGATTGTCGAACAGCTTCCAGCGCGACAATGCCGATAGCGGATTGCGGTGGCGACGGAGCTTGCCGGTCGATGCATCGCGTGCGCCGGGTACCCTCGGCAACAGCCACGATGCAATCTGCCAGTCGCCACGTATCCAGCGATGGCGGCGGCTGACATCGGCGCTGTAGCAGGAGGGATATGCTTCATAGAGTTGCACATCGCTCAGCAGGCCGGAACGTGCATAACATCCTTCGAGCAGATCATGGCTAAGGATCCGGTTTTCAGGCATGCGGTCGTGCAACGCATGTTCGAAGGCGTCGACATCGTAGATGCCCTTGCCGATGAACGATCCTTCGCCGAATACATCCTGATAGACATCGGACGCGGTGCGGGTGTACGGATCGATACCAGTTTCGCCACCGCAAAGCAGTTCATAACGCGATGCGTCGGCGCCTGGCAGGCTGACTGCCACGCGCGGTTGCAGGATGCCGTAACCTTGACAGACCCGCTGGCGTTTTTCATCGTACTGCGGGCGGTTCAGCGGATGCGCCATCGTGGCCACGAATTTCCGTGCGGAATCGCGTGGCAATTCCGTATCGGTATCGAGCGTGATCACATACCTGACATTGGTCAGGCCATCGGTATTGCCAACGATCAGGGAGAACGCATCGGCCGCGTCGCCGCGCAAGAATGCGTTGAGGTCGGCCAGCTTGCCGCGCTTGCGCTCGTAACCCATCCAGATTTTTTCCTGTGCGTTCCAGCACCGCGGACGATGCAACAGCAGGAAATTGTCCCCGTGGGTGTCGCGATATTTTTCATTTAGTTCATCAATGTTTTTCTTTGCGCGTTCCAGTATCGCTTCATCGGTTGGCATCGTTTCTGTTTCTGCATCGCCGAAATCGGTCAGCAGGCCAAAACGCAGATTGTCGTCGCGGTTGGCGAGAAAGCGAATTTCGAGCGCCTCGGACAGGCTATCGATATTCTGCTTCGTGAACAGCATCGTCGGGACGACGACGAGCGTGCGCGATTCCGGTGGGATGCCATCAGAAAAATCCATGCGCGGGAGCGGACGCGGTATCGTGATCAAGGTGGCAAGCCAATTCACCATGGATAGCGCAAACTGGCTGGTGGCGACCAGTGCGATCAATGCGACGAGCGCGAGCAACCATTCGTGCACGCCGTCGACATAGGCCTTGGCAACGATGACGCCGGTGGCGGCCAGGGTCAGCAACAGTATGCTGCCAAGATAGATACCCAACGGCGAGCTTCTGCCCATGCGCTGCAGTGCTGCCAGTGGCGGCAAGCGGGAAGCCGCCGCGCGTTCCAATTCCAGCAAACCATTGCCGACCAGATAATAACCAACATGTTTGGTGCGGTCTGCGGCACCAGCCTGCGTCGCATTGGCGCTGGCTAGCCGGATCGCGTTGTCGGCGACGTCGACTTCGGACAGGCGGCTGTACTTGGCAATTTTTTCCACGACATGCCGATAGTGATCGCGCGTCGCGAAATCCATTCGGGTGTAGGTATCGGCCGGGTCTTTGCGCAAAGCATGGTCGACCATACTCATGTTTTCGACAAATTCGCGCCAGTCCATGGCACTGAGAAAGCGTAGGCTACCGATGCTATTGCTGATCGATACCTGGTCGGCGGCTTGCTGCTGCGTATCGAACTGGACCAATTGTTCGATGGTTTGGCCAGACTCCGCCAGATGTTGCGAGAGCCAGGTCAGTGGCAGCGTCAGTGCCGGACTTTGCCCTTGTAGACGCCGCACCAGTTCGGCGACGAATGAACTGTCCATCGGTGGACTGGAACGCGCCATGTCGGCCACCAGCAGGATCAGATTGCTTGGTTCGGTTTCGGCAGTCTCCGCCATTTCATCCGCCCAGGCATCGGCCTGGTTTCGGTTGTGGCGGGTGGTTGCCAGACGGGCGGCGACGCGCCTCAGGTTTTCGATCAACGCGAGGCGCAGCATGATCGGGATCGCCCACAATTCGCCGAGCTTCAGTGTCGTGACCTGCTGGTAGGCGGCGACGAAGCGACTCAGGCTTTCGGGATCGACGCGGCCATCACCGTGTGAAATGGTTTCCAGTGCGATGTCATATACGCGCGGCCTGCCGGCGGAGGTGCCACGCAGCAGGTTCGGCAATTCCTTACTGTAATTTTTTGGAAGATGCCGCTTGGCGGTGCGGATCTGTTCTTCGATCAGGTAGAAGTTGTCGAGCAGCCATTCTGCCGCGGGCGTCACTTGCCGGCCTGCCTTGATTGCCGCGGTCAGCTGCTTGCAGGCATCGATGATGACGTTTTCATTATCGGCGAGGCGCGATAGCAGTCGGTCGCGTCCACGTCCGGTGCTGAGCTTGTGGGCGTTGGCCAGTATGCGTCCGTGTTGCTCCATCTGCCAGGCGCTGAACAATTCTGCGCGTAACGGCAATTCTTCATCTGCTTGCCGGCCGGAAATGCTGCTGGCTAGCAATGCGTTTTTGAAGTCGAGTAGATTATCGCGTAGAAATTTGCTGTCTGGTTTCAATGCTGACGTTTCTTTCTATTCAACGAATTTGGATGAAACGGCTCATGCACGACGCGGTTTGTTGTTCGAGATCCAGTTCTGGCGCGATCAGAAATCGATAACCGTACCGGATCGATTCAGTAAAAGACGCACCGTTCCATCTTTTGGCACGGCGCGGACACAGACTGTTTGATGCTACCGTTGGCTGACGGATCAGATTGTGCGTTAGCGCAGATAAGACAGTGTAGATTCATTGCGGTCTAAGCGCTCGTTCATAGTCTGCGGGGTAACAGAGCAAGCAACGTACCGGTTGCGACCAGGAACTGCATGCGCGTGGTTGCCGCCTGCCGCTCGAACCGGTCATGTTCTCTGACTCGGAATAAAAAAAAGACCCCCGAAGAGGTCTTTCACGCGTGTTTTCAGCCGCAAGCGTTGCTGTCCGCCATAGCTACGACGCACGGAACATCCGACCCGCGATCGTTACCCGACCGGCAGCCGGAATTCCTATGGGGGCGCACTTGAAACGCGCTTACTTCGGAACGACGACGACAGTGCTGCCGCTCTTGCCGGAAGCCCCGGTATCGCCTTTGGCGCCTTCGTATCCTGGCGCGCCAACTTCGCCCTTGGCGCCTTCAGCACCAGCCAAGCCTGCGGAACCGGTTGCGCCGGTTGCGCCAGTTGCGCCAGCCGAGGCACTTGCGCCGGTCGCGCCGGTCGTCCCAGTCGCGCCGGTCGGGCCAGGAACCGCGACCGGGACGACGACTGGTGTTGCTTGACGTTCACAGGCTGTCAAAGCAACGGAACCAACTAGGACCAGCAAAAGAATCGAATATTTCATGGCAAACCCTTTCAATGAATATGAAAATTTCCTGTGCTATTTCGGATAAAAACGCCTTGAAATGCGCAGGTGCTCAAACCGGATTCGTTCACTACATGTGGTGTCGGCTGATACGCGGCCCAAATGATCACCGATGTCACAATCAATTCACACAACAGGCCCTTGAATGCACTCAACAAAATCAAAGGAATGGGCGTTTCGTTGGATCAATTTGACGCATGCACCGGAAGATGGGAACTCGCGGTTCGCTAACGAACATACCGTGAGCCACATTATTCGATGTTAATCGAACCAGCAGTTAACTGTATCCCTTTTGTCAATTCCTGATATTGCACTAAACTTTGACTCCCTGCAGCCGAAAGGTTGCCGGGATATTCTGGCCCCGGCATTTGCTTGAAATAAAAATCTGGATTGTTCCGATGAATCATCGTGGCGGACAGGATCTATGCGTCTAGAAGCGTTCATGATCATGGCCTTGATCAATCATGGAAAAGATGCCTCAAGATCAAGCGGTCCGATCAAGTGGCATTGCTCCATTGTGACTGATTTCACTTACCGTATAGCGCTTTTGCGGAAGCGACACAGCTGTCTTTGGACGCACCTGCCAATGCATCACATTTCTCGATCGCGACCTTGTAGTTGGCATCCTGCTTGTCGTTCCGTGCATCGGTACGTGCCGCCACTACTTTCTTGTCGGCCTTGGCGTCCGCCTTAGCGGAAACATTGGCCGCCTTGGCTTCTTTGATACAGACATCCTTGTCATTGCCGGCTTTGTTGTCGCATTTGGTTTTGGCGACGTCATACTCGGAATTGGCGATGGCAGTACTTGCGCTGGCGCGAGCACTTGGTGTGTTCTTGTACTGAGCTTCTGCTTCCGCTGTGGTGCGTGTGCGTGCGGCTTCGGCCTCGGTTACGCATATTTCCTTCGCATTTGCGGCAAAGGAATTGCATTTTTCCCGTGCAATTTTATATTCGGTAGCGGCACTTTCTTGCGCCGCCTTATAGGTTAATTTATCTTCGGCGGTTGCCGCTGTCGCTACGGTTGCAATGCCCATGGCTGCGGCAATAATTAGAATTGCTGCGAATGCTTTATTCATGTGTTCCTCTTGATGTGGTGAAAAATAGTGCGTGCGGACCACGTCCGCACGCAACAATACCGACCATTAAGATGGACGGCTTTCCTTCAAATATTTTTGAAATGCCTTGATTTGCTTGTCGGCTTCGTCCTTGCTGATGCCATACGACTCTTGAATTTGGCCTTCCAGTTGGTCACGCCTTCCTGCGATGACATCGACGTGATCGTTAGTCAGCTTTCCCCATTGTGCTTTGACCTGGCCTTTGTATTGCGTCCAGTTTCCTTCAATGACGTCCCAGTTCATATCAATCTCCTTGATGAGCGGCTCAATCGGCAAAATTGACGATTGCATCGCTGTATTCCCAGATCAAATTCTCGATTAACCGGGAACGCCGCTGTTTGCACGGCACTCCTGTTAGCGATCCGGTTCTGTCCTTATCCGTATTGAAATTCAACTTTACTTGAGACGCAAAGTTGAATCAGTGCGGTGGCGCACATTGCCGACTATTTTTGAATTTTTGTATGCAGGATGTGGTCGGCAGTTCGAGATTTTTGGCGACCTTCACTGCATGGAGATTCGACAATTGATGTGCGCAGGGTGTTGCGGGGCATGCTCCCGCATAGGAGTGGCGGCGGCAGGGGCGCGCAGCGCCAAGCGGCATCCGCCGCGCCGCCACACAGCGTGGCGCACTGCCACATGCCGAGCCAGATCCTGCGTCGTGCAGGACAGTAGTGTTGTAGAGAATAAATTTTTTTTCACGTATGTGCGGCAGCGAACAGAGCGCCTTGGGGTAACCCGGGATAACGGATGCATGACGGATAGTCGCGCCACAGCCTGTCTGCGCGATGTTACGCAGCCGGTGCGTCAGGGAGATCGACCTGTCTGTCAAGCACGACGAAGCCGTAAAAAGAACAGCAACAGAAACAGCGGTCAGACCGAAATTTTTCGGCGCCGGATTGGTATCGAAACACAGGGGAAACAAATGAAAAAGCTACAACGCCACGGGAAACCGCTCATGTGGCTTTCAGCAGTACTCATGACAGCACTCGTCGCCGGATGTGGCGGCGGCGGTCAAGGTCGAGATCCAATTTTGGGCACAGGCGGCGTTGCCGCACTCGTGCCGCCCACGGTGACTGCCGTAGCCCCGGTCAATAACGCCACTGGCGTGCCGATGGACAACGCCATCATTAACGCCGCCTTTAGTGAGTCGATGGCTCCAATCACCGGCGGAGCGTCCTTTACGGTGACCTGTGCCGCACCTTGCGTAAATCCGACAGGAACAGTGGCGCTTGACGCGACAAACAAAATTGCCACTTTTACATCCGCAAACCCGCTCGCGAGCGCGACCCTCTATACTGCCACGGTCACCGGGGCCAAAAGCCTGACCACCGGCCTCGCACTTGCGAGTCCCTATGTATGGACCTTTACGACGGCAGCGGACACAACGCCGCCCACGGTGACTCTCGTGAATCCGATTGACCCTAGTCCAACTGCGTGTCTCCAAAAAGTAGTCAACGCTACCTTCAGCGAGGCGATGAATCCGACAACGATCAACTCGTCCCCGGCTGGAACGCTGCTCACGTTTACGCTCAAGCAGACAATAGCCGGAACCGATGCACCCGGTATCGTTGCCTACGATGCGCCAACCAAGGTGGCAACTTTTACGGCAACTAGCGATTTCGCGCCCAATACCAACTATACCGCCACCATCTCGACCGCGGCCAAGGACCTGGCCGGCAATGCGCTGGCAAGTAACAAGGTATGGACCTTTACCACAAACGCGTTGCCATGTGCCCCTCCTCCTGTATCGTCAAATCCGCTTGGGACCGCCGCGACATTCGGGACTTTTGGTGGTACCGCAGGGATGACCAACAAGGGAATTCAAACCTTGATCACAGGTAGCGGTGGTCGCACTGCTGACATCGGGACTATCGCTACTGATACTTCGGCGATAACCGGATTCCAGGATTCGGCATTAGATGTCTATACGGTAGTGCCGGGCGTTAATCAAGGAATTGTGACCGGAAAGATCTACTCGTGTACCACTTCTACCACTGGTCCAACGAACCCAACCAACGGTGTAAATGCCGCCTCATGCGCAAAAGCGACCCAAGCCCGTCTCGACGCCCAAACCGCGTATCTGGCCTTGGCGGCATTGCCGGTTACCGGAACCGCGGCCGCCAATCTCGCCGGTCTAACCCTCGCCCCCAACGTCTATAAAGCCGCCTCGGGATCGTTCCTGATTGAAGGAGGAGATCTGACCCTCGACGCCCAGGGTGATGCGACCGCTGTATGGGTGTTCCAGATGGCGACCACGCTCACTGTGGGTGGCCCGGGTGCGGCAGCCCCTCAAAGCGTCAAGCTGATCAACGGGGCCTTGGCCAAGAACGTCTATTGGCAGGTCGGCAGTGCCGCGATCATCAACGCAGGAGGCGGCGGCGGCATGGTAGGAACCATCATTTCTCAGGCGGGAGCCGCGTTCTCCACCTCTGGCAACGTCGCACCCGTGACGCTGAACGGCAGGGCGCTGTCGCTGGGTGCTTCCGTTACGCTGGTGAACACAGTCATTACCGTTCCGGCACCGTAAGGTTCGAGATACTAAGGGCCGGCAGAAATGACTCTGCCGGCCCTTATCAAGGGACTACAAATATTGCTCATGTTGCATTCATGCAGCAGGCACAAGAAGTTCTTAAATCCTTCTGGAGAAAAACATGAAAATAGTAAAAACCTCAGGAGCGCTGAGCCTGCTGGCACTCGCTGTCATCGTCAGCCCATTCGCAGTGGCGGACGATTCAGGCTGGTACGCCGGGGCCAACGTTGGCCAGTCAAGAGCGAAAATCGACGACGCACGGATCACCAGCGGTCTGCTGGGATCAGGTTTTGCGACGACCTCGATCAACGATGACGACCGCAGCACCGGTTATAAGGTGTTTGGCGGATACCAGATCAACAAGAATTTTGCCCTTGAAGGCGGCTATTTCGATCTGGGCAAGTTCGGTTTTACGGCAACCACGGTACCGGCGGGAACGCTGAACGGCAATATCAAGCTCAGAGGCGTGAATTTCGATGCAGTCGGTATTTTGCCCATCACTGAAAAGTTTTCTGCGTTTGGCCGGGCCGGCGTGAACTACGCTCAAGCCAGAGACTCTTTCAGCGGAACCGGGTTAGTCAACGTGCTCAATCCCAACCCCAGCACGCACAGAGCGAACTTCAAGTTAGGTCTGGGGGTTCAGTACGCTTTCACCGAAGCGCTCGCCATGCGCGCCGAGGTGGAACGCTATCGGATCAACGATGCCGTCGGTAACAAAGGTGACGTCGATCATCTCTCGGTCGGGCTGGTCTATCGGTTCGGCGGCAAAACGCCGAGCGCCGCCCCGCGCGCACCTGCGCCGGAAATTGTTGCCGCTGCCCCCGAGCCGGTTGTCGTGACGCCACCGCCTCCAACACCCGTGCCAGTGTCTGAAAAGGTCACGTTTGCTGCGGAGGCCCTGTTTGACTTCGACAAATCGGCAGTCAAGCCTGAAGGTAAGGCCGCCCTCGACGATTTGTTGGCCAAGCTGCAGGGCATGAACACGGAAGTGATGATTACGGTCGGCCATACCGATTCCGTCGGCAAAGCCGCTTACAACCAGAAATTGTCGATCCGGCGCGCGGAAGCGGTCAAGGCTTACCTGGTTTCCAAAGGCATCGACGCATCGCGCGTCTACACGGAAGGCAAAGGCAAAACACAGCCGGTCGCCGACAACAAGAGCGCGCAAGGCCGCGCCAAAAACCGCCGTGTCACAGTGGAAGTCGTCGGTACGCGTACCGAAATGAAATAAGCTCGCACGCATCGCACGCATCGCACGCATCGCACGCAAGCCACGCAAGTGCAAGGCCGTTCAGTCAAAAGCTGAGCGGCTTTTTTTCCGTCGATACATTGCCCTTTGTCTTGCCCTCGCAGCTTGCGGCCCGGCACATTCAATCTTTGGGCCGCTCACTAGCATTACCATTATTACCATTGAGCGAGACGCCACGTCAGCGACAGCGCTGTCAGTCCACTGATTCGTCAACTGGCTTCAGAAAGCCTCGAAACATGGGTGATGTGTTCGCCAGCGCACAGAATAGAAGCGTTGTAACCCCCGATAATCGTTGTCACGATGTCGACGCTACCCGGAAAATCGTCACGTTGCGGGGCACCTTTCGACATCGAAAGCGGCTTCATCCTGCTTGCCACAAGCGTTGAAACGGGTTGGCATCGCACATACAACATCACTTATAAGAGGGGAAATCATGCTCTATACAATTGCCGTCGTTTTGCTCATCCTGTGGCTGCTTGGCCTCGTCACGTCCTACACCATCGGTGGCTTCATCCATATACTATTGGTGGTCGCCGTGATCATGATATTGCTGCGCCTGATCAGCGGTCGCGGAATTTAGCAAGGTCTGATTGAGCGACACTGTCCACCATCCACAAAAGCTGAATTCGTTTACGTCAGACATTTCTCGCATTTTTACGGGAGCACCAACCGATCGTTCCATTTGGATGATGGTTGGTGGTGTCTAATCGTGGTGCCTTTGGATCGCTTCGCCACTATGCCGATCGGACATTCGCCACCACGGTGACCGTCGTCGGCCATACTGACAATATCGGCAGCTACACTCGCGCAACGGCCACATTGCCCGTGACGGTGAAATTAGCAACAAATCAGTCTCATCCTCGGTCAGTAAAACACCGCGCGTCGACATGCCTCTGATGGCGTGAAGAACTCGCCGCTTTTTCTCGTGCTCCAGATCTGGTGCCAGCACAGACAGTGAGCGTTCCCAGACTTGCCGTCGGTGCAAAGCTCCAATAGAGTCCGCGGCAATAAAAAAACCGCCCCAATCTGGGGCGGTTCGATTCAGCTTTGACAAGCCGCGTTACGAACTCAATTGCGGCGCGGGTCGTTCGGCTTGCGGTCTTGACGATTGGGTACGCCATCGCCGTCACGGTCATGGTCCATACGGTTAGGAATGCCATCATGGTCACGGTCGCCATGACCATTGCCCCGATTTCCGTTTTCGTTTCGGTTGTCATGGCGTTCGCCGTGCTGCCATCCACCGCGGTTCAGGCGCCAGCCATCATTGTCTTGTTGCCATTCGGGACGCTGATAGTATTGGCCGACGCGTACGCGTTCCCAGTGACCTGCAGTCCATACATGCCTTCCGCCATTCCAATTCCAATAACCAGGCGCCCATTCCTGTCCTCGGCGCGGGGCCGGAACGACTTCATATCTGACCGGAGGAGGGGCGTTACCAATAATGACATTGACACCTACTTGCGCGACCGCTTGCGTAGGGATAACAGCAGCAGTACTGAGAATAATTGCTGCAGCGGTATAGAGAATGCGTTTCATACCAATCTCCAATCGAAGTTGTATTTGCACGGAAAGACGGGCGCGTGCGGTGCTGGGCTGTTCCGATACGTTTGCCAATCCGTGCACCGCATGACAGTTATTTGAGCCAGTGGCGGCCCCGCAAAGAGAACGTTCCGCATGCGTGCGCTCTCTTTGACGACGTCTTAGTGGGTACTTCGTCTGCCGCTATGCGCGCCAACGTAGCGATTACTTCAGACGCATGTCGTTCTTGACTGATTTCACGCCATCGACCCCACGCGCCACGTTCACGGCTGTGACGATGTTGTCTTCGGAACGCACGAAGCCACTCAGTTGGACCGCGCCCTTGAAGGTTTCGACGTTGATTTCAGCGACCTTCAAGGATGGCTCTTTCAGGATCGCGGCCTTGACGCTGGTCGTGATCACGGAGTCGTCGACATATTGGCCCGTGCTTTCTTGTTTTGGCGTTGAGGCGCAACCGACGACAGCCGTCAACATGAGCGCGGTGATCAGTGTGGATACAATTTTGAGGTTTTTCATTTTGATATTCCTGGTTGGGGTTTGAAGTGCTTTTCCTGGCACCCCATTGCCGCAGAGTGCAGATAGGGGGTGAACTTTCTCAAGATGTTGCATCTTGCGCATACTGCGACTGTAGTAAATCTTGTTTCGCATGCTTGACTGCGAATGCGATGCTGTTGTGCGGCTATGCTATGACACGAGACTAAGGTGTAAATCGATCCAGGTCTGTACGCTAACGCACACAGCAACGCAGGTATTCACCAGCTGGCGCAATCGGACGGCGCCATTCGACCCGTCGTACTTCGGCGAACAGTTGCACAGCCAGAGCCACGCCCACTACCAGGGTAATCAATGCCGAGACCGACACCGTGGCAGGTACGCGGCGAAATAGTCTGTGCATGGTTGACCCTCAAGAAATGCGTGTCGGGATCGATTAACAATAACGCAGGGATCAGGAAAAACGCCACCATAGGACTTGATACTCGCCAGGCGTGCGCTAGCGTACGTCTGGCCGGTTTTGGGGGCGGCGCACCACTGAAATTTCCTTTTACACAATGCCAGTCCTGATGTGCGGTAGCACAGACGACAGCGCGTAAGGCGCAGTACCATACAGATGGACAGGGGGGTGTGTTACCTTGTCGGGGGCCGCATTCGTTCGGGCGCCGTTTTACATCCCACTAATTACAGACTGGAAGCAGGAAATCTGATATGTCCAGCATGCATGATCCGAACCAAAATCACCTGCTGGCAGCTTTACTCGACGCGGAATTCGGCCGCCTTGCGCCACATCTGGAATTGATTCCGATGCTGCTCGGCGATGTACTCTATGAGTCCGGTGGCAAGCTGCAGTACGTGTATTTTCCAACCACATCAATCGTCTCGCTGCACTATGTCCTCGAAAATGGAGGCTCGTCGGAAATTGCCGGCGTTGGCAATGAGGGCGTATTGGGGATTTCTCTTTTCATGGGCGGCGACACGACGCCGAGCCGCGCCGTGGTGCAGACGGGAGGACATGGCTACCGTCTCAAGTCCCAAATATTGATGGAGGAATTCAATCGTGCCGGGCCGGTGTTGCGGCTATTGCTGCGCTACACCCAGGCGCTGATCACGCAAATGTCGCAAACCGCCGTGTGCAATCGTCATCATTCGGTGGAGCAGCAATTATGCCGCTGGCTGCTGCTTACCCTGGATCGTTTGCCCTCGAACGAATTGACGATGACCCAGGAATTGATCGCCAATATGCTGGGCGTACGGCGCGAAGGAGTGACCGAGGCGGCCGGGAAATTGCAAAGCTACGGATTTATCCGCTATCGACGCGGCCATATCACCGTGTTGGACCGGGCCGGTTTGGAGGGCGGTGTCTGCGAATGTTATGACGTCGTGAAGAAAGAATTCGCCCGTTTGCTGTCCGATGTGCACCAGCGCCAAGGCAAGCCGGCGGCGAGCGGCATGGCCTGACACCGAGGAAACTGGCATCAGGGAGAGGACGTGTTGATCGATAGCGAATACCGGACGAAGCGCCAGGCGTTGCGGCTGCGCCGTCACCTTGTTTGAGCCGAGGCTAGCGCTCTTTGTAAGTTAATCAAAGTCAGAATTTATGTACAAAATGGAAAAAATGTCGGTCGAGCGCCTTATGTTGATCGGTCTCGGGATGACACTGGCAGTTCTGCTCCTGGTCGGTGGTATCGCGTGGAACAGGGCCGCGCCACCGGTCGCCGCTTTCATCGGGGCCAGTATCGTCTTGCTGCTCGCTTTCCTGGCACTGCTGAATGTGCGGATACGAGGGTTGATGCGCGGCCGTTTGGCGGTCGGACATGCAATGCACGAGGTACGGGAGCCATTGCTTAAAGCGGGCGCATTGCAGGATGCCATTTTCAACAGCGCCAATTTCTCCAGTATCGCCACCGACGCCCAGGGCGTGATTCAGATTTTCAACGTCGGCGCCGAACGCATGCTCGGTTACAAGGCGGCGGACGTGGTGGACAAGATCACACCGGCCGGCATCTCAGATGCGCAAGAAGTGGTCGCGCGGGCAGCGGCTCTGAGCCTGGAATTGGACACCCCGATCACGCCGGGTTTCGAGGCGCTGGTGTTCAAGGCCTCACGCGGCATTGAAGATATTTATGAACTGACCTATATCCGTAAGGATGGCAGCCGCTTTCCGGCGATCGTTTCCGTCACCGCGCTGCGGGATGCGCAAGAAAAAGTGATCGGCTACCTCTTGATCGGCACCGATAACACGGCGCGCAAGCAGGTCGAGGCGGAGCAGGCGCTGCTCGACCAGCGTTTGCGCGATCAGCAGTTTTACACGCGCTCATTGATTGAATCGAATATCGACGCATTGATGACGACCGATCCGCGCGGCATCATTAGCGACGTCAACCAGCAGATGGAAGCGCTGACCGGCTGCACGCGCGATGAATTGATCGGGGCACCGTTCAAGAACTATTTTACCGATCCGGAGCGGGCCGAGGCGGCCATCACGCGTGCGCTGCGCGAAGGCAAGGTTACCAACTACGAGCTGACTGCCCATGCCAGGGATGGCAAGGAAACGGTAGTCTCGTACAACGCGACCACCTTCCATGACCGCGACCGCAAGTTGCAAGGCGTTTTCGCGGCAGCCCGTGATGTCACCGATCGCAAGCAATTCGAACATACGCTGCAAGAAAATAACGTCGAACTGGAAAGTGCAAAGGCGGCCGCAGAAAAGGCCAACTTGGCGAAATCGGAATTTCTGTCCAGCATGAGCCATGAATTGCGTACGCCGCTTAATGCAGTGCTCGGATTTGCGCAGTTGATGGCATCCGAGACGCCCCCGCCCTCATCGGCGCAGAAGCTGTCGATCGATCAGATCTTGCAGGCCGGTTGGTATCTGCTGCGCCTGATTAATGAAATCCTCGATCTGGCGATGATCGAATCGGGCAAAGTGACGATGTCGCAAGAAGCGATGTCGCTCACCGATGTGCTGCAAGATTGTCAGGCAATGATTGAGCCGCAGGCGGATAAGCGCGGGATACAGATGACGTTCCCGCGTTTTGATAATCTGTTCTATGTACATGCCGATCGTACCAGGGTCAAGCAGGTGATGATCAATTTGCTGTCGAATGCGATTAAATATAATCAGGGCGGTGGCGCGGTCATTGTCCAGTGCGCGATGAGTGGCGAAAATCGGGTGCGCGTCAGCGTTAAGGATACCGGAGCTGGCTTGACGCCGGAGCAGGTGGCGCAACTATTCCAGCCGTTCAATCGGCTTGGGCAAGAGAGCGGTACCGAAGAAGGCACCGGCATCGGCCTGGTCGTCACCAAGCAACTGGTCGAGTTGATGCATGGCGTCATCGGCGTCGAAAGCAGTGCCGGTGTCGGCAGCGTATTTTGGGTCGAATTAGCTGCGGCGAGCGCGCCGGAGCTGGCGCCTGGCAGCAGCGGCGAGATCGGCGCGGATGAACCGGGTGATGTGGTGGCGCACGCATTGTCGTCCCAGCGCACGTTACTTTATGTCGAGGACAATCCGGCAAATTTGGCGCTGGTCGAGCAATTGATTGCGCGGCGCAGCGATTTGAAATTGTTGACGGCCATTGATGGTCATCTGGGCATTCAGCTGGCGCGCGCCTATCAGCCGGACGTGATTTTGATGGATATTAATTTGCCCGGCATCAGTGGTTTTGGCGCCTTGCAGATTTTGCACGACGATCCGGCAACAGCCCACATCCCAGTCATGGCGCTATCAGCCAATGCTGTTCCGCGCGATATCGAGAAGGGGTTGGAGGCTGGGTTCTTCCGCTATTTGACAAAGCCGATCAAGGTCCTCGAGTTTATGGATGCACTTGATGTCGCTTTGCATTATGCGGCGGAAAATGGCTTGGCAAGCGAATCACAGACAGTAAAGTAATTCCGCTGAATAATAGTTGGACGATTTTTGGGAAGAATGCAATGCTTGAAGCATCCGAGGTTCTAAACGCCAGCATCTTGATCGTCGATGACCAAGCAGCCAATGTCAGGTTGTTGGAACAAATGTTGCGCAATGCAGGTTACCAACGCATCACATCGACGACGGATCCACGCGCGGTCTGCACCTTGCATTCGGCGCATCGCTATGACTTGATTTTGCTCGATTTGCAAATGCCCGACATGGATGGATTCCAGGTCATGGAAGGCTTGAAGGCTATCGAGACGGACGGTTATTTGCCGGTGCTGGTCATTACGGCGCAACCAGGTCACAAGCTGCGCGCGCTGCAAGCGGGGGCCAAAGACTTCATCAGCAAGCCATTCGATCTGGTCGAAGTACAGACACGTATCCACAATATGCTGGAAGTGCGGCTGTTGTATCAAAAGCTGGACAATTACAACAAGCTGCTGGAACAAGCAGTGCAAGAACGCACCGCCGAATTGCGCGAGAGTGAAGCCCGCTTCAAGAGTTTTACGGAACTGTCATCAGACTGGTATTGGGAGCAAGACTCACAAGGACAATTTACCAAAGTTTCTGGCCCGGTCAGTGAAATGCTCGGCCTCGGACCGGACGACATACTGGGCGCTACCAGCACGGTGTTGGCAGGGTGGAATGTGGCCGAGCGCGCGTTGCTACATGCCAACATCGCCGCCCGTCGCCCCTTCCTCGATTTCGCCTACAGTCGCAGCAATGCCGACGGCACGATGCAATATCTGCAAGTGAGCGGGGAGCCGATGTTCGATTCAGCCAGCCGTTTTATCGGCTATCGTGGGATCGGCATGGAGGTCACAGACCGCAGGCGTCCGGACCAGGAACAAATGCGTTTTCGCAGTGCCATGGATGTGATCGATCAGGGCGTTTGTTTGCTCGATCGCGCGAGCATGCGCTTGATCGATGCCAATGAGACGGTTTGCCGCATGTCGGGTTATAGCCGGAACGAGTTGTTCGCCGTGGACCTGGCCGATTTCGGCATCGGCAGCAGCGAGTACTTGGCGACCATCTTTGATGCGTTGATCTCAGGTGGGCCAACGTACACGCAGACAGCGGAATTGCGACGCAACGACGGTTCGCCACTGGCCGCCATGATCGATTGGCGCGCATTGAAGGTGGTCGACACTTGGATCATTGTCGGCGTGATCAGCGCCGGTAGTAAACAGGACAGGTGACGGATTGTCACCTGTTATTCGGTGCCTGCAATTTCCGATCTATGGGTCATCTATGGGTCAGCGCCTTCTTCGCAGTTTCTCGCGCAATGCTGTATCCGGCTATTTTTCCCGCGTCGGAACACGCTCAGCTGAAAACCCTCTGCGAGCTTGACACCTCTTGCGTACGCCAGCTAATGTGATGCGGTTTTTTTTCATTGCTGCTTACACACCCAGGTAGCGTGACAGGGTATCGGATGCATTCAACAACGTTATCGATTCATCCGCTAGCACGATTTGTCCTTTTTCCAAGACCACCGCCACATCGGTATGAGCAAGAACAGATCGATAGTTACGGTCTACGATCAGCGTGCTGATCCCTGTTTGACTTATTTGCTTGATCACGCGCCAGATTTCCTGGACGATCAGCGGCGCCAAGCCTTCGGTGGCCTCGTCAAGTATCAGCAGATCGGGATTCGTCATCAACGCCCGACCAATGGATAACATTTGCTGTTCGCCGCCAGACAGCTGTTGTCCGCCGTGGTCGAGTCGCTCTGTTAGTCTTGGGAAGGTTTCCAGCACCCGCCCGTAAGTCCAGTCGCATCGGCCTGCAGCGCCAAGCCGCGCACTCATCACCAGATTTTCTCTTACTGAAAGATTGGGAAATATCCCCCGACCTTCCGGTACATAGCCGATGCCCAGGCGCGCCATGCGTTCTGGTGACGAACCTGTCACCTCTTTATCGCGCCATAGTATTCGGCCTGATGCAGCAGGGACGAAGCCCATCAAGCTGCGGATCAGTGTGGTCTTGCCCATGCCATTACGGCCCAGTAGTCCGACTGCTTTTCCTTCGGGGATATCAAGATCGACGCCATGCAAAATATGGCTGTCACCGTAGTAGGTATTGAGCGATCTAATTTTTAGCATGGTTGGCTTAATCTGAATGAGTTTCGCCTAGATAGGCCACTTTGACGTCGTTGTTGTTGCGGATATTGTCTGGCACGTCCGTTGCGATCACTTGACCGTTCACCATCACAGTAATGCGGTCGGCAACACGAAACACCGCATCCATGTCATGTTCGACCAGCAAAATAGCATGTGCGGTTTTCAGCCTCTCAAGCATCGACAACATGCGATCGGTCTCTTCGGCCCCCATGCCTGCGAGCGGCTCGTCCAGTAGCAGTACCTTGGGATTGGTAGCAAGACACATTGCGATTTCCAGCTGGCGTTGCTGGCCGTGGCTAATGGTGCCAGCGATAAGATATGCGGAATCATGCAAGCCGGCAGATTCAATTGCATGCCATGCAGTCTCCATGCTATGCGGGCATGTTGCTGCCGCCTCCCATAGCATCCAGGGTCGTTGCGCTGCCGCTTGCGCGGCCAGGCGGCAGTTCTCGAGCACAGTGAACTTTGGAAATATTGTCGTGCGTTGGTAGCTGCGACCGATACCGGAACGCGCACGGCGCGCTTGCGACCATCCGGTAATATCGATTCCGCTCAATTTAATTGCGCCGCCAGACGCCGCAAGCTCGCCGGACAACATGTTGATCAGGGTGGATTTGCCCGCGCCATTGGTGCCGATGACCGCATGCACTTCACCGACGTGCAAATCTACCGACACACCGTTGACAGCAGCGAGGCCGCCGAAGCGACGTGTGAGTGCTGCCGCTTGCAACAGCGGCGGTGACGCAGAGGCAGCATTAATCATGAGGTGTCTCCGTATGGTGGCTGGGGTGGGGTGTCAACCGACGCTTGCCGGCTCTGCTGCGCTTCCATTGGGCGACCAGGCCGATCAAACCATTTGGCATGACGGCGACAAAAAATATCATCGTCAACCCCAGCGTCATTTGCCAGCTATGCGCGATCTGGCCGAAGATCGTTTCGGATGAATAAAATTCTTTCAGCAAGATAAACGCCGCAGCGCCAATGATGGCGCCGCGCAAGCTGCCCAAACCACCCAGAATAATCATCAGTAGTACCGCGCCGGATTCATGCCACGACAGCAGCTCCGGATTGACGGCGCCATTTTTTGCAACCATCAAAAACCCCGCCAGGCCCGCCAGCATGGCGGCGATGACGAATGCGGCCAGCTTGTAGTGATACGTGTTGTAACCGGTTGCACGCATGCGCTGCTCGTTGGCGCGGATGCCAGCGAGTGCATGGCCGAAACGGGAGCGCTGAATCATCGCAAGCAATGCGTAGCTTGCCACCAGGCAGCCGATCACAAGAAAGTACATGTGCAGCGGCTTTTCAAGGTCAAGCAGGGTGAAGTCGCCAATGCGCAATGCCGGCCGGAACGTGAGGAAAATGCCATCGCTGCCACCGCCGATGGACGTGTCGTGAAACACGAAATAAGCCATCTGCGCAAACGCCAGCGTCACCATGATGAAATACACGCCTTTGGTGCGCAGGCTGAGCGCGCCGACGAAAAGCGCATAAGCGCCGGCGCCGAGCATCGCCAGCGGCAACAGCCAGCCGATCGAGGAAGCCGAAGAGTCAGACGATGCCAGTACCGTGATGTAAGCGGCAATGCCAAAGAATGCGGCATGCCCAAGACTGATCAGGCCGGTGGTGCCGACCAGCAGTTCCAGGCTCAGCGCAAAGATTGCGTAAATCACGATCTTCAGCACCAGATCCTGCAGATAGGACGACAGGAACATCGGTAGTGCGGCGAGTACGACGGCGACAGCCACTGGCAGCAGCCAGTGCTGAATATTGCTGTGGGAACGCTTGATAGCCGGACTGGAGAGGGATGATATGGCCATGATTTTAGTATCCTTTGCTTTTCAGGCCTTCGGGGCGCCAGATCAGAATCAGTGCCATAAGCAGGTACACGCTAAGGCCGCTGAACTGGGCGAAAAAGACTTTGCCGAAGGTGTCGACAAAACCCACCAGCAATGACGCGATCAAGGCGCCTGAAATGGAGCCGATGCCGCCGATGACGACAACGACGAAACAGATAATCAGGATCTGCCCACCCATGCCCGGATAGACCGACGACATCGGTGCCGCAATCATGCCGGCCAGTGCCGCAAGCGCCACACCGGCAGCAAATACAACGCGATACAACAGTTTGATATTGATACCGAGACCGCGCACCATGTCGCGGTTGCTGGCGCCGGCCCGGATCATCATGCCCAGCCGTGTGCGGTTGACCACAAAATACAAGCCGATTGCCACCACCAGGCAGGCCGCCGAAGCGAACAGGCTGTATACCGGGTAGCTCATCAAGTCGCCAAGCCGGATGCTGCCGGATAACCACGGCGGTGCTTTGACGCCGTGCACCTCGTTGCCGACCAGAAGACTGCGCGCTTCCTCGAATACCAGGATCAGCGAATAGGTCATCAGCACCTGCTGCAGGTGATCACGCTGATACAGATAGCTGAAAAACAGCCATTCCAGTATGAAGCCGAACGAAGCCGCCAGCACGACCCCGGCCAGCAGCTGCAGCAAAAACTGATCCCCGAACAGAGGTGCTAGCCCAAACGCCAGATACGCGCCTATCATGTAAAAGCTGCCGTGCGCCAGATTGATCACACCCATGATGCCGAAAATCAGGGTCAGACCGCTCGCCACCAGAAACAGCAGCAAGCCATATTGCACAGCGTTCAAACACTGCGCCAGAAACGTAGAGATATCCATGGTGATTCCAGGTAGCAAAGGGAGCGATGCGAACAGGCGGTGAGCATTCGCGAGAGGTGCCTGGGTGGCGACGGTGACGTTGCCACCCAGGCACCTGCTGCCAAAACATCACATCCTGCAACCCTTGGCCGGATCAGCCAGTGCCTTGATCGCGACGTTCTTGAGTTCGTTATTGTTGGCTTTGACCTGACGCAGATAGATATCCTGAACCGGGTTATGCGCAGCCGATAAGGTGAATTTGCCGCGCGGGCTATCAATCTGCGCCGCCGCCATACCGGCGATGACCGTGTCCTGTTTCTTGATATCACCGCTCGCCGCTTTCAGGCCTGCCGCCAGCATTTGTGCCGCATCGTAGCCCTGTACTGCATAGACATCAGCATTGACCTTATAGGCTTTAGCAAAGCTAAGACGAAATGCGTTGTCGCGCGGCGTATTCAAATTGTCGGCATAGTGCAGCGTGGTAAACAGTCCTTGGGCTGCGTCGCCTTGCGCCTCCAGTGTGCCGTCCGTCAGGAAGCCAGGGCCGTACAACGGAATCGATTTGTTCAAGCCGGCCGCCGCATAGTCCTTGACAAACTTGACGGCACCACCACCGGCAAAAAATGCATACACTGCATCCGGCTTCTGTGCGGCAATCTGTGTCAGCAATGCCTGGAATTCCACATTCGGAAACGGTAGCGTCATGTTTTGCGTCACTTTGCCACCAGCCTTTTCGAATCCCTCGGTGAAGGCCTGCACCGACTCATTGCCGAAGGCGTAGTTCCAGGTAATCGTCATGATCTTTTTGTGTCCACGCTCCGCTGCAACCTTGCCCATTGCAAAACCAGACTGCCAACTGGAGAACGAACTACGGAAGATATTTTTCGCGCACATTGCGCCGGTGATCGCATTCGCGCCAGCATTCGGCACAATCAGCAGCGTGCCTGTTTCCTTGGCAACCTTGGCCATGCCAAGTGCAACACCTGAATGGACCGTGCCGACCAGGACATCGACCTGATCCCGCTTGATCAGCTTGTTGACGTTGTCGGTTGCTTTTGATGGGTCGGATTCATCATCGACCTTGAAATATTGTATTTCCCGCCCGGCCAGTTTGCCGCCCTGTTCGGAGACATACAGCTTGAAGCCGTTTTCGATCATCGTGCCAAGATTGGCATAGGTGCCAGTCGCCGGCAGCATCAGACCGACCTTTACTGGCGCGGTTTGCGCATGAACCTGGCTGGCAAGAAATAATGTTGCGGTCGCAACGGCGAGTCGGGTGATAGTGAATCGGGTTTGCATGTTGTCTCCTGCTAGTGTGGTTTATTAAACTCTGTGGGTAATAAAATGAGCAACTTCTTGGCTGAGTGCTTCTGATTGATCGCGATGCGGAGAGTGGCCGCATTGCGGTAGTACGACGATCTGTGTCGCGGGAATTTTTCTTTGAATTCCATAGATTTGTTCGAGGGTGCCGTATTCGTCGTCTTTGCCTTGAATCGCCAGAACAGGGCAAGTGATGGCGGTGAGATCGTTTTCGATATTCCATGAACGGAATGCGGGGTCAAGCCACACATCGTTCCAGCCCCAGAAGGCCGAATCGGGATCGGCATGATAGCGAGCTAGCCTGCTGCGCAAATCCTGCGTAACATAAACTTCACGAGCGGCACGTATGCTGTCGATTGTTTTGTCTTCGACAAAGATATGGGGGGCGGCGACGACAATCCCGCTGAGCTGTTGCGAAAAACGCGACGCATACAGCAGCGCGATCGACGCGCCATCGCTATGGCCGAACAGCCAGGGGCGCGCAATGCCCAGGTGCGAGAAAAAGACAGGCAGCACCTGATGCGCCTGCTCATGCATGAAGCTGACCGGCCACTTCTCTTCTGCAATTCTTGGGGTGGATTGACCGTAGCCGTAGCGTGAAAATACTAGTCCCGTAAAGCCGTAAGCACGGCAAAAGGACGCGGGAAAATCTTTCCAAAGCGCGATCGAACCGAGGCCCTCATGCAGAAACACGATCACCGGGTGCTCAGAACGTCTGGCGCCGACCCACTGATACTCCAGCCTGAGTTGGCTGTTGCGCCATTGAATATCGGCAAATTGGACGCCGCTATTGTGCATATCTGAACTCATTGCCGATGTATCCTTTCTACGGTCGATGCATTACTACCAGGTGCTGTCGCGCTTTGTCGCGAAGGCTCAGGCGCGCAACTTGAAGCGCTGTATCTTTCCTGTGGCGGTCTTTGGCAGTTCGTCGACGAATTTCATCCAGCGCGGGTATTTGTAGGGCGCCAGGCAAGCCTTTACATGCGCCTTTAGTTCAGCCTCCAGCTCGGGCGAAGCGTGAATGCCCGGCTTCAGCACGATAAAGGCAATCGGCTTGATGAGCTTGTCGTCGTCTTCCTTGCCTACGACGGCCGCTTCGAGAACGGCCGGGTGATCAATCAGCGCCGATTCGACTTCAATTGGCGAGACGTAGATGCCGCTGACCTTGAGCATGTCATCGCTGCGACCGGCATAGATGAAATATCCATCCTCGTCTTCATGGTATTTGTCGCCGCTGCGGGTCCAGTCGCCGAGAAAGGTGCTGCGGGATTTCTCGCGATTGTTCCAGTAAAGGGTGGCGCTGGTTGGACCGGAAATATGCAGTTCGCCCGGTTCGCCACGCAACACCGGCTTGCCTTCTTCATCGACCAATCGCACCGCATAGCCGGGAACCGGTTTGCCGGTGGTGCCGTGACGGACTGCTCCGGTGCGGTTGGAAAGAAAGATGTGCAGCATTTCGGTGGAGCCGATGCCATCGAGGATATCCAGGCCGAAATGCTTCGACCAGCGTTTGCCGATTTCCTCGGGAAGCGCTTCGCCGGCAGAGATGCAACGGCGCAGATTGAGTTCATCGCGGGCAGGCAGGTCCGGATTGGCCAGCATGGAGGCATACAGGGTCGGCACGCCGCAGAAAATGCTGGGCTGATGCTGGCGCAGGCGCGCGAAGACTGCCGCTGGTGTCGGACGTTCGGCCATGAGCACCGCCGTGGCACCAACCGCCATTGGAAATGTAAGGCCGTTACCGAGACCGTAGGCAAAGAATAGCTTGGCGGCTGAGAAGATGACGTCGTTCTCGTTGATTCCGAGGATCGGCCGTGCATACAGTTCTGCTGTCTGGATCAGGCTGGAGTGGACATGCACCGTGCCCTTGGGCGCACCGGTGGAACCGGACGAATATAACCAGAAGCAGGGCGTGTCGCTCGAGGTGGCTACGACATGAAAGTCGCCGTTGGCCTGCTTCAGCAGCGGGGTGAGTCCATCCGGAACTTGGTTGCTACCGGCGACGAGAATGCGCTCCAGGGTCGGCACCTTGCCCAGCAGTGGCTGGAACAGCGGCAGCAGCGCTGCTGAAACCACCGCAATTTTGGCCGCACTGTCGGTCAGCATGTATTCGTAATCACCCTGAGTCAGCAGGGTATTGACCGCAATTGGCACGACGCCAGCCTTGATCGCACCAAGAAAAGCCGTCGGAAAATCGATCGTGTCATGGATGCACAGAAGAATGCGCTGCTCTGCCACAACGCCCAATTGACGGAGCACATTCGCGAATGCGGAAGTTCTATGCGCAACGTCAGCGTAGGTGTAGACGCCGTTGTCGTCGATAAATGCAGGTTTGTCTTTTCGGCCTGCCAGCAGATTGCGTTCGATCAGATCATGCGCCGCGTTATAGCAACGCGGAATATCGATGACCGGCGGGCTCACACTATGGTCAGCAGTGGATAAATCCGACATTTCATCTCCTATTGATGCGCATCACATGTCCCATGCCGCGCGCTAAAACTTCGTCATTGATGCAGACAGTCTGAATTCGTCAATTTCTGCAAGGTCGATCTCTGCACTGTCGCGTTTGTTATTTTTCAAACGTTCCAGTTTGTTGCGGCGGGTGTCAGTTGCTGTAACGTGACTGACGATCCCTGCAGCGCCGCGCGACGGTGGTAAAAGCCGAGTGCGCGCAAACCGCCCAGTTCTTCGCCGCCACCGGCGCGACCTGGTCCGCCGTGGATCGATGCGGGCATCACATTGCCGTGACCAGTCTGGGTCTTGCCGACATCGGGACTCACCATGTGCACGCGACCATGCGTGCCGGCCAGCTCACGTCCGACCTGCGCCATCCACGCACTGTCTGCACTGAACACGGAGGCGACCAGCGACCCCAGGCCGCGATGGGCAAGCGACAGCGCATGCCCGGTATCGCGATAGCCAAGCAAGGTCGATACCGGTCCGAATACTTCATGGTCATGTACCAGCGCGGCCCGATCCGCATCGCGCACACCCAGCAAGGTGGGCGCAGCACATGCGGCGATGGCAGGGTCGACGTCGATCAGCGCTTGCGCACTGCCGTCGTATAGAACGGTGGCTTCGCTTGCCAGCCTGGCAATGCCTGCCTGCACGCTGTCAAACTGTTCGCGGCCGACCAGTGACCCCATGCGTACTTCTGCATGACGAGGATTGCCAACACTGACCTGTGCCAGTTTGGCGCCGACGGCTTCGGCCACCGCATCGAAAAATTGCTGGGGAACCAGCGCGCGGCGAATCGCGGTGCAGCGTTGCCCGCTCTTGGTGGTCATTTCACGCACCAGCTCATTGACGTAAAGGTCGAACGCTGCCGTACCCGGTGCCGCATCGACACCGAGAATGGACGAATTCAAGCTGTCCGCCTCGATATTGGCGCGCACCGAATGGCGTGAGATGGCAGCGTGCGAGCGGATCAGCGCGGCGGTATCGGCCGAGCCGGTAAATGACAGCACATCGAATGGCTGCAATGCGTCGAGCAGTCCGGCAGAACTGCCGCAGACAATGGACAGCGCACCCTCAGGCAAAATGCCGGCGGCGATCACGTCAGCCACCATGCGATGAGTCAGCCATGCGGTGACCGTCGCCGGTTTGATGATGACGGGCACCCCCGACAGCAAGGCCGGTGCCGCTTTTTCCCATAAACCCCAGGCCGGGAAATTGAATGCGTTGATAAACAGCGCGACACCGCGCACCGGTGTCAGGATGTGCTGCGATTGGAACAGCTGATCTTTCGACAGGATCGCCGCAGCGCCGTCGAGTAGCGTGCGGGCGTCGCCCAGTGCGGCGCCGGTCTTCGCGTAATAGCCAAGCGTAAATGACGCACCTTCAATATCGACGGCGGAATCGGCCTTGGTCGTCCCCGAATTGGCAAGCGAGATATCGTAGTAGGCGTCGCGATTGGCTTGCAGCACTTTCAATATCTCGCCTAGCATGCTGGCACGCTGACCGTAAGACAGTGCTTGCAGTCCGGCCGCACCTTGCGCGCGGGCGAATGCAAATCCTGCATCCAGACCTGCGGCAGGTCCACCCGCAGTGGCAAGCGGCTGGCCAGTGACCGGATCAAGTAGTGTGGCGCTGCGACCTGAATCAGGTTGCCAGACGCCGCTTAAATAGTTGGGTAGATGGATCATGTGAATACAATCAGAAAATGTGGAATCAGCCAGCAGGATCGAATAGTCGAATAGTGGAATTGCGGGTGCGATTACGCCGCTGCAGGCGTAAAGTCGATGGCGCCCTGCGGCAACAGATACAACACCAGAGCGCTGCCTTTGGTGACAGTAGGGCGGTGCCCGCTGCCGGGTTCATAGACGCACCAGCCTGCCGGATTTGAATCGAAACATGTGCCCTGTGTCAGCGGCATGATCAAATCTATCTCGCCGTTGGGATGGACATGGTAGGGACCGGCCACATTTTCCATCTCGACCACGTCGACGCTGAAACCGTGGGTCGCCTCAGTCGCCTTCAGCACGCGGCCATAACGTATGCCGCCACCTTCCCGATTGCACATCCAGCCTTCTTTGACGCCAATCTTGCAGGCGTCGAAAATCGCTTCGAACAGATCGCTTCCGGGGCCGTGCTCTGCATTGAGGTGCGCTTCAAGCGACGATCCCAGGGAAACACCGGCAATCTCTTCGGTCAGACGGGCAATCAGCGACTGAAATGTATTTATATCCATGTTTAGTTCTCCGGGAGAGTGCACTTATGGCTTATAGTGCATGAAGCATACGTGTTGCTAGGATTTATAGTGCATCTTGAATTTAGTATAGGTGCAGTATATTGCTTTAGTCAAGCGCTTGTACCTGCATCTCGAATATAATTTGTTGACCTTCTGATGCATGCTCATATTTAATGAGCGCGGCAAGGATAAATAATTTTTTACGGCAATATTTATGACTGACAGTTCAGAGCAAGCCAAAGATCCATTCCTGATTGCGCTCGGCGAGCGCTTGAAAACCCTGCGTGCGCGGCGCGGCCTGACGCGTAAGGCGCTGGCACGCATGGCCGATGTGTCTGAGCGCCATCTTGCCAACCTTGAATCTGGTGTGGGCAATGTCACGGTCCTATTTCTGCGGCAACTCACCTCGGTGCTCAATTGCACGCTGGCCGAAGCGATCGGCGATGAGACTGCATCGTCGCCGGAATGGCTGATGATTCGTGAAATTCTGCGTGGCCGCTCGGAGACTGAGCTGGCCAAGGGCCGCGCCGCACTGGCGGGCGTTTATGATGCGCCGACCAGCGAATCGGCACGCCGTCAGCGCGTGGCAATGATCGGTCTGCGCGGCGCCGGCAAATCGACGCTGGGGCAGATGTTGGCAGATAACTGGGCGGTGCCGTTCATCGAACTGAGCCGGCAGATCGAAGCGTTGGCTGGTTGCAGCATTTCAGAAATTTATAATCTGTATGGACCCAGTGCCTACCGGCGCTATGAATATCGCGCGCTGGAAGATGTGATCCGCCGCTTTCGACGCGCCGTGATTGCCACGCCAGGCGGCATCGTATCGGACCCTGCGACATTCAAGCTGTTGCTTTCGCATACGTACACAGTCTGGATGAAGGCATCTCCGGAAGATCATATGGGGCGAGTGCTGGCCCAAGGCGACACGCGACCGACCTCCGGCAACCGTGAAGCAATGGAGGATTTGAAGCGCATCATGGAAAGCCGCGCACAATTTTATTCCAAGGCCGATGAAGTGTTCGATACCAGTGATATGACGCAGGAAGCGGCTTTTATGGGCCTGGTAGACCAGTTGCGGGGTTCCGTGCTGGCGCAGGACAAAGTGTTTTATTAGGCGTTACAAGGCAGCAGACAAGGTGGGGTGGGAAGCCAGTTTTTCCGACTTGCGCCAAAGATGCGGATGCTGATACAAGACAAGGGCAGGCCTCGAGCCTGCCCTTGTCTTGTCCGCCAGTGGTTTTGCCGATTTGCAAGAGCCGCTCCAGCACAATAAATAGCGCTTTCTGCCGCGGCTACCCTTGCAGATGGGCGGATCAGGCTGTCCGCCATTACTCTTCAGAAACCATATACATACCCATGTATTTTTGAAAGGCCGCAGAATATGAGCGGTAACTGTGGTGTTATTGCCTATACTCCCCATGAATTTTGAATGCAAGCTATTCAGCCTGTGGTAAGGGGTTGAATGCATGGTACGCAAAAGGCCGTTCGTCCTGAATAGGCCGGTTCGCCCTGAGTAGGTCCGATCGCCCTGAGTAGCGAAGCGTATCGAAGGGAGCATATCGAAGGGAGCATATCGAAGGGAGCATATCGAAGGCTGCGCAGCCTTCGATACGCCCTGCGGGCTACTCAGGACGAACGGCTTGTCGGGATTGCTAAAACCAGTGTTTGCTGTGAGCACAACAATTACGAATACAAGCCTATGCTCCGGCCCGCGCCGGCCACGCTGAATCAAGCCATGCGCGCTACCGCACTGGCAATACGGGCCGAATAGCAGGTGACAGGCAAGTTGGGCGGGCTTTAAAAAAACCGTTCTGCCTGATATACCACCCTCCCGGTCTCAAATCCTTCCTGGACTATGCCCCGGCGCCAGCACTGTGCGCACCTTCAAACCAAAGTCAAAAACGCCGCGGACAGCCTGTCATGCGCCGCTGTCCGCATCATTATTTTCCAACTGGCAGGGCGGCATTCCGTTGTCCGCTCAAAATTCTTCCGTCTTTCCGTCTTTCATCAGTCATAAAAACTGCATTTTGATGCTTGACTACTGAATTTATATGCACTATATTGCGTTTATAGATTTTATCAACGCAGCATAATGCCTACGTGGAGTGCCATGAATACCTCGCCGCAAATCAACTATCAAACCGCACCTGAGCGTTATAAACACTGGTCCATTGCCTGCGATGGACCGATTGCCACACTGACCATGAACATCAATGAGGATGGTGGCTTAAAGGAAGGTTACAAGCTCAAGCTCAATTCCTATGACCTCGGTGTCGACATCGAGCTCAATGATGCCGTACAGCGGATTCGCTTTGAACATCCAGAAGTGCGTACGGTGATTCTCACCAGCAGCAAGGATCGCATTTTCTGTTCTGGTGCCAACATCTTCATGCTGGGAAAATCAACCCATTCGTGGAAAGTCAATTTTTGCAAATTCACCAATGAAACGCGCAATGGCCTGGAAGATTCCAGCCGCTACTCCGGTTTGAAATTCATCGCGGCAGTCAATGGCGCCTGCGCTGGTGGTGGCTATGAGCTGGCCGCCGCCTGCGATGAAATCATTCTGGTCGATGATCGGGCTTCTTCTGTCAGCCTGCCGGAAGTACCCCTGTTGGGCGTGTTGCCCGGCACCGGCGGGCTGACACGCCTGACCGACAAGCGCAAGGTGCGCCATGATCATGCCGATATCTTCTGCACCACCTCCGAAGGCGTGCGCGGACAGCGTGCCAAAGACTGGCGTCTGGTAGATGAAATCGCGACACCCGCGCAGTTCCAGAAAACCGTGCGTGACCATGCACTGGCGCTGGCCGCCAAGAGCGACCGTCCTGCAGACGGCAAAGGCGTCAAGCTGACGCCTTTAAACCGGACGCAGACAGACACGACGATCGATTATGAATTTGTCAGCATCGTGATTGATCGCGCCGCGCGCAATGCGACCCTGACGGTCAAGGCGCCAACTGCGCCGCAACCAACCGATATCGCCGGCATCGAAGCCGCAGGCGTGCAATGGTGGCCGCTGCAGATGACGCGGGAACTCGATGATGCGATTTTGCACATGCGCACCAACGAACTCGAGATCGGCACCTGGATCCTGAAGACCCGCGGCGATGCGCAGGCAGTGCTCGCGAGCGACGCCACGTTGCTGGCGCACCAGTCGCACTGGCTGGTGCGCGAAACCATCGGCTTTTTGCGTCGCACGCTGGCGCGACTCGATGTGTCGTCGCGTTCGCTGTTTGCACTGATCGACGAAGGCTCCTGCTTTGCCGGCAGCTTGCTCGAAATTGCATTGGCGGCCGACCGCAGCTATATGCTTGCCCTGCCATCGACACCGCAGCGCGCACCGCGTATCGCCGTATCCGCGCTCAATTTCGGCAGCTTGCCGATGGTCACCGCGCAATCGCGTATCGCACGCCGTTTCTATGAAGACGAGGCCGAGATCGCCGCAGTACGCAACACCGTTGGGCAATCACTCGATGCGGGCCAGGCCCTTGCACTGGGCATGATCACCGCCGATCCGGATGACCTGGATTGGGCCGATGAAACGCGCATGGTACTGGAAGAGCGCGCCAGCATGTCGCCCGATGCCCTGACTGGTCTGGAAGCCAATCTGCGCTTCAATGGCAAGGAAACGATGGAAACGCGTATTTTCGGCCGTTTGACTGCTTGGCAAAACTGGATTTTCATCCGCCCGAATGCGGTGGGTGAACTAGGTGCGCTGAAGGTCTATGGCAGCGGCAACAAGGCCCAATTCGATATGAACCGCGTTTAACCTAGAAACGGCAGTTGGACAGGTACGAGTGTGCGTTTTTCCGGCTTTCTGGCTAGGGACGACGACGACGCAGGCTGCATCCTGGTAGGAGGAGCAACAACGCCAGGGAGACGGAAAAACGTGCAATCGCACCTGTAGCGGTGTCACCCAAACGGTGAACTGTTTAACCATGAAAAATTTAAATCAATTCATGAACTTATCGAAGCTAACAAGCGGTCAACTGCTGTTTCTAGGTTTATAGATTGACGATAACAACTCTTGCATTAACTCTGATTAAAGGAATTTACCGTGAGCACAATTGATTACAGTGAAACAATTCCAAACAACGTCAATCTGTCGGAAGACAAGACACTGCAGCGTGCGCTGGAACATTGGCAGCCGAATTACTTGAACTGGTGGCGCGACATGGGCCCGGATGGCTCAACCAATCACGACGTTTATCTGCGTACTGCCATCAATGTCACACCTGAAGGTTGGGCCAATTTCGGCCATGTGAAGATGCCGGACTATCGCTGGGGTATCTTCCTGGCGCAGGCCGAAGAAGGGCGCAAGGTCAATTTCGGCGAGAGCAAGGGTCAGGATGCATGGCAGGAAGTGCCGGGTGAACATCGCGCCAATCTGCGTCGCATGATCGTCACGCAAGGCGATACCGAACCGGCCTCAGTGGAACAGCAGCGTCACCTCGGCCTGACTGCGCCGTCCAATTACGATTTGCGCAACCTGTTTCAGATCAATGTCGAAGAAGGCCGCCACTTGTGGGCAATGGTCTACCTGCTGCACAAGCATTTTGGCCGTGACGGCCGCGAAGAAGCCGAAGCACTGTTGCAGCGTAATTCCGGCGACGTCGACAAGCCGCGCATTCTGGAAGCGTTCAATGAAGAGACGCCGGACTGGCTCGCGTTTTATATGTTTACGTACTTTACCGACCGCGATGGCAAGTTCCAGTTGAATGCGCTGGCGGAATCCGGTTTTGATCCGCTGTCCCGCACCTGCCGCTTCATGCTGACCGAAGAGGCGCATCACATGTTCGTCGGTGAATCGGGCATTTCACGAGTCATCAACCGTACCTGCCAAATCATGAAAGAGTTTGGCATCGAGGATCCGGCGCAGGTGCGCGCGAAGGGCGTGATCGATCTGCCGACCATCCAGCGCTATCTGAATTTTCACTTCAGCGTCACCATCGATCTCTTCGGTGCGGATCAATCGTCCAACGCTGCCGCGTTCTACAGCGCCGGCTTGAAAGGCCGTTACGAAGAAATGAAGCGCGATGATGATCATTCATTGAAGAATAGCCAGTACCGCATCCTCGAAGTAGCGAACGGCAAGCTGGTCGAACGCGAGGTGCCGATGTTGAACTCGCTCAACGAATTACTGCGCGATGACTATATCCGTGACTCGGTTGCTGGAGTCGGACGCTGGAACCGGGTGATTGAAAAAGCAGGGCTAAGCTTCCGTCTTGTCACGCCACACAAGGCGTTTAATCGGCATATTGGCCCGATGGCTGCATGCAAGGTCTCGCCGGATGGCCAGCTGATTTCAGAAGCGGAATGGGCAGCAAATGCGCGCAACTGGCTGCCAAGTGAAGCAGACCGTGCCTACGTTGCGTCATTGATGGTGCGTGTGATTGAACCAGGAAAAATGGCGAACTGGATCGCGCCGCCACCGGTTGGCATCAACCGGCAAGCGATTGATTTCGAGTACGTCCGCTTCAACTAAGCAAAAAAGGCCGGCCGGTGTAATGCATCGGCCAACCCGCTTTGATCTTCCTGCACCATATGGACGACATGCCATGAACGCCACCACACCGATCGTATTGATACGACAACACCTGATTGATCCCGAGGTCTGCATTCGTTGCAATACCTGCGAAGAAACCTGCCCGGTCGATGCCATCACCCACGATAGTCGCAACTACGTGGTGAATGTGGATATCTGTAATGGATGCCTTCAGTGCATTTCGCCATGCCCGACCGGCTCGATCGATCACTGGAGAACCGTGCCGAAAGACGCCGCGTATTCGCTGGCAGAACAGTTTGGCTGGGATGAATTGCCGCTACAGCAGCAGGTGCCCGACAATGCGCTGGTGACTTCTGCCGACGACGACACTGCCGAGGGAGTCAGTAATGAAGGGATGCAGATCAACGCAGCCACGTCCCCATCATCCACGATGGCGCCGTGGTCGGCCGCGCATCCATACCTGAATCTGTACACGCTGAAAAAACCTGTAACGGCAACGGTGGCGGGCAATTACCGGCTCACGGCGGCGGATACACAAAGCGACATACATCATATCGTGCTGGACTTCGGCACCCAGTTCTTCCCGATTCTCGAAGGGCAGTCGATCGGCATCATTCCGCCCGGCGCCGATGCCAGCGGCAAGCCGCATTACTTGCGCATGTATTCGGTCGCCAGTCCGCGCGAAGGCGAGCGTGACGGCTACAACAACTTGGCACTGACCGTCAAACGCGTCACCGAAGACCATGAAGGCCAACCGGTACGCGGGGTCGGCTCCAATTATTTATGCGATTTGCAAAAAGGCGATAGCGTGCAGGTCACTGGCCCGTTCGGCACCAACTACCTGGTGCCGAATCATCCTGGTTCCAACCTGCTGATGATTTGCACCGGCACCGGCTCGGCCCCGATGCGCGCAATGACCGAGCATCGGCGGCGGCTGGCAGCAAAAGGGCAGGCCATGAATGGCAAGCTGATGCTGTTTTTTGGCGCGCGCAAGCCGGAAGAATTGCCGTATTTCGGTCCACTTCTGAAGCTGCCTCCAGCCTTCATCAACATGCATCTGGCGTTCTCCCGCGTCGAAAGCCAGCCACGCGCTTATGTGCAGGACAAGATCCGCGACGCCGGCAGGACTGTGACCGATTTGCTCAGCGGCGACACTTACATCTATATCTGCGGCCTGAAAGGCATGGAGACCGGCGTCATGGAAGCGCTGCGCGATAACTGCAGCGCGGTCGGCATGGACTGGCCGTCGCTGCACGGCAAGATGGTCAGGGAAGGGCGTTTCCACGTCGAGACCTACTGAGCCGCTGGATAGCCAGGCGGCTATCGCGCCCCATCTATTCGCTTCCTTATGTTCAATTGTTAGCAGGAGTCATGTTGGCCGATTCAAATTACCAAACGCTCAAACTGGCGACCGACGCGCGCGGCGTCTCGCATGTCACGCTCGCCAAACCGGAAACCTTGAATGCGTTTGACGAAACAATGATCGCTGAGTTGAGCGCTGTATTCGACGCACTCAGCCATTCGCACGACACCCGGGTGGTCGTGCTTGCCGCCGAAGGCCGGGCCTTCAGCGCCGGAGCAGACCTGCGCTGGATGGAGCGCGCCAGCAATAATTCGCAGCAGGCCAATCTGGCCGATGCGCGGCGCTTTGCGTGCATGATGCAGATGATCCAGACCTGCGACAAACCGGTTATCGCACGGGTTCAGGGCGCCGCCTATGGCGGCGGTGTCGGCCTATGCTGCGCCTGCGACATCGTGTTTGCGGTGCCGCAGGCGCGCTTTGCGGTGAGTGAGGCAAAGTTCGGCATCCTGCCGTCCGTGATCGGCCCTTACCTGATCAATGCGGTTGGCAAGCGTCAGGCGCTGCGTCTGGCATTGACGGCAGAACAGATCGACACGGCACGCGCCGCAGAGATCGGTCTGGTGCACGAAATCGTGGAAGCGGACCAGCTGGATGCCGCCATTGAGAAGACCATCGTCCAACTGCTGGCCAACGGCCCCGGGGCACTGGGCGAGATCAAGCGGCTATTTGGTCAGCTCGCCGTGGCCGAGGTGGATGAGGTGGTGCGCGAACTGACCGCCCAGACGATTGCACGGGTACGCGCGACGCCGGAAGCACGCGAAGGATTTGCGGCATTTCTGGCCAAACGTCCGGCCGCCTGGGTGAAGTCATGAACGAGCCCAGTCCAATGACATCTGAATATAAATTCAATACTCAGCCAGCAGTGCAACAACTGGTTGGCGTAATTGGCGCGGGTACCATGGGCGCGGGTATCGCGCAAGTCGCTGCAGCTGCAGGGCATCCGGTGCGCTTGATGGATGCGCGCCCGGATGCGGCACGCGCAGCCCATGACAATATTGCTGCCGCACTGTCTGGATTGGTCGGCAAGGGACGCATGTCGGGGCCGGAGCGGGCGGCGATTCTGGCGCGCATAGTGCCGGTTGACACGCTGGCCGATCTGGCCGACGCCGCACTGGTGGTGGAAGTGATCGTTGAGCAACTGCAAGCCAAGCAAACCTTGCTGCGCGAACTGGAAATACACGTTGGCCGCCATACCATCCTGGCATCGAATACCTCGTCCATTTCGATTACCGCACTTGCCAACGGCATGCGGCATCCCGAGCGTGTGGTCGGCATGCATTTTTTTAATCCTGTGCCCTTGATGAAACTGGTCGAAGTGGTGTCCGGCGCGGAGACTGCCGCCGCTGTCGCCGATGCGATTGTCGACCTCTCGCGTCGCTGGGGCAAGACAGCAGTGCATGCAAAATCGACACCGGGCTTTATCGTCAACCGGATTGCGCGCCCGTTCTATGCGGAAGCCCTGGCCTTGCTGCAGGAACAGGCCGCCACGCCGGCCCAACTCGATCGGGCTGCCCGCAGCGCAGGGTTCCGGATGGGGCCGTGCGAGCTGATGGACCTGATCGGGCATGACATCAACTACGCGGTGACCGTCTCGGTGTTCGATGCCAATTACGGCGACCGCCGCTATCTCCCGTCGCTGGTGCAGAAAGCGCTGGTTGACGGCGGCCGTCTCGGACGTAAAGTGGGCAAGGGTTTTTATGAAGACGTGCCGCCTCCCGCGGCGGATAAGCCAACCGGCCATCCGATGCTGCCGATTGCAGTTGCGGGCAACAGCGCGCTGATGTTGCGCCTTGTGAACTGGCTCGATGGCAGGCAGGTGGCATTTTCCCATGCCGCCGACAGCAACTGGAATGGTTTGCGGATCGGCGCTACGGAATTGCATCTGACCGATGGCCGCACTGCCGCCCAACTTGCCTGTGAGCGAAACAGCAGGCAACTTGCCGTCATCGATCTGCCGCTGCTGTCCGAACGCAGCGATGCAATCGGCATTGCATTTGCTCCAGGCATGTCGTCTGAAGCGCAGACCAGCATCGCGGCCACGCTTGCCGCCTGCGGCCTGCAGGCGATCGTCATGCGCGATGTGCCGGGTCTGTTGATCGCACGCACGGTCGCGATGCTGATCAACGAGGGCGCCGATGCCGTGCATCAGGGCGTGTGCGACGCAGCGAGCGCCGATCTGGCGATGAAGCTGGGCACCAATTATCCGGCCGGGCCGTTTGAATGGCTGCAGCAGATCGGCGTTGATTACACCGTCAATCTGCTCGACAATTTATTTGCCGCCTATCGTAGCGAACGCTACCGCATCAGCCCCTTGCTGCAGCAGCGTTTCTGGACCGAAAGGATCTCTGCATGAGTATTTCCATTCCGGTCGACACCAGCAATTTCCGGGTCGAGATCGACGATCACGGCATCGCGCATCTGATATTTCAACCGCCAGGCGGCATGCCGGTGACCGATGCGCAAGGCCACGGCGCACTGGCTTCGATCTGGCGCACACTGAATGCGCATCCGCAGGTAAGGGTTGTGCTGGTGCGCAGTGAAGGCAAGGCATTTTGTGCCGGCGGTGAACTGGGCATGGTGGAAGACATGCTGCACTCCGAGCACGCGCGCATGCGCGTGATGCGCGAGGCACGCGAACTGGCGCAGGGCATCATCGATTGCGACAAGCCGATTGTTTCCGCGATCCATGGCGCGGCTGTCGGCGCCGGATTGGCGGTGGCATTGCTGGCCGATATCTCGGTGGCGTCGCGCAGCGCCAAATTGATCGACGGACACACTAAATTAGGAGTCGCCGCGGGCGATCATGCGGCGCTGATCTGGCCGCTGTTGTGCAGCATGGCCAAGGCAAAATACTATTTACTGCTGTGTGAAACGGTCAGCGGCGAGGAGGCGGAACGGATCGGCCTGGTCAGCCTCGCGGTCGCGCCCGAGCAACTGCAAGACCAGGCATTGCAGATCGCGCAGCGGCTGGCGGCAGGCAGCCAGAGCGCACTGACCCATACCAAGCGCTCGCTCAATCATTGGTTGCGCGCCGCCTGGCCGGCTTTTGAAGCCTCCCTGAATGCCGAGATCATGGGCTTCGGCCAGGCGGACGCACGCGAAGGGCTGGCCGCCATCAAGGAGAAGCGTAGCCCACAATTCAACCAGGCGGCCCCATGAAATTTGCAGATCTGACCAGCGGCACGCACTTCACACTAGGCCCGGTAGAGGTCGATGCCGAAGAAGTCCTTGCCTTTGCCCGCAAGTACGATGCGCAGTGGTTTCATACCGACCCGATACAGGCAGAACAGGGACCCTGGGATGGCTTGATCGCCAGTGGCTGGCATACCTGCGCAATGGCGATGGGACTGATCAGCAACGGCATTCTGAATGGATCTGAATCGTATGCATCGCCCGGCCTGAACTACGTAAAGTGGCCGCATCCGGTGCGCCCCGGCGATCTGTTGACCTTGAACGTGCTGGTCCATGAGTCGCGCACGTCGTCGTCAAAACCTTGGCTGGGGATCATACGCTGGCAGTGGACCATGCAGAACCAGCTTGGTGTGGACGTGCTTGACCTTGAGGCGACCAGCTTGTTCAGACTGTCGGGAGCAGCAATGCTGCCAGCCAGCCATCTGCAAGCTGGGGCGCTGCAGCCATAAAATATACTGGAGCGTGTATATATTTATATGCCTTTAAAACTATGCGGGAAGTGACATGTTTTTATGCATACTCCCATATTTATTATCAATTTTACGAGGAGTGTTAGTTTCTCACCACCTCAGTTATCCGTTCGGGCTGAGTAGCCGCACAGCGGCGTATCGAAGCCTGGCGCGGCCTGAAAAACGCTCCCTTCGATACGCTTCGCTACTCAGGGCGGACGGACCTACTCAGGGCGAGCGGATCTCAGCGCGAACGGCTCTTGGAGAAATTAACAGCCTTGTCAACTTTAATCCGGCAGCGCAGTCGGGCTGCGTAAGCCCGCTACTGTCGCTGGAGCGACCCATCCATTTTTTTATTTCGCCATCCCATGAACCAAGCCTATATTTGCGACGCATTGCGTACCCCGATCGGCCGCTATGGCGGCGCCTTGAAAGATTTGCGCGCCGACGACCTTGGCGCAATCCCGCTGCGCGCGTTGATTGCGCGTCATCCCAAGCTGGATTGGGCCGCGGTGCAGGATGTGATTTATGGTTGCGCCAATCAGTCGGGTGAAGACAATCGCAACGTGGCGCGCATGTCTGCGTTGCTGGCAGGCCTGCCGCAGGAAGTGCCGGGTTCCACCATCAATCGTTTATGCGGCTCAGGCATGGATGCGGTGGGCACTGCCGCGCGTGCGATCCGGTCCGGCGACACTGATCTGATGATCGCAGGCGGCGTCGAATCGATGACGCGTGCGCCGTTCGTGATGGGCAAAGCCGACAGCGCCTTTTCGCGCAGGACAGAAATTTTCGACACCACGATGGGCTGGCGTTTCGTCAACCCGCTGATGCAAGCGCAGTACGGCGTCGAGACGATGCCACAGACGGCTGAAAACGTCGCCACCGAGTTCCGCATCAGCCGCGAAGATCAGGATTTGTTTGCGCTCGCCAGTCAGAACAAGGCTGCAGTCGCGCAACAGAACGGCCTATTCGCGCAAGAGATTACGCCGGTCATCATTCCGCAGAAAAAGGGCGAGCCTATTACGGTGTTGCATGACGAGCATCCGCGCGCAACCAGCATGGAAGCGCTGGCAAAATTGAAGGGTGTGGTGCACCCGGATGGCACCGTGACCGCAGGCAATGCATCCGGTATCAACGATGGCGCCTGTGCGCTGTTGCTGGCCAGTGAAGCCGGTGCGAAGCGGCACGGCCTGACGCCACAAGCACGCATTGTCGGCATGTCAACCGCAGGCGTCGCACCGCGCGTGATGGGCATCGGTCCGGCGCCTGCAACCCAAAAGCTGCTACAGCAATTGGGTATGACGCTGGACCAGATGCATGTGATCGAATTGAATGAGGCATTCGCCGCGCAAGGGCTGGCCGTGATGCGCATGCTGGGCTTGCAGGACAGCGATCCACGTGTGAATCCGAATGGCGGCGCGATAGCATTGGGCCATCCGCTCGGCATGAGTGGCGCGCGGCTAGTGACGACCGCGATGTATCAGTTGCATCGTACCGGTGGACGCTACGCATTATGCACAATGTGCATAGGCGTCGGCCAGGGAATTGCAATAGTGATTGAGCGCGTCTGATTTGATTCCATCGGCCCGGTTTTGCAAACCTTTGTCATGACAATGTTTAAGGTTCTGGTGCAAATTTTCCAGTCAGTTACATTTGCCGCTTTTGCAAGCTGTGAATTGCGATGGCGAAGCTAAAAGTGTATTGGTCCAGACTTGATCCGACATGTGATGTCCTATTAAGTCAAAACTAATTTGCGCCTGAAAGGCTGGAGTCGGCCAAATCCGGCCGGTCGATCGGTGCTGGCGATTGCGCGACGGTGGCATAGCGATGAGCCACGGGATTACCTCGACCTTTGCCGCGCGCTGCGAGACACCGTACCTTTGCTCGATGACTGCCTTAAATGATTGCATTAATGCAACAACGCCAATAAAGATGCTGTCCCAGTTTTGTGCTCAGGTGCGAATCACCTATTCAAATGCCGAGTGCTTTGCCCAGTGCCGCTATTGCCCCAGCAATATTGCCTTCTTGGCAATCGTAAGCAGCCAGTTGTCCCGCTTTGATTAGTGCAATACCTTCTGGCGTGTTCGCCATCCTGTCCAAGACACTGAAAGTCATTGCTCCGTCCTGATGAGGCAAACCTGTGATTTCGACAAAAAATACCTCAAATGCGTCATTGCATTCATCATCAGAAAGTCCGACTGCCAAACCGCAAAATTTAACGAATCCCTTGAAAAAAATCATGATGTTGTTAACGTTTTCAAGGAACAATTCTTGTGATATCGAGCGGACAGACATTCCGAAAATAGTGGCTGCATACTCAGCGATTCTGGCGTAGTCTTTATTCTTCTTCGGTGCCCCCTGCAAACCTCGTAACAAAGCCCCCGCTAAATCACTCAACTCAGATTTTTCATTCATCTCATTCTCCTAAGAAATACATGCGTGTAGCGCATATCTGGCAGCTTCGACTTGGAAGTCTAGGGGGGCGGAGGCTAACCCAGTGCCCCGTTGGGTCGCGAAGCTTCTGCTGTCCGTTCGTTGCCTAATGGTCGCAGCGTAACTAGGAGCCATGCACGAGCCGCTCATTTTCGGTCGATCTCGATGTTTTCTTTGCTGCCGCTATTGGACACTGCAAGCATGATGCCAATGCCGATCGCGATCACGACTCCGATCACTGTCCACGTCGTGCCGATGCTGGTCAGAATACCCAATTTCCAAAGCGCCGCCAGAAGACCGCAAATCAGGACAAGAAAACCAACGAGATACATACCTGCCCATTTCATAATAACCCTCCTGAAGGGATTAAATCCTTAAAACTGCAATGGATGTAATGGATGTATTAGAACGTCGATTTTCAAACTTGACCTCCTCCGCTGGAGGCGGTTCGGAATCGCTGCCATTACTTCATCTTAGTCTGTGCAGAATACATACCAAAGCGGGCACTGTCTGTGCGCTGGCGCACGAATTAGATGAGGGCAGCTTCGGCCACGAGTTGCAGGTGGCTGTGACCCGAAAGAAGGGCAGCCTCAAAAACCAAGTGCGCGTGGGGTAAGGGAGTGCGATTAAGTATGTTCAGCGCTGTTTTTAGTATTTGTGCTTATCGTCGCAAACCAGCCAACACCGGCCGGTCGGTCGTGGCGCTACAAAGCAGCCGCTCATCCGTGCAATTGGCCCAGCTTGAATTCCAAAATTTATTTTCCATGGATTCCTTGAGTGTGTCCGTCTTTGCGATTTCTCAATTCGTAATTTCTATTCTTCGAACAAAATTATAAATTCTGGAATACGTTTTTCGGGGGCAAGAGCAATTTCTCGTTCGCTTTCACAGAGGGGCCAAGGCATGTTGCATCTGATCTGGATAATTC
>NZ_JBHRTP010000086.1:0-15808 GCF_042646465.1 Pseudundibacterium arcticum
GGGTTGCGTTCCAGGCTATTGTCGATGGTGACAGAGTATGGTGCGTTATTTCACGCGAGGCGCTTGAGGATCACTTCGACCTCACTTCCTCGTCTGGCCAGAGTTGGGTTAGTACTTTTAATCAAAACAGGGGGCGCATCGAAGAAGTGGCCACGCGCCTGTTGGAGCGCAGTAGTGGAACTGAGAGGCTTCTGAGTACGGGAGATTTCTGACTGCCATGTGTATAAGTTCAAACATGATCGCGTGTTGGAATGTGATTGTCAGGACCCATCGAGCCTAGCGTTCTTCAAAAAGGCGAAGGCATTTGCTCCCGCATATCTAGTACAAGGTGTCGTTCGGACAGAATGCGTATCTCAGATCACGAAGCTCGTCTTAAATGTCTCGGTGTCTAGGCCCACAATCCCGCGAAACGATAGTGTCCTTCCGGCAAAGCTGCATGAATTTTCTTAGCCGACTTGCTATCGTCGCTCCCATATCAATCACGAATGGAGCAGACGATGAAGGCAACGACGAAATCCGCGGAAGATGTGTGGCCTGGCGAGAGCCTCGAGCAAGTCAAAGACCGCTTTGCGCTCTGGCGTAAGGGCCGTAAGCGCGGTGAGCGCATCTCCAATGCGCTATGGGCTTCGGCGGTGGGCCTGGTGGCGCAACATGGCTTACAGCGGACCGCGCAGGAGTTGCGTGTCGATTGCAACCTGTTGAAGAAGCATATCGCCCGTAACGCCGGCTCAACGCGAACGGCCAAGGCGGCTTCCCAGTTCGTTGAACTGTTTGCGCAGCCGGCATCGAGCGCCGTGCCGGCGGCCCAATGCGTCGTCGAGATGGAGAATGCACGGGGCGGCAAGATGCGTGTCGAGCTGGGCAACATCGATGGCCTTGCCGGCCTTGCCAGCGCTTTCTGGAGCGCGCGATGATCCAAATCACGCCGCACATGCGCATCCTGGTGGCGGTCGATCCGATCGACTTTCGCGCCGGAATCGACGGCCTTGTCGCCCTGTGCCGGCAGCGCCTCGACGCCGACCCGTTCAGCGGCGGCCTGTTCGTTTTCAGCAACCGCCGTCGCAGCGCGATCAAGATTTTGATGTATGACGGGGGCGGCTACTGGATGTGCCAGAAGCGTTTGTCGAGCGGACGCTTGGCCTTCTGGCCGGACGGCGCGAGTCCGGCCCGCACGCTCGAGGCGTGCGAGTTGCAGGTGCTCCTGATGGGTGGCGATCCGGCGCAGGCAAACGTCCCGCCGCCATGGCGCCGGCTGCAGGTGGCCGCGTGACCCTGACACGCCGCCGCTAATGATGGGCCAGTGCTTCCTCGTAATTCCATGGCAGCCAGAGATGCGGCTTGTCGGCCGCGTCGGCCGCATGCTTCTGCAAGGCCTGCAAATACTCGAACGGGTTGGCCTTGCATGACTCGCATGTATAGATCAGGCTCATAAAGATGTCGCCGACCTCGGCGCCGCGCACGCTGCGATAGAACAACGAATTCTTGCGGTGGATGATGGCTTTTTTCAGAGCCCGCTCGACAATATAATGCCGACTCCCGAATTATGCCGCGCAGAGGGTTCAGGTGCGCATCTGTCCTGCCTTTTATGGTCAGTGACGCGGCATAATCCTTGTGGCCTCTTCAGGCTGTGAATCTTGACCGCCAATGAGAAATCTACGATGACAGAACCATTCGAAGACGGCGCGCTCGCACAGGCCACCGTCAGCGGCCTCGTGCCAGACGGTTACCAGCCACTGCCCCCTTGCTCACCTTCCTTGAAAGACTTTTTATTATGCCGACAAATCCAGCGACCAGAATCAGGGTTCCCTTCACAAAAGTGTCAGCATGCGACGCGACCGCGGCATAATCCGGGAGTCGGCATTATATTGTTCATGCCGCTAGCGGCATGAATCCGATTATTGTCAACAGGCGCCCCGGCTTTCCGGAGAAACAGCGTCAACCCCTTCCAGTGTTTTAGCATGTAGCGCATCGATCTGCCGGAGCGCCTGCGTCGCAGGCTGCCATTGACTCCCTATGTACGTGATGCGTTCTGGGGCGGGAATGCGTCAGCCTTTTGGAAACGTTTAGTTGCAAGCAGACTGCTCGAACCGACGAACGATCAGCGCTGAACGTAAATAATCATCGCTGTACTCCCCTCTTAGCCGACCTTCGCCGGAGCGGGTTTTCTCATACTCGCGGCGCCCCCAAACTTGTGATGTTTAAAACGGTGCCGGATCGGTGCCGCTTTGAGACTTGACGATCGGCCGATCCTGATTCGCGGGTACCGCGCTGACGGTCCATCGAATTGGATTGAATCGAGAAATCACATGAGGGGGTAGCGCATGGTGCCGACCGGTGTGCTGATTGGCCAGATCACGATGGTTTTCGCCACCGCATTACTGGGGCTATGGAGTGCCACCCAGTGGACGGCGGCGGCACTCGGATACCAGATGCGCCTCGGTGCGCCGTGGTTCGACCTGCTGGGCACACCCATCTATCACCCGTGGCGGCTGTTCGAGTGGTGGTACTTCTTCGATGCCTATGCGCCCGACATCTTCCTGCGCGGCGGCGCCATCGCAGCGTGCAGCGGCTTCGCCGGTGCGATGGTGGCCATCGCCATGTCGGTGTGGCGCGCACGGCAGTCCAAGCTGGTCACGACCTACGGTTCGGCACGCTGGGCGCTGCCCGCTGAAATCCGCAGTTCCGGGCTGACCGGCCCTGCCGGCGTTTTTCTGGGCCGCAAAGATGGCGACTACCTGCGCCACGAAGGTCCAGAGCATGTGATGGCCTTCGCGCCTACCCGCTCCGGCAAGGGTGTCGGCCTGGTTGTGCCAACGCTACTTTCGTGGCCCGGCTCGGCCGTGATCCACGACATCAAGGGCGAGAACTGGACCTTGACCGCCGGTTGGCGCGCACGCTTCTCACACTGCCTGCTGTTCAACCCGACCGATGCACGCTCCGCTGCATACAACCCGCTGCTTGAAGTTCGGCGCGGCATGCACGAGGTGCGCGACGTGCAGAACATCGCCGATATCCTGGTCGATCCCGAAGGCGCTCTGGAGCGGCGCAACCATTGGGAGAAGACTTCACACGCACTGCTGGTCGGCGCGATCCTGCATGTGCTCTACGCCAGCGAGGACAAAACGCTGCGCGGCGTCGCCAATTTTCTGTCCGATCCGGCCTGCCCGTTCGAGGTCACGCTGCACCGGATGATGACGACGCGACACCTAGGCGAAACAACACACCCGGTGGTCGCATCGGCAGCGCGCGAGGTAATGAACAAAAGCGACAACGAGCGATCCGGTGTTCTATCCACCGCGATGAGTTTCTTGGGTCTGTACCGCGATCCCACCGTGGCCGAAGTCACGTCACGCTGCGACTGGCGCATCGCCGACTTGATTGATGCCGGCCACCCGGTGTCGCTGTACCTGGTGGTGCCGCCCTCGGACATCAGCCGTACCAAGCCCTTGATCCGGCTGATCCTCAACCAGATCGGGCGACGCCTGACCGAGTCACTCGATGGTTCAGACGGCATTGTCCGACGCCACAAGTTGCTGCTGATGCTCGACGAGTTCCCGGCACTGGGTCGGCTCGACTTCTTCGAGTCCGCCCTGGCCTTCATGGCCGGCTACGGACTGCGCGCATTTCTCATTGCTCAGTCGCTCAACCAGATCGACAAGGCCTATGGCCAAAACCATTCGATCCTCGATAACTGCCACGTGCGCATCGCGTTCGCCACCAACGACGAACGCACGGCCAAACGTATTTCCGAAGCATTGGGCACCGCAACCGAATTGCGCGCGCAGCGCAACTACGCAGGCCACCGGCTGGCCCCGTGGCTCGGCCACTTGATGGTATCGCGGCAAGAGACGGCACGACCGCTGCTCACGCCCGGCGAGGTCATGCAACTGCCGCCCGACGACGAGGTGGTGATGGTATCCGGCCATCCACCGATCAAGGCGCAAAAAATTCGCTATTACCTGGATGCGAATTTCAAGACGCGCATGCTGCCGCCCCCGCCGTTGCAACTCGGGCACTACGCCGATGCACCGCCATTGCGGCCGGACGATTGGACCGGACTGGCGATACCCGCCGCACCGATTCTCGGCTTGGTCCTGCCCGCGCACGGCGAGTCCATCGACGACGGTGGCCACCAGCAGCAGCCGGAACTGTCCGAAGTCGTATTCACGCCGGAACCAGAACACGCAGTGGACGACCTGGGCCTGTTCGATGACGACGACTTGTCGCTGCCCACCCAACTCGATCCACGCCTGCTACGCACGGCGCGGCTAGCCGCACTTGACCCTGATGACGGGATATCCCTATGAGCCGCACACGTCTGAACCTTTTCATCGAACACGAGCACGCCAAGCGGCTCGACGAGCTGGCGGCCATGAAGGGTTTGTCCAAATCCTCGATCGTCGCCGCCGCGCTGGCCTCGTTCCTGTCGCCCGACTCCGGCGACCAGCGCGAAGCCGCCATCGCCAAGCGGCTGGACCGCTTGTCTCGCCAGCTCGACAAGCTGGAGCGGGATCAGAACATCCTGATCGAGACGCTGGCGCTCTACGTGCGCTACTTCCTGACCGTCAGCACCCCGGTACCGGAAGCGCATCAGGAAGCGGCGCGCGCTCAGGGTCGCGCACGCTTCGAGCAGTTTATCGAACAACTCGGTCGGCATCTGCTGCGCGGGCGCAGTCTGGTCAAGGACGTGGTAGAGGAAATCCAGCCCGACCCCAGCCAGTTCTTCGGACAGCAAGAAAACGTTCGCGCCGCAGCACCTGCCGACGAATCCGGGGGAGCACCGTCATGACCAACCCGCCGCGCGATCAGGGCTTGTCGGCCTCGCTGGCATTGGAACGTCGCGTGCGCATGCTGCGCACGGCGATGGGGCCGGACATCGCCAAGGCCTTGAACGACCCGGACGTGGTGGAAGTCATGCTCAACCCCGACGGTTCGCTGTGGATCGATCGACTGAGCAGTGGGCGCGAACCGCTGGGTGTCAGCCTCACGCCCGCCGACGGCGAACGCATCATCCGGCTGGTCGCCGCCCATGTGCGTGCCGAAGTGCATGCGGGCAAGCCGCTGTTATCCGCCGAACTGCCAGAAACGGGCGAGCGTTTCGAGGGCGCGCTACCGCCCGTGACGCCGGGGCCGGTGTTCGCGCTGCGCAAGCGCGCGGTCAGCCTGATCCGGCTCGACACCTACGTGGCCGACGGCATCCTGACCGAGGCGCAAGCGGCCTTCCTGCAGACAGCCGTGCGCGAACGCCAGAACATCCTGATCGCGGGAGGCACCAGCACGGGCAAGACCACGCTGGCCAATGCCCTGCTCGACGAAATCGCCGCCACCGGCGACCGCGTGATCGTGCTCGAAGACACGGTGGAACTGCAATGCACGGCACTCGACCACGTCCCGCTGCGCACCCGTGCCGGTGTCGTGACCATGGCCGAGCTGGTGCGTTCGACCCTGCGGCTGCGGCCGGACCGCATTGTCGTGGGCGAGGTACGCGGTGCCGAAGCGCTCGACCTGCTCAAAGCTTGGGGCACCGGCCATCCGGGCGGCATCGCGACCGTCCATGCCGGTTCCGCAGCGGGCGCGTTGCTGCGGCTGGAACAACTGATCCTCGAAGTCGCCGTGACCGCACCACGCGCCCTGATCGCCGAGGCCGTGAACGTCATCGTCTACATCGCCGGTCGCGGCCATGCGCGCCGCGTGCAGGAAATCGCCCGCGTCACCGGCTTCGACAGCCACGGCTACCGGCTCAGCACGGAGCTGATGCCTTCCTTCCCTTCCCTTTCATCAACACCCGGAGAACCGTCATGACACCTTTGCACACTTCCGTAAATCCGCTTCTGCACAACGCCCGGCTTCAGGTCGGTATGCAGATCATCGTCATGGCGGCGCTGTTGCTGTGCGTGGCACAGCCTGCGCACGCAGCGGGCTCGAACATGCCGTGGGAGGCACCGCTGCAATCGGTGCTGGACTCGATCCAGGGACCGGTGGCCCGCATCATCGCGGTGATCATCATCATTACCACCGGCCTGACGCTGGCGTTCGGCGACACCAGCGGCGGCTTCCGCAAGCTGGTGCAGATCGTCTTCGGCCTGTCGATCGCGTTCGCCGCGTCCTCGTTCTTCCTGACCTTCTTCAGCTTCGCCGGCGGAGCGGTGATCGCATGAACGCGCTCCCTGCTGACGCATCTGGCTTTGAAGTGCCGCTGCACCGTTCGTTGACCGAACCCATTTTGCTGGGTGGCGCGCCGCGCACGGTGGCGATTGCCAACGGCACGCTGGCCGCTGCGGTCGGTCTCGGGTTGCAACTCTGGCTCCCCGGTCTTGCGCTGTGGATCGTCGGGCACTCGTTGGCGGTCTGGGGCGCGCGCTTGGATGCGCAGTTCATGGCGGTTTTCGCTCGACACATCAAGCACCGCATGTTGTTGGACGTATGAGGCCCACGGAGAACACGCCATGATGCATCTTGCCGAATACCGCACACGCCCCGCGCTCCTGGCAGACTGGTTGCCCTGGGCTGGGCTGGTCGCGCCGGGTGTCGTACTCAACAAGGACGGCTCGTTCCAGCGCACGGCGCGGTTTCGCGGGCCGGATCTGGACAGCGCGACACAAGGTGAACTGATCGCCACGGCGGCGCGATTGAACAACGCGTTGCGCCGGTTCGGTTCCGGCTGGGCGCTGTTCGTGGAGGCCGAACGGCGCGAAGCGGCGGACTACCCGGAGTCGGTATTTCCCGAGCCGCTGTCGTGGCTGGTCGATGAAGAGCGCCGCGCCGTTTTTGAGGAAGCCGATAGCCACTTCGAGAGCACGTACCACCTGACGCTGCTCTACCTGCCGCCAGAGGAATCAACGGCCCGCGCCGCCAAGCTGCTGTACGAGAACACCAAGGTCGAAGGCGTGGACTGGCGCGAACGGCTGGAGGGCTTCGTGTCCGAGACCGAACGCTTCTTCGGTTTGCTCGAAGGCGTGATGCCGGAGATCGCCTGGCTCGACGATGGTCAGACCTTGACCTACCTGCATGCCTGCGTGTCCACGCGCCGCCATTCGGTGGCAGTGCCTGAAGTGCCGATGCACCTTGATGCGCTGCTGGCCGACGAACCGCTGACGGGCGGGCTTGCACCGATGCTCGGGAGCCAACATCTGCGCGTGGCATCGGTGCGGGGTTTCCCGACCTCGACCTGGCCCGGCTTGCTCGACGACCTCAACCGCCTGGGCTTTGCCTACCGCTGGAGCACCCGCTTCCTGTGCCTGGATAAAGCCGAGGCGGAGAAGGAACTGACGCGGCTGCGCCGCCAGTGGTTCTCCAAGCGCAAGAACATCGTCGCGCTGCTGCGTGAAACCATCTTTCAGCAGGAAAGCCCGCTGGTGGATTCCGATGCCTCGAACAAGGCAGCGGATGCCGATGCAGCATTGCAAGAACTTGGCAGTGACCAGGTGTCATTCGGATACGTCACCGCAACCGTGACGGTACTCGATACCGATGCAACGGCCGCCGACGAGAAATTACGCGCAGTGGAGCGGACTATCCAGGGCCGCGGCTTCGTGACGATCCCCGAAACCTTGAACGCGGTCGATGCCTGGCTATCGTCGATTCCGGGGCATGCCTACGCCAACGTGCGCCAGCCCATTGTCTCAACCTTGAATCTGGCCCACATGCTGCCGGTGTCGGCAGTATGGGCCGGGCAAGAGCGCAATGCGCATCTTGACGGCCCGCCGCTGATCGTGACCCGCACCGATGGCGCGACACCATTCCGACTGGTCACGCACATCGGCGACGTGGGCAACACGCTGGTGGTCGGCCCCATCGGCATGGGCAAGTCGGTACTGCTGGCCACTTTGGCCATGCAGTTCCGCCGCTATGCCGGGTCGCGCATCTTCGCGTTCGACATGGGGCGTTCGATTCGCGCCACCGTGCTCGGGCTCGGTGGCGAGCACTACGACTTGGGCGCAGATGGCGCTATCGCCTTCCAGCCGCTGGCCCGCATCGACCAGGACAGCTACCGCGCCTGGGCCGCCGAGTGGGTCGAAGGACGCTTGATTCATGAAGGCGTGGCCGTTGGACCAGAAGTGAAGGACGCTGTGTGGTCGGCGTTGAACAGTCTCGCCAGCGCGCCGCTTGATCAGCGCACCATGACCGGCTTGTCTGCGCTGCTGCAATCGAATGCTCTGCGGCAAGCCCTGCAACCCTATGTGCTGGGCGGTGCACACGGCAAGCTGCTTGATGCCGACCATGACCGGCTCGCTGATTCCAAAGTGCAGGCCGACGTGCAGTGCTTCGAGATGGAAGAGCTGATGCACAGCAAGGCGGCTGCGCTGGCCGTGCTGCGCTACCTGTTCGCCCGCTTCGAGGAACGCCTTGATGGTGCCCCAACACTGTTGATCATGGATGAGGCATGGCTGTTCCTCGATGACCCGGTGTTCGCCGCGCGCATTCGCCAGTGGCTCAAGACGCTGCGAAAAAAGAACGTGTCGGTGATCTTCGCCACGCAATCGCTGGCGGACATCAAGGATTCCAGTATTGCGCCAGCCATCATCGAGAGCTGCGTGAACCGTATTTTCTTGCCCAATCCGCAGGCGACCGAGCCGCAGATTCGCTCAATCTACGAAGGCTTTGGCCTCAATTCGCGGCAGATCGATATCGTGGCGACCGCCCAGCCCAAGCGCGATTACTACTACCAGTCGCGGCTCGGCAACCGGGTCTTCGATCTGGGACTTGGTCCAGTGGCGCTGGCGTTTGCCGGTGCAGCCAAGCCCGAAGACCAACGCGCCATCGACACCGTTTCCGCGTCGGTGCCGCCTGCGAACTTCGCAGCCGCCTGGCTGCGCCATCGCGGCCTCGACTGGGCCGCAGACCTGATCCCCTCTTATCCGTCGTTCCCCTTCACACCCCTGGAGAAGCAGCCATGAAGAAAACCTTGTTTGCCATCGCCGCCGCCGTTCTGGTGGGCACCATGCCCGCTGCGCAGGCGCAGTGGGTCGTGATCGATCCGACCAACCTCGTGCAGAACATCATGACTGCCGCCCGAGCGTTGGAGCAGATCAACAACCAGATCAAGCAGCTTCAGAACGAGGCGCAGATGCTGATGAACGACGCCAAGAATCTGACCAGTCTGGACTTCAGCGCACTTAATCAGCTACGTGCAGCGCTGTCTGCGACGAACCAGCTCATTCAACAAGCGCAAGGGCTGGCCTTCAATGTGTCGCAAATGGAAGCCGAGTTCACGCGACTCTATCCTGATACCTACTCGGCCTCCACCTCGGGTAGCCAGATGGCAACCGACGCCCGCACGCGCTGGCGCAACTCGTTGGAGGCACTGCGCACCGCGACCAAGGTGCAGTCACAGGCAATACAGAACTTTGCATCCGACGAACAGACCTTGACTGACCTCGTGAACCGCAGCCAGTCGGCCGTTGGCGCGCTTCAGGCCACGCAGGCGACGAACCAATTGCTGGCGTTGCAATCCCGCCAAGCCATCCAGGCGCAGCAGCTCCAGATCACGCAGGACCGGGCCGCCGCGCTGGAACAAGCACGGCAGGTCGCAGTCCAAGAGCGTGCGCGTGAAGTGCGCCGGCGCTTCCAGGGCGACGGCACGCCCTACACGCCGACCACGATCAACTACTACAACCCCTGAGGACTCGACCATGAAAACCCTTCTCACCGTTACCGCCTGCACCCTGCTGCTGGCCGCGTGCAGCAAGCCGGCACCCACCGAGTCCGTCGAATCGCTGATGGCCAATCCCGAACGACTGAAGGATGTCCGCGCCCAGTGCAAGGCCGACCACGCCAAGGTCGGCGATGCGCTATGCACTATGGCCGCCGAGGCCACGCGGCGGCGCTTCATGGGCAGCGGCACGCCGTACACACCTGCGCCTGTGCCAGCGGCTACGCCACGTTCCGCGCCGAAGGACTGAGCCATGAACGACTTGTCGGTCATCGACTACTTCCTCGATGTCTTCTCGCGCTACATCGACTCGGGTTTCGGGTTGCTGCATGGCGAGGTGACGTTCCTCACCGCCACGCTGGTGGTGATCGACATGACGCTGGCCGGACTGTTCTGGGCCATGGGCGGCGAAGAGGTCATCGGCAAGCTGATCAAGAAGACGCTGTACGTCGGCGCCTTCGCTTTCATCATCGGCAATTTCAACAATCTGGCGGGCATTCTGTTCCGCTCCTTTGCCGGGCTCGGGCTGGTGGCGTCGGGTTCCACACTGACGCAAGCGCAGTTTCTGCGGCCGGGCCTACTGGCCAAGGTCGGCGTCGATGCGGCACGGCCCATCATGGCGCAGATCAGCGACATGACCGGCTTCCCGGAAGTGTTCGCGCACCTCGATGTCATCTCGGTGCTGTTCCTCGCCTGGCTGGTGGTGATCATCAGCTTCTTCGTGTTGGCGGTGCAGCTCTTCGTCACACTGATCGAATTCAAACTGACCACACTCGCGGGCTTCGTGCTGGTGCCGTTTGCGCTGTGGAACAAGACGGCATTTCTGGCCGAGCGCGTATTGGGCAACGTGGTGTCGTCGGGCATCAAGGTGCTGGTGCTGGCCGTGATCGTGGGCATCGGTACAGGACTGTTTGCGCAGTTTCAGGTGCCGCCCGGCACCGAGCCATCCATCGACCTGGCGCTGACCATCATGCTGGCCTCGCTGGCGATGCTGGGACTGGGAATCTTCGGGCCTGGCATCGCGACCGGGCTGGTGTCGGGCGCACCACAGCTCGGCGCTGGCGCTGCGGCCGGAACGGCGCTGGGTGTCGCTGGTTTGGCGGTAGCCGGTGGTGCCGCTATCGCATCAGGTGGCGCAGCGGTAGCGGCGGGTGCGCGCATGGCGCCGGGTGCCGCGCGCGCGGCCATCGGTAGCGCCGCATCGGCCGGGCGTGCAACCAGCTCTATGGCAAGCGGTGCGAAATCCGCTTACCAGGCCGGTGCTGCGGCATCAGGAGGCAGCGGTGTTCGTGCTGCTGGTGCGGGCCTCGCCAATTTGGCCAAGAGCGGTGCCGGTGCTGTCGGCCAGCGTGTCGCAGCCGGTGCAAAAGCGGTCAAGGACCGTGTAGCGAATTTCGTCGCGGAGGCTGCTGCGCCTGCGGCGGCATCCGGCGCTACCGAATCGGCCGAATCGGCCGAAGCCAAGCCCCCTGCGGGCGAGCCCGCTTGGGCCAAACAAATGCGGCGCAAACAGCAGGCAAGCAGTGCGGTCTCGACGGCGGCACACACGTTGCGCTCAGGCGACCACGGTGGCAGCGGCGCCAGCCCGAGCCTGCGAGATGGCTCCAGCACCTGACTCGAACCCTTGAGGAGATAAATTCATGCTATTCAAACGACCCCAGGTGCGCTACTCGGAAACGCCCGAGCCTGTCACCCCCTACCAAGCCGCTGCGCAGGTCTGGGATCAGCGTATCGGCAGTGCCCGCGTGCAGGCGAAGAACTGGCGACTGATGGCCTTCGGCTGTCTGTCGCTGGCATTGCTGATGGCCGGCGGTCTGGTGTGGCGCTCAGCGCAATCCATCGTCACGCCTTATGTGGTGGAGGTGGCCGCCGGCGGTCAGGTGCGCGCGGTCGGTGAAGCGGCCACGCCGTACAAGCCGAACGACGCGCAGATCGCCTACCACCTGGCGCGCTTCATCACCGACGTGCGCTCGCTGTCGATCGATCCGATCGTCGTGCGCCAAAACTGGCTCGAAGCCTACGACTACACGACGGACAAGGGTGCGGCCACGCTAAACGACTACGCACGCACCAACGATCCATTTGCGCGCATCGGCCAAGCCTCGACGGCGGTGGAGATCACCAGTGTGGTTCGCGCCAGCGAATCCTCGTTTCAGGTGCGCTGGATCGAGCGCAACTACGCGAACGGTTCTCCCTCTGGCACTGAGCGCTGGACCGCCATGCTGTCCGTGGTGTTGCAGCCGCCGCGCACCGAAGAGCGACTGCGCAAAAACCCGCTGGGAATCTATGTCAACGGCCTGTCCTGGAGCCGTGAACTCGACGCGAACGAAGGAGTGAAGAAACCATGAAAACCCAAATCCGCATTGTCGCTTTGCCGTTAATCCTGAGTGTCACCGTAGCAACCGTCACCGGCTGCGCCACGCATGGACAGCCGCCACCTGACATCACGCTGGATGAATCTGTCGCGGCGCACGCGTTGCCAGAGCCACCCAAACCCATCGAGGTAGTCGAAGTGCCGAAACCGCTGCCGCTGCCCGAGCAGTTGAAGTCCTTGCGCAACGCACCCGAGGACAAACCGGCAACTGAATCACCCGATGAGAAAACTCGCGTGGCGCACGCCAATGCAGAAGCGCGCGTGGCACCGAGCCGCGAGGGCTACATCAATGCCATCCAGGTCTGGCCTTATGCGGACGGCGCGCTGTATCAGGTCTACACCAGTCCGGGTCGCGTCACCGTCATCGCCTTGCAGCAGGGCGAAGAGCTGGTGACGGTCTCGGCCGGTGACACCGTGCGCTGGATCGTCGGCGACACGGCCAGCGGTGCGGGCGCCAGCCTGCGTGTGAACATCCTCGTGAAACCAACGCGCATCGGGTTGAAGACGAACCTGGTCATCACCACCAATCGCCGCACCTACCTGCTTGAACTGTCTTCGACGCCGCAGGCGTGGATGGCCTCTGCATCATGGGACTATCCGAAAGACCGCCTGCTGGCCTTGCAAAAGCAAGCGCAACAGGCTCAAGCCTCTGCACCGGTGGACTCGAGTTTATCGCTGGAGCAGATCAAGTTCCGCTACGCGATTTCCGGCGACAGCCCACCGTGGAAGCCGCTGCGCGCCTTCGACGACGGCGAGCGGGTCTACATCCAGTTCCCCGCCGGCATCGCGCAGGGCGAGTTGCCGCCGCTGTTCGTGATCGGAGCGCAGGGAGATGGCCAGCTCGTGAACTACCGCTTCCGCTCGCCGTACTACGTGGTGGATCGGTTGTTCGGTGCGGCCGAGTTGCGGCTGGGCGCTGACAAGGCCGCTGTGGTTCGCATCGAGCGCACCGATGGCGTGGGCAGCACGGCACGGAGGCATTGAGCATGAGCACGCCCGCCACGCCACCACCAACTGGGCCGAATAAGGCCGACCCGGACACCATGGCTCTGCGCGCTTCGCCGCGCCCGGTCACGCGACTGAATCGGCGCATGCTGGCCGTGCTTGCGGGAACGCTGGGTGCGGTCGTGTTGGGCGGCACACTGTGGTCACTGCAATCGCACAAGCGCGAGCGCAATGCGGTCACCGAGTTGTACAATGTGGACCGTGTCTCGCATGCCGAGAACCTCGACCAGTTGCCCAAGGACTATTCCAAGGTGCCGGTAGCTGCCAAGCCGGTGCCCGTTTTGGGCGAGCCATTGCCGGGCGACCTGGGTCCGGCCATAGTTGCGCAGCGTAATGCGGGAGCGCCCGCGCAGACTAGGCGCATTGCGCAACCGGGTGATGCCGAAGAGGCGGCACGTTCGGGGGTTTTCTTTCGCAGCGGTGCGGTGAAAGCAGCGCCGTCACCCACTGCGAGTTCGGCCATGCCCGATCCAGTATCGGGCAACCAGCCGTTCAATCCGATGGCCCCTGTGGCCGCATCGGCGCAGCCGACCGACCCGACGACGGTGCAAAACCGGCAGGATCAGAAGCAGGCGTTTGTCGCCACTGGCGGCGACACCGCGACCCGCAATCCGGCCAGCTTGCAACTGCCAGCCTCTCCCTACCAGGTGATGGCGGGCACCATCATTCCGGCAGCGCTGGTGACGGGCATCAATTCCGACCTGCCGGGACAGGTCATCGCCAACGTCACCGAGGCGGTCTACGACACGGCCACGGGTCGCTTCCTGCTGATTCCGCAGGGCTCGCGCCTGATCGGCCGCTACGACAGCCAGGTGTCATTCGGTCAGCGGCGCGTATTACTTGTGTGGACGCGATTGATCCTGCCCGATACCTCGTCCATTTCGCTCGACCGCCTGCCCGGCATCGACCCGGCGGGTTATGCCGGACTGGAAGATGGCGTCGATTGGCATTGGGATCGCATCCTTGCTGGCGCTGCATTGTCCACGCTGCTCGGCGTGGGTGCTGAGCTGGCAGCACCAAACAACAGCGGCAGCAACGGAGGCATCACCGTCGCTGTTCGACAGAGCGCCCAGGACACCGTTAACCAGACCGGTCAGGAGATCACCAAACGCAATGTGAGCATCCAGCCGACGCTGACCATCCGGCCCGGCTTCCCGATGCGGGTCATGGTGAACAAGGATCTGATCCTGCGGCCGTATCAGCCGCTGTTCTTCCAGAGGGGATCGTCGCAATGAGCATATCCACCAATAAGCTGCGGCTGGGGCCGCTGCCGACCAAGACTGAGACAGTCAAAATCACCATTGCGCTCACCACCGCGTTGAAGACCGATTTGGAACGCTACGCCGCGTTGCATGCTCAGACCTACGGCGAGCCGATTGATGCCACGACGTTGATTCCGCACATGCTCGACGCGTTCATGGCGCGAGATCGAGGGTTTAAGCGAGCAGCACTACCGCGTACCGCCGCTACGCAGAGAAATGAAAAAGCCGCCCCTGGTTGAACAAGGACGGCTCTCCAAATTGGTGCCCGAGGCCGGAATCGAACCGGCACGACCCTTTCGAGTCGAGGGATTTTCTTACCACTTCGGCTTTCGCCGCCAGCGCGAACGCTGTTCGTGGTCTGGAGCACGCCTTCACCATAGCCTTGCGGCCGTAGGTGCCCGCCGTCTGCTCTCTACACCTTCCCTCGAATCTTTCGATCCGGGGCTTGGCTCGGTGTTGGCTCGGATGCTTGCAGCATCCAGGGCTTTCGCCGAATTTGACGGGCTTCACCTCCGGGGTTTCCCCTGGAGGGCTCAAATTGCTTTAAGTCCCTTGTGTCTACCGATTTCACCACTCGGGCTAGCTTGGCTCGTTGCCGAACCGATGTTTCGCCTAGCTACGCTAGGCTTGTTTCAACTGTACCCCTCTACTGGCTCCTACATGACACCTAGCAGCCAGAGGGCTGTTGGTGCCATTTGCACGAAAGCCCGGGAAACCCGCGCCATTTCAAGCTCTGTACCCACATCCCCGATGAGAAAAAGACTTGACAAAGGAGATTTTAAGTCCGATGTGTCTACCAGTTTCACCACTCGGGCAATGTGCAATTTTAAAACATGAGCCACGCAGCTTCAGACGAAAAGCTTGATGCTGATGACCCGATACAAACCACGCAATACAGACAACTGATACGAACAACTGATACAAATGAAAAAAGCGCCGCGGCGCTTTTTTCAAATACTGGAGGCGGGGGTCGGGATCGAACCGGCGTACACGGCTTTGCAGGCCGCTGCATAACCACTTTGCTACCCCGCCAAAGGTGCGTATTGTAACCGCGAAAACAAAACTGCGCAGCTACTAAAGACGAATGACCAGCAATTTCTGGCCATCTGTCCGGCATTAAAAAAAGGAAGCCGAATGGCTTCCTTTTTTTGAATCTGGAGCGGGAGAAGAGTCTCGAACTCTCGACCTCAACCTTGGCAAGGTTGCGCTCTACCAACTGAGCTACTCCCGCAGATACTGGACGACATCAAAAACATTTTTGCTGAAATCGGCCATCAATTTCAACAATAAAAAAGGAAGCTTTGTTCAGCCCCTTTAAAATCTGGAGCGGGAGAAGAGTCTCGAACTCTCGACCTCAACCTTGGCAAGGTTGCGCTCTACCAACTGAGCTACTCCCGCGTCAACAACAGGTGCACATTATAGATGTTTGACGGCAATTGTCAAGCATCTAGATACTATGTGTTAGCCCCAAGTAGTAATGTCCCCTTTGTGCAAAGTAGTAATGTCCCCTTTTCA
>NZ_JBHRTP010000087.1:0-4917 GCF_042646465.1 Pseudundibacterium arcticum
AGCCTTCAAAGTCCTGCTCGGCTTCGGCGCACAGTGCGTTATAGGCGTCCATGCCGGAGATGGTCGCGTCCTGGACGAATTCTGCGGGTGGGAGGAATACGCGCGTTTCCTGTTTTACTGTTTCGATGTCTGCCATGGTTGTCTCCGCCTGAAGTAATTTTAATTCCGACTAACATAGACGCTTACTCTTACTTAAGCCTTACACATCTGATAAGCAACCGCAAGCTGCGATGCGGCAAACCCTGTGCGGGAAATAAATAAATTGTAGGGTGCGCCGTGCGCACCATCCATCGTCGGCGCCATGATGGCGGTCGCATCGGTGCGCACGGCGCACCCTACTCCGATGCATTTTAAGTGCTATGCAGTGTCCCATCAGCCGAGAAGGCACGCGGCCATTGGGCTTTACCAGTCGACCGGATTAAAATACTCCTGCCCAGTATGACTTAACTTCCATTCATTTAATTGCGGAATGACAACGATATACGTGGGAGTATATTCATCGTAGCCGGCGTTGATCGGCCGAAGCCGCCGCCACCGTGCGCGCCGCAGGTCCACACCGGCGTTTCGCATTAGCTTGCCGCTTTGCCAAACTGAGCGATTGCGTTGTGTCATGTTTGCCTCAGCAATCGAACGATCCCCGCCCGATGGCCTGTTCGCGGTCCGCTGCGAAACGCGACGCACGTGTAAAATGTGGGGGTTTTTGTTGTCCTTCAGCATCCCGGTCCTGCACCATCCCGAAATTTCAAGAACGAGCCTATGACCGATCCTATCTCCGGCGCTGTGAGCACCCCGCGCAAGTTGCGTCCGCTGCCGAACCTGATCTTCATGAGCCGCTGGCTGCAGCTGCCGCTGTATCTTGGCCTGATCTTGGCGCAATGCGTCTACGTATTCCACTTCTGGGTCGAACTGTCGGACCTGATCGGCGCGGCGCTCGGCAGCCCCGGCGCGCTGCAGCATATTCTGGACGCGGTCGCAGTCGAAGGCGCCACCACGCCGACCAAACTGAACGAAACCACGATCATGCTGGTGGTGCTGGGCCTGATCGACGTGGTGATGATTTCCAACCTGCTGATCATGGTGATCGTCGGCGGTTACGAGACTTTTGTCTCGCGCATGGATCTGGACGGTCATCCCGACCAGCCGGAATGGCTGTCGCACGTCAATGCCTCGGTCCTGAAGGTCAAGCTGGCGATGGCGATCATCGGCATCTCGTCGATCCATCTGCTCAAGACCTTCATCAACGCCAGGGAATACGATGCGCAAACGCTGCTGGCGCAGACCGGCATCCACATTACGTTCCTGCTGTCGGCGCTGGCGATTGCCTACTGCGACCGGCTGATGACCGAGACGCAACGGCAGGCCAACCTGCAGTCGCATTAATTCATATTCAATTCACCTCAATTCACCTCATTTCAAATTAAACCCGCTCATCCCCGCGAGAATCCCATGACCATCATCAAGCAAGACGATCTGATCGAATCCGTCGCCGCCGCGCTGCAGTACATCAGCTACTACCATCCGGCCGACTACATCGCGCATCTGGCGCGCGCCTACGAGGCGGAACAGAGCCCGGCCGCGAAAGATGCGATCGCGCAGATCCTGACCAACTCGCGCATGTGCGCCGAAGGCAAGCGCCCGATCTGCCAGGACACCGGCATCGTCAACGTGTTCCTGAAGATCGGCATGGGGGTGCGGCTGGAAGGCTTCAGCGGCTCGATCACCGACGCCGTCAACGAGGGCGTGCGCCGCGCCTACAACTTCGACGACAACAAGCTGCGCGCGTCGATCGTGGCCGACCCGCAGTTCGACCGCAAGAACACCAAGGACAACACGCCGGCCGTGGTGCACATGGAACTGGTGCCGGGCAACAGCATCGACGTGCAGGTCGCGGCCAAGGGCGGCGGCTCGGAAAACAAGACCAAGTTCGTGATGTTGAACCCGTCCGATTCGCTGATCGACTGGGTCATGAAGACCGTGCCGACCATGGGCGCCGGCTGGTGTCCGCCCGGCATGCTCGGGATCGGCATCGGCGGCACCGCCGAGAAGGCGATGCTGATGGCGAAGGAATCGCTGATGGAAGACATCGACATGTACGAGCTGAAACAGCGCGGCCCGCAAAACAAGACCGAAGAACTGCGCATCGAACTGTGCGACAAGATCAATGCGCTCGGGATCGGCGCGCAGGGTCTGGGCGGCCTGACCACCGTGCTCGACGTCAAGATCCGCATGTATCCGACCCACGCGGCCTCGAAGCCGGTGGCGATGATCCCGAACTGCGCCGCCACCCGCCACGGGCATTTCGTGCTCGACGGTTCCGGTGCTGCGTATATGGAACCGCCGTCACTGTCGAACTGGCCAAACGTGCACTGGATGCCGGACACCGAAAAATCAAAACGCGTCGATCTCGACACCTTGACGAAGGCAGAAGTCGCGTCGTGGAAGCCGGGCCAGACCCTGCTGCTGAACGGCAAGATGCTGACCGGCCGCGACGCCGCGCACAAGCGCATCGCCGACATGCTGGCCAAGGGTGAAAAATTACCGGTCGACTTCACCAACCGCGTGATCTACTACGTCGGCCCGGTCGATCCGGTACGCGATGAAGCGGTCGGCCCGGCCGGCCCGACCACCGCGACGCGGATGGACAAGTTCACCGACATGATGCTGGAAAAAACCGGGCTGATCTCGATGATCGGCAAGGCTGAACGCGGCCCGGCCGCGATCGAATCGATCAAGCAGCACAAGTCGGCCTACCTGATGGCCGTCGGCGGCGCCGCTTACCTGGTGTCGAAGGCGATCAAGTCGGCGCGCGTGGTCGGCTTCGAGGACCTCGGGATGGAAGCGATTTACGAGTTCGACGTCACCGACATGCCGGTCACGGTCGCGGTCGATGCCAACGGCACCTCGGTCCACAACACCGGACCCAAGGAATGGCAGGCCAAGATTGCCGAAAGCAGCGTCAACCAGATTGCGGTGGTGGCCAAGTAACTGATGGTCAGCTGTCGTAGGTCGGGTACAACCCGACACGTCAACCTGCCGCGGAGCCAAACGTCGGGTTACGCTGCGCTCACCTGACCTACGCAGTGCCGCCCCGCCCTTCGACCAGCCCAGGATAAGCTGGCCGGTGGCCAGGCGGGGATGACGGCCAATATACTCCCCATAAAAATTGAGAAAATAGTCGTATTGCCCTTGATTTTATTGGCCTCTGGAAAATACACGTGCCAGTATAATTTTGGCATTTACCGCCCTCTTACCTCTTAACCAACGTGACCCAAGATTCTGCGATGCCTAGCTCCGCGCCGATCGGCGTTTTCGACTCCGGCATCGGCGGCCTGTCGGTGCTGCGCCATATCAGGGCGCAGTTGCCGCACGAATCGCTGCTGTATTTTGCCGATTCCGGCTTCGCACCCTATGGTGACAAGCCGGAGCCGGTAATCGTCGAACGCACGCTGGCGATTGCCGATTTCCTTCTGCAACAAGGTGTCAAGGCGCTGGTGGTGGCCTGCAACACCGCCACCGCCGCCGCGATCAAGGCCTTGCGCGCGCATTATCCGGCGCTGGCGGTGGTCGGCGTCGAACCTGGCCTGAAACCCGCCGTGGCGTTAACCCGCAGCAAGATCGTCGGGGTACTGGCGACCGATAACACCCTGAAAAGCGCCAAGTTCGCGCAACTGCGCGCACAAATCAGTGCCGACAGCGGCGTCCGTTTCCTGCCGCAAGCCTGCATCGGCCTGGTCGACCAGATCGAAAAAGGCGAACTGCACTCGGCCGACACCGCGTTGCTGGTGCAGCGCTATGTCGCGCCGCTGATCGCGCAAGGCGCCGACACGCTGGTGCTCGGCTGCACCCACTATCCGTTCGTGCAAGGCTTGATCGACGCGGTGGTATCGCGCAGCAGCGAGCAACCGGTCAGCGTGATCGACACCGGCCAGTCGGTAGCGCGGCATCTGGCACGATTGCTGGCGGAACACGGCTTACTGAGCGCCACGGCGACCGAAGGCAGCTTGCAAGCCTTCACCACCGGCAGCCACGGCGCGCTGGCACATGCCTTCACCCAACTGCTGCAACTGCGCCCGCCAGTGATGCAAATTGCAGCGGAAACGCCGATCGCCGCGGCCGTCTAGATCGATCTGCGATTTTGATTTGCCAGTTCGCCACAAAGTTTGTATAATTCGCAGCTGTTCTGGTAACACATCAGGACAACAGTAGTGCAAGCAGTGGTGGCCGTAGCTCAGTTGGTAGAGTCCAGGATTGTGATTCCTGTTGTCGTGGGTTCGAGCCCCATCGGCCACCCCACCGCCCCTGTAAATTCAAGCGTTTCGAAGTGATACACCATACTGTATAAGGTGTTTTTACAACGGTATTTTGAAGTTTACAATCCGCCTCAAAAAGCTCCCCCAATAAATCCACATCTCTAGCACTGTAAATGCGTGCGGCAGCGCTATTGCGCCCAATCAATCAAAGTTGATCTTGGCGCATTTCATCACTATTAATTGACGCTCACGGCGCCATCCCATTGGCCCGAATAAAAGCTTGAGCCGAACGGCCAGTTGCAGCCACTTCCTCCATTTCGAAAATCAGCGACTTAACAGATCCGTCCATTTCTGTTGAAAGTACCCGGCTGCCGGGATCGGTTGCAGCGCCGCTGCCGGCGCCTGCGGTTTGGGTGACGCCGGCAGATCCACCACAGAGGGCGGTGCCGATGCGCAGGCGCTCAGAACGAGCAAGGGCAGTACGGACAGTAGATAGTTCTTCATCGTGGACTTTCGTGATGTTGGCATTGTCAATGTGTTGTTGCTCTGCAACTCTCTCGTTGTTCTTCACGCGCGACAGGATGGCTGCGTTGTCGGCCTGCATGCGCTCGGCCTTGTCCGCGTCCCATTCCGCTTTCATAGACGTCTCACCTTGCGTAAAAACGTG
>NZ_JBHRTP010000088.1:0-36426 GCF_042646465.1 Pseudundibacterium arcticum
TTGGCCTCCAGATACTCCCACTAAATTCCATCGTCAGTTGCACTTCATAGTTGAATCCGCGTCATAAAATTCTGCGGGAAACTGCTATTTTTAACACATACTCCCACACAAACGCTCTGGTTCAGAACAAATCCTTGAGCCGATAATAAAGCGTCCCCAACACCAGTGCCGGGGTCCGCATCAAGGGGCCGCCCGGGAAGGAATGATGCTGGATGCGCGACAGCAAATCAAAGCGCTCCGCTTGCCCGGCAATGGTTTCCGCCACCAGCTTGCCCGCCATGCCACTCAGTACCAGGCCATGCCCGGAAAAGCCTTGCATGTAATAAATATTATGACCGAGCCGCCCAAAATCAGGTGCCCGGTTCATCGTGATATCGATAAACCCGCCCCAGGCGTGCTGCACTGCCAGATCGGCCAACTGTGGGAACACGGCCAGCATCCGCTGCCGCATGCTGGCAGCAAGATTCATTGGCGTCGCGGTGGTGTAGCTGACGCGTCCGCCGAACAGCATCCGGTGATCCGCCGTCAGGCGGAAATAATCCAGGATGAAATTGGTGTCGCACACTGCGGCGCGCTGGCGGAGCAACAGATCGGCACGCTGTTTCGCCATCGGCTCGGTGGCGATGATGTAGGTGCCGACTGGCATGATGCGCTGACCCAGTTCCGGCGCCACTGTCTTGCCGTATTCGTTCAGGTAGACGTTGCCGGCCAGCACCACGAAGCTGCATGCGACCTCGCCTTGCGCAGTCTTGACGACCGGCTTTTTGCCGCGCCCGTCACCCCCACGCTCAACATCGATGACGGGCGAATTTTCAAAAATCTGCACGCCGGCTGCGCGCGCCGCTGCTGCCAAGCCGAGACAGTATTTGAGCGGATGCAAATGGCCCGAACCGGCATCATAAGCACCACCATGAAAGCGCTCACTGGCGATGCAATTTTTCAGCTCTGCGGCGGCAATCTTCTGGATTGGATAATCATAGGTGCGGGCGACGTGGTCCACCCACGCATCCAGCGCCCGTGCTTTCCTCGCGCCCACCGCCAGGCTCATATAGCCGGGCACGAAATCGCAATCGATCGCATGCGTGGCGATGCGCTGGCGCAGCAATTGCAAGCCGTCGACCGTGGTATTCCAGGCGCATCGCGCATCGGCCACCGAGAATTGCGACTCGATCGCATCCTCACCAGCGAAACCGACGAGCGCTTGCCCACCGTTGCGGCCCGATGCGCCCCACCCCACCATCTTCGCCTCCAGCAGCGCCACCGAATAGCCACGTGCCGCCAGTTCCAGCGCCGCGGAAAGCCCCGAAAAACCGGCGCCGACCACACACACATCGGCGGTAATACGGTGCGCCAGTGCGGGCGATGGCAGCGCTCGGGTGACGCTGGCTTCGTAGTAGGAATCCTGCGTGAGTCGGGTTTCTTTCTTGAGCAGCATATGAATTCCTCGGTGATCGGCTAGAAGCGGGTAAGAAGCGGCAAGACAAGATTAAGTGCGTGCCCGCTTCTGAATCTGGCCGCACAGATAGGTCCAGACAAAGGTGGATGCCGCATTCGTGGTCAACTCGGCGTGGTCGTAAGGTGGCGCCACTTCGACGCAATCCATACCGCACCAGTTCAGATCAGCCAGTTCCTCGATGATCGACAGCACCTGCGCCGAGGTCATGCCACCGGGCTCGGGTGTGCCGGTGCCGGGTGCATAGGCCGGATCGAGGCAATCGATGTCGAGCGTCAGATACACCGGCGGATTGCCCGCTTGCGCCATACGCTCGCGGATTTCCGTCAGCACCGGCGCCAATTGCACCGGACTCTCCAGCCCCCGCAACTCACGCGCAGTGAAGACCCGACCACCGACGCTGTTGACGTATTCGCGTGCTTCGCGCTCGGCCGACGAGCGGATCCCGATCTGGACTGAGGCCTGCGGCAGCAACAATCCTTCCTGCATGGCCTCGTACACCCACGTGCCGTGACCGGATGGCTCACCGAAATGATTGGTCCAGGTATCGCAATGCGCATCGAAATGTACCATCGCAACCGGCCCGCCATGCACCTGATTCAACGCCCGCAACAGCGGCAAAGTCACCGAATGGTCGCCACCGAGCCACACCATGTGGTGCTGCTTGAATAGTTCGAGGGCTTGCGGCATCAGTGCCGCACGCATCGCATCGACACCGGTGTTGGGCATAGGAAGATCGCCGGCATCACATAAATGGCCGAGCGGCGTGGTCTCGAAATGCGGATGCGTCGCATCGCACAACATCTGCGACGCCAGCCGGATTGCCTGCGGGCCGAAACGCGCGCCAGGCCGATTGGTCACCGCACCATCAAACGTCAGGCCAGCCAGCGCGAACGGCATCGCGGGTGCCGCACTGCGCGTCGGCCCATTCAAATAGGTGCCGCTGGAACGAAAGGCGAATTCATGTTGTGCCATCTGGTAACTCCGATTGAGGTTGGTAGAGTGATTGAATACACCCAGGCAAGCCCAGGGAATCAGCAGCGCCATTGTGCCAACGAATATGGACCCAAGATAGGACCAATTTAATTAAAAATTTAGGAACCAGTTTTCGATGGACATCAAGCTCTACCGCCACCGCCTTTGTGACGGCCGAACGTATCCTGGCACCGGGGAAGCAGCTATTTTTTCGATATTGGCAGGAATCCGCCAGCGCAGGGCTAGCGTAGAAATTCGCACCACAGGCCAGGCAAGCGCGACAGGCTCACCGCTGCAGGTTTACAGGTAACGCTCGATCACCCCGGCCAACACATCAAATGCGGGAGCGATGTGCGGTTCCTGCACGCAGGCATAACCCAATACCAGGCCGCGCTCTGCTTGGCTGGCATCGTGGTAATAACTGGACAAGGGACGTACTGCGACACCCGCTTGCGCCGCAGCCCGCACAATTGCCACATCGTCGCAATGTGCGGGCAATTTCAAGGCCAGGTGCAGTCCGGCATCACTCCCCGTCGGTTTCACCACCTTCGGGTCGAAGCGCTGCGCGATGGCTTCCTGGAGCAGCGACAGGCGTGCTGCGTATAAGGTTCTCATGTGGCGAATATGCGAGGTGAAAAAACCCTGCGCCATGAATTCGGCCAGGGTCGCCTGCACCGGCACATTGCCGGCACGGTGCAACTCTTCCATGCCGACCACGAAGGGTTTGACCAGCGCCAGCGGCAACACCAGATAGCCCAGCCGCAAACCAGGAAACAGGGTCTTGCTGAAGGTTCCCATATACAGCACCCGATTGGCGTGATCCAGCCCCTGCAACGAGGCCAGCGGCCTGCCTACATAGCGGAATTCACTATCGTAGTCATCTTCGATGATCCAGCAACCATGCTGCTTCGCGTATTCCAGCAGCAACCGTCGGCGTGCCAGACTCATCACCATGCCCAGCGGGTATTGATGGGAAGGCGAGACAAAAATGAAACGCGGTACTGCCTTGAAATCCTCCGCATCAGGGCACAGACCTTCGGCATCCACCCGCACTGGCCGAATGTTCAGGCCAGAAGCGCGCAACAAATTACGCGCCCCCCAATAGCAGGGATCTTCGACCCAGGCCAAATCGCCCGGGTCCCCCAGCAACCGCATGCATAAGTCGATCGATTGATGGATGCCGGTGGTAATGACGACCTGTTCTGGCACGCAATCGACCGAGCGCGCCATTTTCAAATGTTCGGCCAAGGCCACGCGCAAGGGCAGATGACCGCCGCCATGGGCGTAGGTCAGCGTCGTGGGCAAGGGGTTTTGCCATACCTTGTTTTGCAAGCGACTCCAGGTGCGGTGCGGGAACTGCGTCACGTCCGGCACACCGGGCACGAAGGCGCCCCATTGCTGCGGCGCGGCACCGGCATACTTCACCAGTTGCTGGCCGCGCTGCGACAGCATCGGCGCGATCGGTTCGTCTTTCGGCACAGCCGTCACCAGCTTGGATTTCAGCGCCACCGCATCCGGCACCGTGTCCGTCACAAAGGTGCCACTGCCGGAGCGTCCCGCGACATAGCCTTCCGCCAATAATTGCTCATAGGCATACAGGACGGTATTGCGGGAAATCTGCAACTCAGTCGCCAAGTCGCGACTGGACGGTAGTTTGGCATCGACCGGCAGCACATGTTCAAGGATTGCATGACGCAATAATTGATACAGCTGGCGGTTGCAAGGCACTTTGGATTGTTTGTCGAAATGCTGAAGCAGGTAGTCGGAAAGGATCAGCGTAAGCAAGCGGCACCATCAATAATAATATTTATGCAAACATTATAGATCCATAATCAAGCCAAAGCGGTACCATCAAAAAAAATGGAACGGCACTATCTCACGGAACCAAAACAATCCACCATTGCAAGGTCGCCACACCAATCAATCGAAGGAAAAACATGAGTACCAATCAGGAATGGAAAGCCCGCAAGGATGCCGCCACCCCACGTGGCGTCGGCGTGATGTGCAATTTTTACGCTGAACGCGCTGAAAATGCCGAAATCTGGGATGTCGAAGGTAAGCGTTATATCGACTTCGCCAGCGGCATCGCGGTGCTGAACACCGGCCATCGCCATCCGAAAATCGTCACCGCCATTACCGAACAGCTGGAACGATTCACCCATACCGCTTACCAGATCGTCCCTTACGGCAGCTATGTCACGCTGGCCGAAAAGATCAACCGCCTGACCCCGGGCGACCACCCCAAGAAAACCGCGTTTTTCACCACCGGCGCGGAAGCAGTTGAGAATGCCGTGAAAATCGCCCGTGCTGCCACCGGACGGCCGGCCATCATCGCCTTTTCCGGCGCGTTTCATGGCCGCACCATGATGGGCATGGCGCTAACCGGCAAGGTCGACCCCTACAAACTCGGTTTCGGTCCCTTCCCCGGCAATGTGTATCACGCCCCGTTCCCGAATACGCTGCATGGTGTCTCGGTCGACGACTCGCTGCGCGCCTTGCAAATGCTGTTCAAGGCCGACGTTGACCCGAAACGGGTCGCCGCCATCATCCTCGAACCGATACAGGGCGAAGGGGGATTTTGCGTGGCACCGGTCGCGTTCATGCAGGCCTTGCGCACCCTCTGTGACCAACATGGGATCCTGCTGATTGCCGACGAAGTCCAGACCGGATTCGCCCGCACCGGCAAGCTATTCGCGATGGAACACTACGGCGTGATCCCGGACCTGATGACGATGGCCAAGAGCCTGGCCGGCGGCATGCCGCTGTCCGCGGTCTGCGGCAAAGCCGAAATCATGGATGCCCCTAGCCCCGGCGGCTTGGGCGGCACCTATGCCGGTAATGCGCTGGCGGTTGCCTCGGCGCTGGCGGTGCTCGACATCATCGACAGCGAACAATTGATCGAGCGCGCCAATCAGCTTGGCCAGCAGCTGCAAGAGCGCTTGCAAACGATCAAGTCCGATCCGGAATACGCCGCCAGGATCGCAGAAATACGCGGGCTAGGGGCGATGTTGGCGATCGAATTCCAGCATCCCGAGAGCGGCAAACCCGACCCTGACTTCACCAAAAAAGTCCAGGCAAAAGCGCTCGAAAAAGGCCTGTTGCTGTTGAGCTGCGGCGTCTACGGCAACGTGATTCGCTTCCTGTTCCCGCTCACCATCAGCGACGCCGTGATGGCCGAAGCGCTCGGCATCCTTGATGCTGCGATACGTGGCTAATTTTGCTGCTAATTTTGCGGCTGATTTTTCAGCTCGCTCTTTGCATCAATGCCACCCCGATAGCAGAATGAAAGCACCTTACTGCCATGCTTAAACTCAACGACCCCAGCCTGTTCAAACAAAAAGCCTATATCGACGGTCGCTGGTGTGCCGCCGATAGCGGAAGAACCATCAACGTCGCCAATCCCGCGACCGGCGCCCTGCTCGGCACCGTGCCAGAAATGGGGGCCGCAGAAACCAGCCGCGCCATCGCAGCGGCCAACGCCGCATGGAAAGGCTGGCGCGAAAAGCTCGCCAAAGAACGCTCCGCCATCCTGCGCAAATGGTACGACCTGATCCTTGCCAATGCCGACGATCTGGCCGCGATCATGACCGCCGAACAAGGCAAGCCACTGGCCGAGGCCAAAGGCGAAATCGCTTATGCGGCCTCGTTCATCGAGTGGTTTGCGGAAGAAGGCAAACGCATCTACGGCGACACGATCACGACACCCGGGCACGGACGCCGCATCATGGTGACGAAAGAGCCGATCGGTGTTTGTGCTGCCATCACGCCATGGAATTTTCCTGCGGCAATGATCACCCGCAAGGCAGGCCCGGCACTGGCCGCCGGCTGCACGATGATCGTCAAGCCGGCCGAGCTGACGCCATTCTCAGCCTTGGCACTGGCCGAACTGGCAGAACGTGCCGGAGTCCCGCCAGGCGTATTGAGCGTCGTGACCGGCAATGCGCCTGCAATCGGCGGTGAGATGACCAGTAACCCGCTGGTGCGCAAGCTGAGCTTCACCGGCTCGACCGCGATCGGCAAACTGTTGATGCGCCAATCGGCTGACACCGTCAAGAAACTATCGCTGGAACTGGGCGGCAATGCGCCGTTCATCGTGTTCGACGATGCCGATCTGGATGCCGCAGTCGAGGGCGCAATGGCCTCCAAATACCGGAATAGCGGTCAGACCTGCGTCTGTGCCAACCGCTTTTATGTGCAGGATAAGGTGTACGGCGCCTTCAGCGAAAAACTGGTGGCCGCCGTCCAAAAATTGCAAGTCGGCGATGGTGCCGCACCCGGCACCAGTCAGGGCCCGCTGATCGACGAACGCGCAGTGCAAAAAATCGAAGCGCACATCGATGACGCGATCACCCAAGGCGGGCGTGTTCTGACCGGCGGACAACGTCATGCGCTGGGGCATAGCTTCTTCGAGCCGACCGTGATTGCCGACGTCACCCAGCAGATGAAAGTCGCGCGCGAAGAAACCTTCGGCCCACTGGCACCCTTGTTCCGCTTTCAGCACGACGATGATGTGGTGGCAATGGCGAACGATACCGAATTCGGCCTCGCGTCGTATTTCTACAGCCGCGATATCGGCCGTATCTGGCGCATCGCCGAACAGCTGGAATATGGCATGGTCGGCATCAATACCGGCATCATTTCCAACGAGGTTGCTCCATTCGGTGGCATCAAGCAGTCTGGCCTGGGGCGCGAAGGGTCGAAATACGGGATGGACGACTATCTGACCGTCAAGTACTGGTGCTTGAGCGGAATGTAATTACCGCTCTTTTCCTGTCTTCACTTGAGCGGCCAGCCCAGGTGAAGCACTTTCAACGCCCTCATCCGGGTCGGAAAGTTGAGCGTCTGATTGGTGCGGTTCACTGCTGCGGTTCACTGCATCTATCAGACGCCACAGGCAATACCTGCACCACCTTGTCACACGGTTATTCACCCAGGCCAGCAACGACCAATAGCAAGGATTTGCACGACTCGCATCGCCAGGCATGAGACCGGCCCCATCATTTATTCCGTTTCTAAATCAAAGTTAGGTCGCGAAGGTAGATCGCGACAGGAGACAAATCATGGCGAAATACCGCAATAAGTTGCCACAACTCGGCGACGGTCTTTACATCACCGATGGTGGGGTCGAAACCACCCTGATCTTCCATGAAGGATTGGAACTCCCGGACTTCGCTGCATTCCACCTGTTGAAGACGCCGGAAGGCGAAGCGGCCCTCCGCAAGTACTTTCGCACCTATGCGGAGATCGCGAAGCGGTTTGGCACCGGACTTATTCTCGAAAGTGCGACTTGGCGGGCCAACGCGGACTGGGGAACCCGGCTCGGGTACATGCCCGAGGCGCTGGCCAATGCAAACTGTAGAGCGATCCACCTGCTCGAAGAGATCCGGGACGAATACGAAACCGATCAGACTCCGATGGTCATCAGCGGATGCCTCGGCCCTCGCGGGGACGGTTATGTCCCCGATCGTGCCATGTCGGAGCAGGAAGCAGAGACCTATCATCAGGCACAAGTCGAAACCCTCGCTGGTTCCGCTGCGGATATGGTGTGTGCCATTACCATGAACTACGTGGAGGAAGCCCGTGGGATTGTGCGAGCAGCCCAGCAAGTGGACATGCCCGTTGCGATTTCCTTTACCGTCGAGACCGACGGCAATCTCCCGAGCGGCCAGAGTCTGAAGACAGCGATCGAGCAAGTTGACGAGGCGACGTCAGGCTATCCCTGCTACTACATGATCAACTGCGCCCATCCTACGCATTTCGACCACGTAGTGGCTGAGGGCGGGTTGTGGTTGGATCGAATTCGGGGCCTCCGAGCGAACGCTTCGCACAAGAGTCACGCAGAGTTGAACGAGTCCCCGGAGTTTGATAGTGGGAACCCGGTCGAACTTGGAGCGCAGTACGCCCGTCTCAAGGAACGGCTCGCGCGCCTGACTGTGATGGGGGGCTGTTGTGGCACGGACCACCGCCATGTGGAACAAATCGCTGAAGCTTGCTCGCCGCTTTTTCGCACTGCGACCTAACAACCGGTTGCAGCGGACGGCGTTCCGCCGCCGCTGAACCGGGGCGGTGAACGCGGCGGAGGTTCGCAGACATTACTTTAGTAAGGCAAGAACCGACAACAAAGTGCACGTTTGATTTAGAAATGGAATTGCATCTCGATTCCGAAGGTGTTTGAGCAGCATGCATGGCGGCTGATCTTTTCTTCAACACCGCCTCATTATTGATCATGTAAATAACAACTCAAAAAATAGAGCGAGGGGAGACATCATGAATTTGCGTACCGGCAGTCGAGTGGGAATCGGTTTCTGGATCATATTGGCAACACTCATTGCGGCGCTGGTCGCCGGCAATGCGCTTAGCGCGTACAGCAGAAACCAGCGCGTTGATGGGCTTGAGACTATTAATGACAAATGGGTATTGGTAACCACGATGAAAAGCGCATTGCTCGAAGCAGCGATCGATATGCGCAACATCGCCCTGCAATCCGATATCCGCGCGATGAAGAAGGGAGGCGATCGCGTCAGGGCGCAGCAACAACGCTATAGTGACGCCCGCAATAAGTTCGAAGCGATCGGGCTGAGCGATGCTGAAAAAAAGATCGTCTCCGACATCACCCAACTTGACAAAGAAATCGAATCGCCGTTGTTGGAAGCAATGAGCCAGGCCTTTGCGTTCAACAACGACACTGCCGCAAAAATCCTTTCGATCACCATCGATCCGCTGCATCAGCAGGAATTAATTGAGATCAACAAACTTGTCGCTCTTCAGCAAGTCGCGACACAACACATTCTGTACGACACCCTGGTCGACGAGAAACGGTGGATGATCATTCTTTTCCTCACTGGCGCAGCCGCGCTCGCCACCATCAGCATCCAGTTCAAATACAACTCGAAACGTTGAACGAGAGGAAGCATCATGAATTTGCGTAATTTATCGATAGGCGCACGACTGGCGATGGGTTTCGGCATCACCTTGTTGCTGCTGATCGCGGTACTTGTCAGCAGCAATGTGATTGGCACCACTGACAGAGCAAGACTGATCGATGGACTGGAGCTTGCCAATACCAAAGAACGGTTGGCAACCACGATGAAGAGTGCGCTGCTCGAAGGCGGCATAGCGATGCGCAATATTGCGCTTCAATCGGATGTCGGTGCCATGCATCTGGGCGGCGACAGCGTCAGGGCGCATCACAAACGCTTTGCGGACGCACGGGGCAAATTGGAAGCGATCGGACTCACCGATGCTGAAAAAAACATCCTGTCCGGCATTGCGCTGCTGGACAAAAAAATCGAAGCCCCTTTCGTCGAAGCGATGGGCCAGGCGTTCGCCTTCGATAACGACGGCGCGGCAAAAATCCTGGCCACCGTCATCGATCCGATGCATCAACAGGAACTGGTTGAAATCAACAAGCTGGTCGAGATCCAGCATGCCGCATCCCGCACAGCACTGGAGGTTACCGTTGTCTCCGGCAGGCAACTAATGATGCTCCTGGTGATCGCGGGATCAGCCGCGTTGGTCATTGGTGGCGTGATTGCCTGGCTGATCACGCGCAGCATCACGCAGCCGCTGCAAGGAGCCTTATCGATTGCCAAAACGGTTTCTGCCGGCGATCTTGGATCCCGCATTGAAGTGATCGGCAAGGATGAGATCAGCTTGCTGCTACAAGCGCTGCAGGACATGAATAACAACCTGGCCAGGACGGTGGGTGATGTACGGCGCGGCACTGACAGCATCGCCATCGCTTCCCGCGAAATTGCGTCCGGCAATGCCGACCTGTCCGCCCGCACCGAATCGCAAGCCAGTTCGCTGGAACAAACCGCGAGTGCGATGGAGCAGCTCACCAACACTGTCAGGCAAAACGCCGACCATGCGCGACAGGCTAACCAGCTCGCCATCTCCGCCTCTACTGTCGCGATCAAGGGTGGGCAGGTCGTATCCCAAGTCGTGGATACCATGGGCTCCATCAAGGCAAGCGCGCGCAAGATCGTCGATATTATCGGCGTCATCGACGGCATTGCATTTCAGACCAACATCTTGGCATTGAATGCTGCGGTCGAAGCTGCCCGTGCCGGTGAACAGGGTCGCGGCTTTGCGGTCGTCGCCACCGAAGTGCGCAACCTGGCGCAGCGCTCTGCGGGTGCCGCAAAAGAAATCAAGGCGCTGATTGCGGATTCCGTCGAACAAGTTGGCATCGGCAGCAAACTGGTGGACGATGCCGGACAAACGATGGAAGAGATCGTCAATTCGGTCACCCGCGTAACCGACATCATGAGCGACATTAGCGCAGCCAGTCAGGAGCAAAGCGTCGGGATTGAAGAGGTGAACCAGGCCATCAGGCAGATGGATGAAATGACGCAACAGAATGCCGCGCTGGTGGACCAGGCTGCCGCGGCAGCTGAAAGCATGCGGGTGCTGGCGCAGAAGTTATCCCACGGGGTCAGCGCCTTCCGGCTGGACACGGATGATCAGCCCGAACAAATTGCGCGGCCAAGTGAATCCGGCACCGCCGCCGGACTTTTTATTGCGACAATATAAACTTCCCCTGCGGCCCTCCCACCGCCATTGTGATTTTCCAGTGGAAGCTTAGAGCGATACATCAACAAATACCTCAAATAACCCAATGCGAATTGGCGTGGTCAAAGCGAGAGAAGCGTCACCCGCTTTTGCCAATCGATATCTGGCGCTAGTTAGCGCCTGCGACTACATCATGCACTGCACACGCTTGCGGTTGGCCTTGTAGTCGGCTCCGGGTACCTTGCGCTTCTTCGGCTCGCCCATCGCCTTCTCTCCATCAATCTGATGACAACTTAAACCGTTGTCCAGAATTCGGGATCCACGATAGCTACACAATTCCAGCTATTCAAAATTCTCAGTTTGTGTAATCTTCGCTGAATGAGAAAACTTCCACCACTTAACGCATTGCGGGCATTTGAAGCTGCGGCACGGCTGGGTCACTTCGGACAAGCCGCTAACGAGCTATGTGTGACCAATAGTGCCATTAGCCACCAAATTCGCTCACTTGAAGCGGCATTGGGTGTGGCTCTGTTCGAAAAAAGAGGGCGCACGCAATATGTGACGGATGCAGGGCAAAGGCTGATGCATACGGTTCAGCAGGCACTGGACATGATGACGGAGGCCTGCTGTAATGCAAGTCACCCCGGCATGACCGGCTCGCTGAAGATTTCTGCTCCAACGGAGTTGGCGCACCGTCTGTTTCCTCGCCTGATAGGCGATTTTTCAAATCGTCACCCTGGCCTGACGCTACACCTGCTGGTCCATGACAGCGACTCAGACGAAATCAATCTGGCTGCCGATATCACCATCATGTATGCCATGGGCGATACAGACTGGTCACGCTATTGGGTTGTACCATTTCTCGCAATCGAGTTCTTTCCTGTGTGCCACCCATCACTCATCGAAGGCGAAAATGGTCTGCGGAGCCCGGGGGATCTGAATCGCTGCTGCATGCTGCACGATGATCCCAATGGGAAAACATGGGCCAGCTGGCTAGGCGCCTTCGCATCAAGCGATCCACTGCCGACTCGCAATATTCATTTTGCGCACTCGGGATTGGCGATTGAAGCGGCACTGCAAAAGCTCGGTGTGTGTTTGGCAGACGTTCTGACGGCGGGAGATGATCTGAAAAGCGGCAGGCTGGTGCGCCCATTTGCCGGGACCGTACCCTCCCCCGGCAACTACTATCTTGTAGTGGAACGAAGAAAAATGGAAGACCCGCGCCTGTCTGCATTCATCGGCTACTCAAGCCTCACACCGTATTTATGTGAAACGAATTTAGGTGAAATTAACTCACCTTTTTCTGAAAATTTATCAATAGTTAATTAAAAAAATTCAAATTAGCATTGCGCCATGAATTTCGACATCCCGTTGATCCCAACTTTCCAATAACACTGGAGCAGTTCATGGCACATACGCTTACATCCCTTCCCCTTAATGATGGTTTTCGTTGTCCAGGCGAATTTGAAACAAAATCTGGCTGCTGGTTAGGATGGCCAGAACGAACCGACGTCTGGCGAAATGGAGGCAAGCCAGCCCAGAAAGTCTGGGTTGCAATCGCATCGGCTATCGCTGAAAGCGAACCCGTTACCATCTGTGCTTCAGCCACGCAATTTGCGAATGCGCGGGCGATGCTTCCCGATCACGTTCGTGTTATCGAGATGTCCGTCAACGACTGCTGGTTCCGAGATAGTGGTCCGGCATGGCTCCTGAACGATCAGGGTGAGGTGCGCGGTGTCGATTTTCAGTTCAATGCCTACGGTGGCCTTAGCGGCGGCATTTACTTTCCATGGGACAAAGACGATCAGATCGCCCAAAAGATCTTGGAGGTAGAAAGGGCAGATCGTTATCGCGCACCGATCATCGCTGAAATGGGCGGGATTCAATGTGACGGCGAAGGGACGGTACTCACGACTGAGCAGTGCCTGCTGAACACGAATCGCAATGCCCACATGGGGAAGGAAGCAGTCACCCAACATCTGCTTGATTATTTGGGCGCAAGCAAAGTGATCTGGCTGCCTCGTGGATGCAAGTTCGATGAGACTGACGGTCATATTGATGATTTAGCCTGTTTCATCCGCCCGGGCGAAGTGGTCCTGCAATGGACTGATGATGCAAGCGACCCACAATATGAAATCTACCAGGAAGCCTTTCGTATTCTTTCATTCACCACGGATGCAAGAGGACGAAAGCTGAAAATCCACAAAATGTATGCCCCGGCTCCGCTGGTCTGGACCGACGAGGAAGCTGCCGGCCTCGACCATGGCGACGCAGCGTTGGCCAGAGTTGCAGGAACCCAAATCTGCGCCTCCTACATCAACTACTACGTCGGCAATAGCGTGGTAGTCGTACCGGAATTCGGCGACCCGAACGATGAAAAAGCGCAACGACTTCTTGCGGACCTGTTTCCAACACATCGCATCATTGGCATCGCCAATACCCGCGAGATTTTGCTGGGCGGGGGCAACATCGCCTGCATCACCTCACCGCAATACGCCGCAGTACATCGTTAAGCCGAGTTCGTCGATTACACGGGCTACCCTGTCATTCCGACGACATTGGCAATACGGCACATCGTTCAAGCGACGCGCAGGGTAACCGAAGGATGTAATGCGAATCCTTATCTGACGCAACTACAACCGCTCGTTCCAACCCCATGACCAAGGATGCCACTACCATGAAATCCCGTTTGATAACCGTTGCAGCAATCCAAATGGCCTCTGGCGACTGGAATCTGGAACGTAATATGGATCGCGCCGAGGGTCTGACTCGTCAAGCAGCGGGCGAGGGTGCGAACCTGGTGTTATGCCCCGAACTCTTCATGAGTCCTTATTTCTGTATCGATGAAAACAGCGATCACTTCGACCTCGCCGAACCGCTAGATCAAAATGAAAAGCTGGCGCGATTTGGTCGCTTGGCGGCGGAATTGGCAATCGTGCTGCCGGTCGGGTTTTTTGAGCGGGCTGGGAAGGCATTTTATAACTCTCTCGTTGTGTTTGACGCGGACGGAAGCTGCTTGGGCGTGTATCGGAAAACCCATGTTCCCGACAGCCCAGGGTATTCTGAAAAATTCTACTTCACGCCCGGCGATACAGGCTTCAAGGTCTGGTCGACGAGATTTGGCCACATCGGCATCGGTATCTGCTGGGACCAGTGGTTTCCGGAAACGGCGCGCGCCATGGCGTTAATGGGCGCGGAGGTCTTGTGCTTCCCAACCATCATTGGCAGTGACCCAATGTTGCCGGAATTGGACTGCTCCGGGCACTGGCAGCGAACCATGCAAGGCCATGCCGCCGCAAATATGATGCCAATGGTCTGTGCGAACAGGATAGGCAAAGAAACGGGCAAGGGAAATGCAGGCCAGGCATCGCTCAGCGTGACCTTTCACGGGCGAAGTTTTATCACGGATGGCACAGGGGATAAGGTCGCAGAAGCAGGAACGGACGATGAAACCATCCTCTTGCATACCTTCGATTTAGCGCAGTGTCGGCGTGCCCGCGAGAACTGGGGCTTGTTTCGTGATCGCAGACCGGCGATGTATGGCGTGTTGGGCACGAGCGACGGTCGCGTTTCCGGTGCCGTTCCCACATGAAAAATGCGGCCTTGCCGGCCCGCTACCACCCAAAAAATGTGTCGGCCAGATCCGTGTTTTGGGCACCCGTCATCAGCAAATGATGGCGGTCTGCCGCCGACCCGCGATCTGTTCCGTGCCCAGCCCTGGCACCGGTGTTTCCGACGTCCGGATCGGGCTGGCGAGCAGCGGAACTGTGCCAGCGGTCGGATGAGGCAGATCAATCTTCATGCCGCGCGGCTGGACTTGCACATCCTCAAATACCTGCGCCAGATCGGCGATCGGCCCGCACGACACACCAGCCTGGCTTGTAGGTGGGTAAGATCAATCTGATTTGGGAGGGTGGAGACCCGATCAGACCCCGAGTTTGAATTTCGTGTATACCCGCGTCATGGTTCGGCGGACATCATTGTTCAACAATTCCGGTGCAGTCATCCGTTTTATATCAGCCTCGGACAGGAATACCGATTTGTTCTCGGCGATTTCTTTCTTGACGAACTTGATGCTGGCGGCATTCGAATTGGCATAGAACACCTTATTGGTCTGACTCGCGTGGACTTCAGGGCGCATGATGTAATTCATGAACAGCAGCGCGTTGTTCGGATGCGGGGCATCGCTGGGGATCGCCAGCGTGTCAAAGAAGAGTTCCGCACCGGTCTTCGGTATCAGCGCCTCGATCTTGTATCCGTTCTTGGCATCGACCGCGCGTTGACGAGCGATGTTGATGTCGCCAGACCAACCGAGCGCGACACACACCGACCCATTCGCCATGTCGTTGACATAGCCCACTGAACTGAATAGCGTGACGTAAGGACGAATTTTCTGCAGTAAATTGCCGGCATCCTGATAATCACCGCTATTCTTGGAGTAGGGATTTTTTCCCAAGTAATTTAAGGCTGCTGGCAGGATATCCGCCGGGGTGTCGACGAAGGAGACACCGCAGGATTTCAGTTTCGACATGTACTTCGGATCGAACACCAGATCCCAGGCATTGTCCGGCATCGGCAGGTCACCGAGCGCGGCTTTCACTTTGTCGACGTTGATGCCGACCGTGGTATAGCCCCAAAGCCAACTGATTAAATGATCATTATTGGGATCGAGCCTGGCCAGTTTCGCCTGGACCACGGGATCCATGTTCTTGAGATTGGGCAACTGGCTCTTGTCGAGTTTGCGCAGCAAGCCGCCTTGGATTTGTAGACCTGCCCACAGCGCGGACGGCACCACAATGTCGTAACCCGATCTGCCAGCGACCAGCTTCGCATGCAGGGTTTCATTGCCGTCGAAGTAGTCGGAGCGCACCTGGATGCCGGTCTCTTTCTCAAAGTTCTTGACCGTGTCGTCCGCGATATAGGCGGCCCAATTGTAGAGGTTGAGAACTTTTTCTTCTTGGGCTATGGCCGGGGCGGCGGCCATGGCTGCGACACCGAATGCAGCTGCGACTATGGACAGTGGCAAATTGAACCCGATGCGTTGCTTGCGCGGTAATTTCCGCGTCATTGTATTCATGTTTGTCTCCTCTTGAATCGAAATGAAGGTGCCTGCTTGGGTGCCGCTAGCGTACCTTAACCATTTTTTAAGATGCTGCTCGCATTAAAAAAGCGCCTGTGTTGCCTGCTCAATTGACACGGCTGGTTTGCCCGCTAGCTTCTGGTTGCGTAGCACACACAACAGGTCGGCAGCGATATGCGCGGCGGCCAGCGCCGTGATTTCGCTCTGGTCGAAGGATGGTGACACCTCGACCACATCCATGCCGACCAGGTTCACCGGCCCCATGCCGCGGATGATGGCCAAGGCCTGCGCCGAACTCAGACCACCGGGGACCGGGGTGCCGGTACCTGGTGCAAACGCCGGGTCGAGACAATCGATATCGAAGGTCAGGTAAGTCGGGCGGTCACCGACGATGGACAGAATCTTTTCCAGCGCCGCTTGCGGGCCGTGGGCGTGGACCCACGGCGCGTCCAGGATGTGGATACCCATGAAGTCGTCGTTCCAGGTGCGGATGCCGACCTGTACCGAGGTGTTCGGGTCGATCAGGCCATCCTTCACCGCCTTGTAAAACATGCTGCCGTGGTTCAGCGACTCCGGGCTGTCATCGGGCCAGGTGTCGCAGTGGGCGTCGAAGTGGATCAGCGACAGCGGTTTGCCATACTTTTCGGCATGCGCCTTCAGCAAAGGGTAGGTAATGAAGTGGTCGCCGCCGAAAGTCAGCATCTTGGCGCCGCTGGCGAGGATGGTGCGGGCGTGTTCAACGATGCTTTGTGAGATCGTCAACGGGTTGTGCGCATCGAACCAGCAGTCGCCATAGTCGATCACCGCCAAGTCATCGAACGGGTTGAAGCCCCAGGGATAAGGGGCCAGTTCTGCCAACTGCACGCTGGCTGCGCGCACCGCTGCCGGACCCTGGCGGGCGCCGGAGCGGAAGGTGGTGGCGAGGTCAAGCGGAACGCCCGATATCGCGACATCGACGCAGCTCAGGTCACGGCTGTAATTGCGCCGCATGAAGCTGAGTACGCCGGCATAAGTGTTCTCAGCACAGGAGCCGTAGAGGGAGGTGCGGCGAATTGCACCATCGCCCTTGATCGTTGAGTCCATTTGATTGCTCCGAGTTGTTCAGTAAGTGAGTGATCGATGTATTTGCATTACATTAATATTTCTAATGCTTGAAGATTACGTCTGGGATTGGCGTTGATACTATCGACCAAGAAGGGCAATGTAAAATGATGGATATTTCTTGATTGATTAGTTTTTTTAATACCATGCAGAATAGATTGCCACCGCTTCAAAGCCTGATTGCGTTCGAGGCGGCCGCCAGATTGGGCGGGTTGTCACGTGCGGCGGTGGAGCTGTCACTGACGCAATCGGCCATCAGCCACCAAATCCGGAACCTGGAGAGCTGGGTTGGCCAGCCCCTGTTTCGCCGGGTCGGGCGCGGCGTCACGCTGACGGCCGCGGGCGAGCTATTTTGCGAGACGGTGCGCAATACGCTGAAAACCCTCAGTGATGGGCGGGAACGCATCGAGCCTTACCGCAATATGGACTCGGTCCTGTTGGCCTGTTCCTCAGATTTTGCTGCTGGCTGGCTGATGCCAAGGCTGCCGGCCTTGAAAGGGCAGCATCCCGGCATCGAGATCTGGTTGATCACGCAAGAGGAGCTGCGCGAAATCGACCGCATTGATGTTGACCTGATCGTGTCGACGCAGGCATTGGAGAGTGCCGATCTGAAGTCCGTAGCACTACTGGAAGACCGCGCCATCGCAGTGTGTGGGCCACGGATGGCAACGCGGCTGCAGGCGCGGCCATTTCCCGAGGTGCTGATGGCAGCGCCCCTGATCATGGATGAGCACCGTCCGGAATGGGCGCCGTGGCTGGCCGATTACCGCCCGAAGGAAGGCTCGCCGCAGCGCAGCATCACAGTCGATGATGCGCGCCTGCTACTGACTGCGGCAGAGCAAGAGCTCGGCATCGCGATGGTGTCGCAGCTGTTGGCCGATGTCGCGCTGCAACAAGGGCGGCTCATGTCGTTGCCGCAGATTCCCGGCTTTCCCTTGCCCGGCCTGTGGTTGATGAAATCACGCCTGACGCCGCGCACGCCGGCCGTGGAAATCGCTTTCGAGTGGTTATGTGCCAGTGCCGCTGCCGTGCATTGATACCGCCACTTGTGGTTCTGATGGGGCTAACGCGGGTCAGCCCGCAGTTGATCACCAGTGAGCTACCGCCTCGCCGGCGATCGATGACGAAGCAGCTGCGCCAGCAAGCGGATCGTCGCAGTTGCATGGTGCATCAACATATTCGCGATGAAACCGGTTTCCCAAGCTTGTCAGTATTTCATACCCTATGGTTCTGGCGAGCGCAGCGACGGTATCCACCGGATGGTTCGGGCCGATCAAGTCGACCATTGCGCCGGGAACCAATTTTGTCCTGTCTATGGCGGTAACATCGAGTGTGATGGTGTCCATTGACACGCTTCCCACGAAGGGTACGCTCACCCCACCGATAACAGCAATGCCCCGGTTGCTCATTGCCCGCATCCATCCATCCGCGTAGCCGACGGAAACCGTCGCAATATGGCGCGCGCTATCGGCGCGGTAAGTCAGGCCATAGCCGACGTAATCCCCGATTTTAATAGTTCGAGTTTGAATAATCCTCCCCTGCAATGAGACAACTGGATGCATCGGGTTCGGCTCGCCTGCGACTGGCGCCAGACCATACAGTGCGGCGCCGGGACGCACCAGGTCGAACTGATAGGGGCGCCCCAGAAATATTCCGGAGGAATTGGCGAGACTCGCGGGGATCGATGGAAACCGCGCGCGCAGGACCTGGAATCGACGTAGTTGCGCCTCGTTCATGAAGTGCGACTGCGACTCGGCGCAGGCAAGGTGGCTCATCAGATATCGCAAGTCGATGCAATGCAAATAATTCGCGTCGCTCAGCAGGATGTCGACCTCATCCGGCGACAAACCCATGCGTGACATGCCAGTGTCGACCTGAATTACCGCCGGCAGGCGCCGGTCCAGTTGCTGGCACAGCGTGCGCCAGGCTCTTACCTGCGGCAGGCTGTTGAGCACGGGAATGAGCCCGTGTTCAATGAAGTCGCGTTCCGCCTCAGGCGGCGGGCCGTGCAGCACGAATATGTCGGCCTCAGCCGGAACACACCGCCGTAGTCCGATGCCCTCATCAAGATGCGCAACAAAAAAATGCCGACAACCCTCTTGCGCCAGGATCGGCGCGATATGGCTAGCCCCCAAACCGTAAGCATCGGCCTTCATCACCGCTGCGCACGCTGCCTTGCCTGCTTGCCGGCGCAGCAAGCGGTAATTTTGGCGGATTGCGCCAAGGTCTATGGACAGCGTTGCGCCTGAACTCGTCTTCGTCGGCTTCATGAATTTTTTTAGGCGTATGCGTGTTTGGCATCTTGAATGCCGGGCCGCGAATAGCGCGCTACGGACAGGTCGCCGGCGGGGATTGCCAATTTCTTGCCCGAGATGAGATCGGATAGCAATTGTCCGGATCCGCATGACATGGTCCACCCGAGCGTGCCATGGCCGGTATTGAGGAACAGGTTTTTGACCTGCGTTGCGCCAACGATCGGGGTACCGTCGGGCGTCATTGGACGCAGGCCGGTCCAGAAGCTCGCCTTCGATGTGTCCCCGCCCCCCGGAAACAGATCGTTGACGACCAACTCGAGCGTTTCCCGCCGTCTCGGATTCAACGTCGTATTGAAGCCCGCAATTTCAGCCATGCCACCGATACGAATGCGATCGTCGAAGCGGGTAATGGCGATCTTGTAGGTCTCGTCGAGAATTGTGGAGGTCGGCGCGGCCTTCGGATCGACGATAGGTACCGTGATCGAATATCCCTTCATTGGATAGACCGGTATATCGACGATCGAATCGAGCAAGCCTCGCGAGTAGCTTCCCAACGCAACCACATAGGCATCGGCCTGCACCAGGCGTTTGTTGCATACGACACCCGAGATTTCGCCATTGCTCAGCGCAAGCGCATCGATTGCCGTGTTGTAATGGAACTGCACGCCAAGCGATTCGGCCATGCGGGCAAGGCGCGTGGTAAACAGCTGGCAGTCGCCGGTCTCATCGTTCGGCAGGCGCAGTCCGCCGACCAGCTTGTGCTTGACCGCCTCTAATCCGGGTTCGGCCCGTTTCAATTGATCGCGGGTCAGCAGCTCATACGGCACGCCGGCGTTTGTCAATACCTCGATATCCTTTGCTGCATTGTCGAACTGCTGCTGGGACCGGAACAGCTGCAGCGTGCCTTTCTGCCGGCCTTCGTATTCAATGCCAACATCCGCGCGCAGCAGCCGGAAGCAGTCGCGGCTGTATTCTGCCAGCCGCACCATTCTTTCCTTGTTGACTGCGTATCTCGACGCACTGCAGTTAAGCAGCATCTGCCACATCCAGCGCAGTTGAAACGCGGTGCCGTCAGGCGTAATCGAGAGCGGGGCATGGCGCTGCACCAGCCATTTCAACGCCTTTAGTGGGACACCGGGCGCAGCCCAAGGCGCGGCGTAGCCGGGCGAAATCTGGCCGGCATTGGCAAAGCTGGTTTCCATCGCCGGCGCCGCCTGCCGGTCGATCACCGTTACTTCGTGGCCCGCTTTTGCGAGATAGTAAGCGCTGGTGATACCGACGACCCCACTGCCCAGAATAACGACGCGCATGTACTTTTCCTTAAAATTAAAATTGGTTAATGCATGGAATTTATAACTATGTTAAACGCATTCTTCTAGTATTATTTCGCTTATAAACTACAATTTTCAGTAATTAATCATGCGAGTTCAAAGAGAATCGGTACGCTCCCTGGATAAGATCGACCGCCATATTTTGCGGCTTCTGCAGCAAGATGGCCGTCTGGCCATGAAGGAGCTGGCGGAAAAGGTCGGGCTGTCGATCACGCCCTGCATCGAACGCGTCAAGCGCATGGAACGCGATGGCGTCATCACCGGCTACTACGCGCGGGTTAGCCCGAGGGCATTGGGAATCAACCTGCTGGTCTTCGTGGAAATCACGCTCAATCACAAATCAGCAAAGGCGTTTGAGCAGTTCCGGCACGAAGTGTTGCGCATTCCGGAAGTGATGGAATGCCATCTGGTGTCCGGCGATTTCGACTACCTGATCAAGGCAAGGATTCGCGAGATGGCCGAGTACCGCAAGCTGTTGGGAGATATGTTGCTGCAGCTGCCGGGCGCGGCGCAGTCAAAAAGCTACGTCGTGATGGAAGAAATAAAAGAGACGCTAGACTTGGCGGTGGAGAGCGCATGATGTCCGCGTATCGACGCCTGCCAGTACCGGCCGCGGTCCCTCGAAGATTTCGTCGTGCAGGCCAACGCGAATCGCCGACAGATCCTGGGAGCGATTGATGGCGCATGCTTGATCGACTGCGCACGGGAGCCGGTTGAGGATCGTGCCTACACTGATGAAGAGGTAAAAAATCGCGCAGCAACTCTTTTACGCCTCGATAAAGGTCGTCAAGAAGAAAATTGCCGGCAAGGTCAAATGTGCCGAACTGGACCGAGCAGTTGCATCTAGCAGCGCGGAGTGCAGTGAGGCGCTTGATCATGCCGGCACCAAGCGAATCAGCGGAAATCTGGCCATGGCTTCTAATGCAACTTCACCGGCGGCGTGACTTTCGTGCGTATCCAGTGCGCCAGCATTTGCACGGCCATGCGCGAGAATCCATGCAGCGACAGGACATGTTTCTGATAAAGGAGCTGATACAGCAGTCTTGCAATGCGTCCGCCTACCAATAATTCCCGGCGCCAAAAAGCTCCCATCAAAACGCCGACCGCGGCAAACTTGCCGATAGAAACAAGCGACCCATAATCCCGGTAGCGAAAGTGCGGCAACGTATCGCGCCCGGGGCGGCCAAGTACCCGCGCCAGAAACAACGCCTGTTGATGTGCTACCTGCGCGCGCGGCGGGACAGCGCGTCCTCTGACCGGACATACATAACTGGAACAATCGCCGATGGCAAATACATGTGGATCAAGATCGGTCTGCAAGCTATTGTTCACCAATATTTGTTTCGCTTTATTTAGGGACAGGCCCAGACGCGTGCATATATTCTGACCTTCCACACCAGCAACCCAGACTGTGATGTTCGAATCGTGGCGGCGCCCGCTACTGTCATGTACTGAATCGGCATCGACCCCTACCACCGTCGTCGTCGTACAGACTTGCACGCCTAAGCGGCGCAAGTGCGCTGCAGCCGATTGCGACAGTTCCGAATTGAGATGGGGCAACAATCGCTCGCCGCTCTCAAGCAGTCGGATCCGTACCGCTTGGGAAGCCTCCACAGAATGGACGTTATATTCCGCAAGCGAGCGCACCGTATGGCAAAGTTCGGCCGCCAATTCCACCCCCGTCGCGCCGCCGCCGACAATCACGATATTCACCGCGGGATCGGGTAGTTCTCCGGTGGCGCGGCGGCTGCTAGCTTGCATGCAGCTCATGATGAAACGCTTGCGAAAGAATTCTGCTTGGTGGACAGTGTCCAGAGTGAGCGAGTGCGCTGCCGCTCCTTGCACGTTAAAAAAATTGGTGACAGCGCCAAGCGCGAGCACCAGTTTGTCGTAATGGATGTGCCTCTTAAGAAGGGCTTCGCAGCCATCCTGAGGGCTGTATGCGTTCACTTCGATCGTATGCTTGAAGCGATCCAGGCAGATCATTTCGCCCCGGACGAACTGAAAATGATGATCGGCAGCCTGCGCCGCATATTCGATCTGATGCATGCCAGGATCAATTGTTCCTGAGGCCACCTCGTGCAGAAGCGGCTTCCAGAAATGCGTCGGTGCCCGGTCTATCAAGACGATCTTCGCTCGTTTCGATCTGCCCAATTGGTTGCCCAGACGAGTGGCAAGTTCGAGTCCGCCTGCCCCACCGCCCACAATGACAATAGTTTCCATTTACGGCTCCGATCAATTTGGTTGTTCGTTTAGATATCTGAGAAAGGATTGGCGCTACATCACGCGTGCATACAGGCGTCGGCTGGTCTTTTCGGTACCGTCGCATGCTTGCTCTTGGCACCCCTGATGGTATTCAAGTGATCAAGGGTGAGGAATCGACTCTGCTTCTCGACGGACATCATTGAGCAAGCGCTCGGCTGAATCGGCATTTGTAAGTTCGGGCACCATAGCTTGGCGCGCGAGAAATTAGGGTATTCATGTGCGTGAGGCGATGCCGCCACCGTCCACATTCCAGAGCGCTGCGCCGCATCGAGCCCGGGGCCATCCGCGTCAATCGCGACGCAGCGGTGCAAATCGATAGCGAGTGTCCGCAGCACTAATCGATGCGGGCCGTTGTCTGGCGGAGCCTTAAAGTTCGCGTTGGTTACGGTGACAGAGAACATGCTGTGGAGGGCAGTACCGAATGCATGTTCTAACAGGGCGGTCGCACTGCGCGTCGGCATTGCCGTGACGACGGCTAACTTGCACCCGCGGGCCAACGCATTATCGATCAGTTGCGCACAGCCGCCGTGCAGCATCGGGCCACGTGTCGCGACAAACTCATGGAAAAATCGATTCTTCTCCGCCACTAATCGTGCCGCTTCATGGCTGTCAGAGGTCCGAAAGGATTGCCTTGTCATTTCCAGTATCGCGTGCGTCACCCCATGCTGTCGCACGGCGGCGCGGAGCTGCTGTACGGACCAGCGAAGGTCAAGGCCGCAGCTCTTAAACGCGGCGTTGCACGACCATAGATGCGCTTCTTCCGTATCAAACATCACGCCGTCTAATCCAAGTGTGAGTAACTCGATTCCCATATCTTCCTCTGCAAGCTGCGCTGACAAACAGTGCATTAACGCGTTATTGCTTAGCCGTTCACTGCTAATATAAGGTAGATGAATGCGAAAGAAAAATCAGGTTTTTTAGACAATTGATAAGGTATTGCTTATGTATCATGCGAGCTTCAAACAGTTGCAAGCGCTGCTTCAGGTCGCCAGGCATGAAAGCGTCACCAGAGCGGCGGACGCGCTGCATGTCACTCAGCCGGCAGTCTCGCTGCAGCTCAAGCTGTTGGAAGACGTTGCCGGCACACCATTAACACGAAAGCAAGGCCGAGGAATCCAACTGACTGCTGCCGGTGACGTGATGGTGGGTTATGCAGAGCGCATATTGCGGTTGTGGGAAGAGGCCGCCGATGAGGTTGCGGCGCTGAAAGGGGTGATTAGCGGAACGCTGCGCGTGGGAGCAGTCACCACGGCTGAGCATCTGCTTCCAGCCATGCTTGTCAACTTCACCACAGAACGACCAAATGTGCGCATCAAGCTGCAAGTTGGGAACCGTCCCGAAATCATCAACCTGTTGACCCGGCACGAAATTGACCTCGCGATTATGGGCACGCCGCCGCGCGAACTGCGGACCAATGCGGTGCGTTTTGCGCGGCATCCGATGGCGTTCGTGGCCAGCCCTGGTCATGCGCTGATGAAGAAGAGGCAGGTGTCGCTTGCAGACGTAACGGAAGAAAATTTGCTGGTACGGGAACGCGGTTCGGGGACCCGCACCGCAGTTGAACGACTGTACAAGGATGCCGGATTATCCTTGCGAATCGGCTCTGAGTTATCTAGTAACGAAGCAATTAAGAGAATGACAGCGGCAGGTCTGGGTGTCGCCTTCCTCTCAGTGCACGCATGCACCCTTGAGTTCGAAACCGGTTTGCTGCGTCTGCTTCCGATCCCGGAAAACCCGGTCGTTGCCGATTGGCATGTGATGCATTTGACCGGCAAGCCAATTCCAACCGTCGCTGCAGCATTTCAAGAGTTTGTCATCGAGAAGGGGCAGGAAGTGGTGCACCAGGAACTGGAGGGATTTCACAAGAATCTGGCCAAACTGCACACGTCGCAGCCAACCGTTAGCAAGAATTTGCGCGGCCGATAGGATCTTGCGGAAAACCAAAACCCGATCTTTGGACATGCTGAGCGGCTCGGGCCGCATCAAGCCAGCATTTCCATTTGATAGCGAATTCGATCTTCCTCCTCCTGACGCGCCAGCTCAATTTCGCGTATCACCGCACCCACATCCGCAGGCGCTTTAGGGGCCGCGACCAGGCCGCTCAGCGGCATATCGGGTGTCAGCAAGCCAGCCTGGTACAAGTCCCAGATCTCCTTGCCGTACTGACTGCTCAGCAGCTCAGGCGCAAAGGTGCCGAAAAAATTAGCCAGGTTGGTCACATCGCGTTCCAGCATCGACGCTGCAACGCTGCTGCCGGCTGCGTCGATCGCCTGCGGCAAATCGATGATCACCGGGCCGTGTGCGTCGACCAGGATGTTGTACTCCGACAGGTCGCCATGAATTACGCCGGCACACAGCATCAGCACCACCTGTTGCAACAACATCGCATGGAATTCCAGCGCCAGCTCACGGCTCAATGCCACATCGTTCAAGCGCGGCGCGGCGTTGCCGTCCGCATCCGTCACTAGCTCCATCAATAGCACGCCCTCGAAGCAGATGTAAGGCCTGGGGACACGCACACCGGCAGCAGCCAATCGATACAAGGCATCGACCTCGGCGTTTTGCCACACTTCTTCCGCCATCTTGCGCCCATAACGCGTGCCCTTTTCCATGGCCCGCGCCTGCCGGCTATTTTTGACCCGCCGGCCTTCCTGATACGCCACCGCCTGATGAAAGCTACGCTGGGTCGCCTCCTTATACACCTTGGCGCAACGTATATCGTCACCACAACGCACCACATACACTGTCGCTTCCTTGCCGCTCATCAGTTGGCGCATGACTTCGTCGATCAGGCCTTCTTCAACCAGGGGCTGGATTCTTTTTGGGGTTTTCATAATGATTGCCGAATTGGCATTGACCTTCGGTGTCATGGTGATGGTGCGGATAATCGCCAACGGAGCCGGGATTTCCAGGCGCGGCGACGGTGTGGTCAAGGTTCTGCTGTTCGCCGGCCCTCGATGAATCTGCCCTGCTTTCTTCTGCGTTGCCGCGAATGACTGCAAGGGAACCAAGGATGGGGTGCGTTCAAGGCGGCCAGCCCCTTAGTCAACCAACACGCCAAACCGTTGCTGACCAATGGCGGCGGCCTGGTTGCCGTGGCGCTCAGGCGGCTCATGAGCGGGCCAGCCAGCTTAGCGCCAGTCCGGCAGTATACAGCGCATTGCCGACGGACCTTCCGTATACGGCTGCGGTCCAACCCATTCTACAGAACCGCGCGCCACGGATCACCATTGTTGGCGTCGCTCCACTTCTGACAAAGCACCGAAATTTCTTTGACCCAAGCATCAGGTTGATGACCGTTGCCGGCATTGGGATGGTCAGGATTCGACCTGGGGCAGGCGAGCTTTGACATCTGGGTCAATGCTCGGCTGGCCGCAACAGCTATGCGCACCTGGAATTTACAGACCGGCTTGTTCGCATCGCGTGCGGGAAGCCTTGGCAGTCATGCGCGCGACGAAACGGTCTTGATGACAGTCACGCGGCTGATGAGAAACTCGCCGTCCACCACCGTTCGATGCGGCATGCCGACCACATTGAAACCGGGACCGCCGTCATCAAACCAAGTTTGTGCCAATGCGTCAAATTCCTGCGGTTTCATGCGCAACATCTGCGCGCTGATGACGAACGTCGCGCCGTCCTTCTGCTTTTTCACAAAATCGTCGATCCCGGCCAATTCTTTCCCCTGTCTTGCGATGGTTGTGCCTTTTCCTCCGCCCGTGCGCTCCGCAGCGGGTTGCTCAGTGTAGTCGCAAATTCACTTCCAATGGGTACGCAGCACGGACCAAACGTACCAGGAATCAGGATCAGATCCGCCCAGGCGACATTTTCTTGCCATCCAGCGTCAGGTTGACCGACATGTCCAACAATGATGACTTGCGGCGGATAGAATTATTTGGGACGCGTCAGTTTGAACCGACTTCCAGTGCCCACGCGGGTGTCGAAGGCACTGCGATCGACACCGATCATGGTATTCATCAGGTCGCGGGTAAACACCAAATTTCCGAAATACCACGAGTGGCTTTTCATGCCCATGATAGGACTTGGTTGGTCGGGCGCGAGTATTGTTGCATCTGATACCAGCTGGTTGTAATAGTCCGAGCAGTCAACATTCACGGCAATACCAGGCGCGTCATCTGGCAGTCCGATCCTGCCGGCCCTGGGTGCCACACCCATCCTCTTGACGTTGGAAATGCCGAGTGCTTCATCAAATTTGTTTGAATAATTTGTCAGACGCAGACAATGGCGATAGAGTGACGCGGTCCCACTGTCACCCTCCGACATTGATGCGGAAGACACGTCGCCAGCAGCAAACATGATTTGACTGACATTCCAGGATCCATTCGGCAATTGGGAATCATCGGCATCATCAAACGCTTCCCGGATCACATACGCGCCGACTGAATGGCCTAGCAAATGGATATTTATAGGGCAATCAGGTGTTTGAACTTCAGACAAATACCGGATGCCGTCGTTGACCAATTGAAACGATGTCAACTTCGCTTTGTGTCGGTCGGCCAGATATGCCAAGGCTTGGTTGCCGCACGGCCAATCGTACGAAACAACAACCCCTTTAAAGCCCATGCCGTTTAAATCTTCCGATAATCGGCGGTGACGGTCAATCACTTCTTGCTCATTGATATTGTAGCCATGAGCAATAAACAAGATATCGCCACGCGCTTCTTTTTTGGAGTTCTTCCAGCTACCTGCCGCCCGCACCGCCTTAAACCACTTGTCTGCTTTTACCTCATGGTCAGGAGAAGGATTTTCGTTTTTTGGTACAAATAGAAAACGTGTTTGCCCTACCTCATCGGTAAATTTTTTCCCTGCAACAGCGCGTACGGACATCACATAATCTATTTGTGCCATGTCGAGATCACCCTTTGTTTTGATCATTATAAATGACCGAACTTCTCTCTCGACGCACGGGCTCAGGTCGAGATATTACGGCGCAACCACCTCCACGCCATGCCTGGCAAAAATTTTAGCCATCTCGCCGGAGGAAACCAAATCATTGGTTGCGTCTTGTAATAATTTGGCGAGTTCGGTGGCATCCTTCTTCACCGCCATGCCGACCACCCAGCCTTTGCGTGGCAAGCGGGGAAACACGACCTCACTCATCTGGTAATTGGGGTCTTTTCTTAAAACCGATTCTATTTCTGATCGGTTGGCGACTACCCCATCCAACTCGCCTGCCTTGAGTTTTTCAAGTGCCTCCGTCGCAGTCGAATAGATTTTCACGTTCTCCCGAAACTTGCCATCTTCCGCGCCGAGGAGCAACACTGCAGCGATCGAAACCTTTTCGACACCAATGTTCTTACCTGCGATCGAATCGAGATTATCAAACCGCGGCACCTTGCGTGTATCGCGCACCAGACGCACCGTCTCTCGATGATATGGTGCGAAAATTTCGACCTTGTCATTTTGCTGCATCAGCCGCTGGTCTACCGGAACATGCAGCAGAACATCGGCCGGGCCATAGCCCAGATAGTGTCCTTTCCACACCATGTTACGCAAGTCATCGCCCACATCATCACCGGCGGGAAAGGGCAGCAAACTCAGCTGCAGCCCTATTTTTTTCGCCAGTGCCGCCGCCAGATCAATATCAATGCCGCCATCGTTCGCGGAAAACGGTGCAAAGTCCTTATAGACAGCCACCTTCAACACGCCGGACTGTTTGATTTTCAAAAAATCAGCGTCAGCTCGTGCAGGCGAGGCAATGCATAGGACCAAGCATATTGGCGATAACATCGCCGCAAGGGTCCTGCAACAGAAATTGCGCATGGTGTGCACCCTATTCTTTTATGTTTGCGATCGTTTGCTCATGGCCGCGCTGGGCTCATATGAGCTGCGCGGTTGGTTATTTGATTTCCCGCAAAGTCTCGAGATAGGCCTTGATGGACCACATTGCTTCCTGATTCAGGAAACCTTCGAACGGTGGCATGTATACGGCGCCATTGCGGACCTTCCCATGGCGAATGGATGTCAGGAAATATTTATCCGTTTCCTTATAGCAAGCTTGTTTTTTCGCGTCAGCCTTCAGATCCGTGCAATCTCGATCCAATAGCCGCAAATCCGGCGCGATACCGCCGGATTGCGCCTGCAGTCCATGGCAACGCGCGCAATTTTCAGCATATGCAGATGTCCCTATTTTCACCGCCTCCTTCTGGCCGCGATAGGGGTTTTCCTCGCGCCATACCGGCCCAAGCACAGGCAATGTTTTAGTGTCTACTGCTTGCGGCGTCACGGCACCGTGCGCAGACGCAAATGATGGCGCCAATGCAACAGCCAACAAAGAGCAACCATAAATTACGCATTTAATCTTGTTCATACAATCTCCTCGGCAAAGTTTTTTACAGAATGAGGAGGTAGAGGCAATTGTCGTGCCAAGCGGATTGGGCAGAGGGCAGTATTTTTGTGTTCTGTTTCTGAACAGGTGCTACAGTAGGTAACAGCACAAAAATAATAAATGGAACGCTGGCTGAATCAAAGACGGCAGGAGACTAAGTCATGCATCGAACGGTAATCGACGACGCAGACGATACGCGCAAAAATTTGCCCGCGGGCGCTGCGACAAAAGCAACGGCGGTGGGTGGCACGCTTTCTGCGTGCGACGCGAACATGATGATAGAAGAATCCCGCCAACGCTCCATCGCGTATGGCCTGTCCGAAACGGACAAGCCAGACTTCAGTCCCGTAGGTCGGACTGATTTATCGCTATTGCTGGAGCAGAACCGCGCTTTGCACATGCATGCGTTGCCGGTGATGGAAACACTGTACGAACAAATCATCAATACCCACAACATGGTGATCCTGACTGACGTCAACGGTCTGATCGTGCACACGCTGGGAGATGACGATTTTTTGGAAAAGGCCAATCGGGTGGCGCTCAAGCCCGGTGTCACTTGGTCCGAAGCCAGCAAAGGAACCAATGCAATTGGGACTGCGATCGCGGAGCAACTACCGGTACAGATACATGCCAACGAACATTATCTGGTGGCCAATCACTTTCTTACGTGCTCGGCGGCGCCGATTGTTGATCATCAAGGCAATGTGATCGGTGTGCTGGATGTGACCGGCGATCAATGTAGTTTTCACAAGCACACCATGGCGCTGGTGCGCATGTCGGCCCAGATGATCGAAAATCATTTGTTTACGGCCGCATTCCAGGATGCAATCACCCTACACTTCAATACACGGCCAGAATTCATCGGCACGCTGATGGAAGGGATCGCGTCGTTCACTCCGAGCGGACGGTTCCTTTCCGCCAACCGGACGGGCTTGTTTCAGCTTGGCTTGCCGTTATCGGCGCTTCAATCGCACACGTTCAGCTCACTGTTCGGCTTGCCCATTTCGGCCTTGTTCGACCATTACCGGACGGCTGTGCCTGGATTGCTGAATCTATGCTTGCCTAGCGGCGTGCGCGTATACGGACGCGCCCAACTGCATATCGCCAATAGCGTATTCCACCACTCCGTGGGCTTGGCTCGTGACGACGAAGATACAACCAGGAACAACAGCTTGTGTTCAGCGTCGAGCAATCAGGCCAACCAGGCGGCGCGCCGCATGTCAGGGCTCCGGTATCTGAATACGGGTGATCCGCAACTGGCGGCGGTGATCGATAAGGTCAACAAAGTGCTCGGACGCGACATTCCGATCCTGGTAATGGGCGAGACCGGCACCGGCAAAGAGTTGCTGGCGCAAGCCATCCACAACGACTCACCACGTGCCAACGGACCATTTGTCGCGGTCAATTGCGCGTCCATCCCTGAAACTCTGATTGAATCGGAATTATTCGGATACGAGGACGGGGCGTTTACAGGTGCTCGTAAAAAGGGCGCCATCGGCAAGATCTTGCAAGCAAATGGAGGAACCCTGTTCCTCGACGAGATTGGCGATATGCCGCTCAGTCTGCAGGCACGTCTGTTACGGGTACTGCAGGAGCGCATGGTCACGCCGCTTGGCAGTACCAAGTCGATCCCCGTCAATGTTGAATTGATCTGTGCCACCAATCGCAATCTGCGCGACCTGATCGCCAAAGGCCAATTCCGCGAGGACCTTTACTATCGGTTGAATGGCCTGGTGGTAAGGTTGCCGCCACTGCGCGAGCGGACCGATATGGAAGTCGTCGTTGAGAAGATACTCATGGCAGAGTCTGCTAACGGACGGCATACGGTCGCGCCTGAAATCATGGGACTGTTCAAGCGTCATAACTGGCCGGGCAATTTCCGCCAGCTGACGAACTTGTTACGCACCGCAATCGTCATGGCTGACGAGGACTGCGAGATTCGACGCCAGCATCTGCCGGACGATTTTCTTGAAGACGTTGAAATGTCTCAAGCGCATGAATCTAACGAAAATACCAAATGGCTGTTGTCCAGCGGCGCCAATCTGGAACAGGTAGAACTATCGGTGATCCAGAAGTCGTTGGCGTCGAACGGCGGTAACGTATCCGCGACGGCCAGGGCTCTGGGCGTATCGCGCAACACCATCTATCGCAAGATCCCTCTGCAGAAATAGACAGTTTCGGCACCTATCGAGCACCCGCCGGAGAAGAATGGGACCGGTCAAACTGCATTTCTCAGATCATGAATCGCCTGTTGCAGCGCTTCCAGAATGGCCGGGTCAGCCGGCGTATGCGTTCCTTTGACAACCCACCGTAATTCGGCATGCGGCATGAATCGCCGCAAGCGATACGCATTCTCCGGCGGACAAATCCAGTCTTGCGTGCCGTGAATCATGATGGTTGGCACCCTTGCGGTGTTGCGCGCAGAGCGCAACAGTTGGCGTTCAGTCACAAAACAGCGCTGGGATAGGTAATGCGATTGCAACAGGTATTTGCCCAATCTTGCTTCGCCCGACCGTTCCGACTTCGACACTTCCACTCCGGTCATCGCCTGCATCACGTCCGCCTCATAGCGCCCCCATCGCGCTGCTGCGTCGCGCTGCTCATCAGGTGTTCCATTGTGCAACAGCGATGTTAAGGATTGGAGCACATCCTGTTTCTGAAGAGGCGCCCAGCCGTAGGTCAGCCGTCCCCATGCATCCGGCACCAACGCTTTTAGCGACTGAAAAAACCAGGTGATCTCGCGAACGCTTGCCAGAAACGCCCCGCGCAACGCCAATCCGGTCAATCGATCCGCGTAGCAAGCAGCGTACAGGATGCCCAGCGTGGCGCCCCAAGAGCCACCCACTACCAGCCATCGTTCAATTCGTAAGTGTTGGCGCAAGCGCTCGATATCCAGGATGAGGTCGCGCGTGCAGTTATGCGCCAACGAAGCAGACGGCGCACTTCGTCCGGCACCGCGCTGATCGAACAGCACTACCCGCTGGCGTGACAAATCGAACCAGTCAAGCATGCCCGTATTGCACCCGCTGCCGGGTCCGCCATGCAAGACCACTGCCGCGGGAGCATCGCGGCAGCCATATTCGGCGAAATATAGACGATGCCCGCCCTCGACGACCAAGTAACCGTCGCGCAATGGAGCAGGAAAAAGCTTCGGCATGGAACTTGCGTTTATCGACATGATTGCATAAGTTGATAAGGTGCCTTATGGGCACCGTGTGAATGCAATCACACATCGTACCCGGTATTTTTTTTATTGAATGGAGTGAAACATGACCTGGAACAAACCTGCATTTTCCGAACTGCGTTTTGGCTTTGAAATCACCATGTACATCGCCAACCGCTAATTTCCTTGGACGCCTTAGGATAGTGCGGCGATTGCAAAACGATCGCCGCACTTGATCCCGAGCTTACTCTATTCAAATAATGAAAATCATCGTATTAGGTTCTTCCGCAGGCGGCGGTTTCCCGCAATGGAACTGCAATTGCCGCAACTGCAGCGGCGTACGCCTCGGCACCATCAAGGCGCGGGCACGTACGCAGTCGTCGATTGCGGTTTCGTCCAACGGCAAAGATTGGGTATTGATCAATGCATCGCCGGACATCCTGACGCAACTTCGCGCTACGCCGGCACTGCAGCCAGCGCGCAGCGATCGGGACACGGGTATCGCCGCAGTGATGCTGATGGATGCCCAAATTGACCACGTTACCGGATTATTGATGTTGCGAGAAGGACGTCCGATTCCACTCTATTGCACGGCTGCGGTATGGGACGATCTCACCCTCGGCCTGCCGCTGGTCCACGTGCTCTCGCATTACTGCGGTGTGCAATGGCACGTGCTGGCCCCCAACCACACCATCTCGCCGGTGGAACTGCCAGGTATAGAAGACATCAGCTTTACGCCATTGATGCTCTCAAGCAAGGCGCCACCTTACTCGCCGCATCGAGAGATGTCGCAGCCGGGGGATAACTTGGGGCTCATCATAGAAAACAAGAAAAATGGGAAGAAGGTGTTTTACGCACCCGGCCTCGGCGTGATCGAACCTCACGTCCATACAGCCATGCGTGCCGCTGACTGCCTGCTGCTGGACGGCACCTTCTGGAGCGCGGACGAAATGATCCGACTTGGATTCTCAAACAAGAAGGCGGCAGACATGGGGCACCTGCCGCAATCGGGCAAGGGCGGAATGATCGAAGTACTGGACGCAATCACCGGACCGCGCAAGATACTCATCCACATCAACAACACGAACCCCATCCTCGATGAGGATTCCGAAGAGCGCGCAACCCTGACCCAGCACGGTATCGAGGTGGCATTTGACGGATTGGAAATCAGTCTATGAGCAACGCAACGCACCCCGCCGGCGACACTGCGCGACCATGGGACCGCGCCGAATTCGAAGCGCAACTGCGCGCCAAAGGCGCCGGCTATCATATCCACCATCCGTTCAACCTCAAGATGAACAATGGCTTGCTCAGCCCCGACCAGGTGCGTGGCTGGGTTGCCAATCGTTTCTATTATCAGATCAATATTCCGCAAAAAGATGGCGCCATCATCGCCAACTGCCCTGATCGCGAAACTCGCCGCAAATGGGTCCAACGCATACTCGACCACGACGGATCGGAAGGCAATGCCGGCGGGATTGAAGCCTGGACCAGGCTCGGCATGGCCGTCGGCATTCCGCGCGGCGAGCTGTGGTCGTTGCAGCATGTGGTGCCGGGCGTCCGCTTTGCGGTCGATGCTTATGTCAATTTCGCGCGACAGGCGCCATGGCAGGAAGCCGTATGCTCCTCCTTGACGGAAATGTTCGCCCCGAAGATCCATAAGGAGCGTCTGGCTAACTGGCCCAAACATTATGGCTGGATCGAAGCAGACGGCCTGCAGTATTTCCGCAGCCGCATCTCGCTCGCCGAACGCGATGTCGAACACGGACTACAGGTAACGCTGGACCACTTCACCACCAGCGCCCAGCAGCAGCGCGCGCTGGAGATCCTGCAATTCAAGCTCGATGTGCTGTGGTCGATGCTGGACGCGATCGAAAAAGCCTATCCCTAACCCTCTCCCCGACCATGCGATGACTATCCTCTTGGACAAGCCGAAATTATCCAAACTGTTCCGCCTGCAATGGGAGGAGGCGCAAGGCGGTTACGTATTGCTCTACCCGGAAGGAATGGTAAAGCTGAATCAAAGCGCAGCCGAGATCCTCAAGCTGTGCGATGGCGAGCGCGATGTGGCGGCAATCACGCAGGCCCTGGAACGGGCATTTTCGGTCGGCGGATTGCGTGCCGATGTGGATGACTTTTTACGGATAGCCAATGAGCGCAACTGGATTACCTGAAAACATGAGCGCAGGTCTCAATTGCAACGCGTCGCCGCCACTCTGGCTACTGGCTGAATTGACCTATCGATGTCCGTTGCATTGCGTGTTCTGTTACAACCCGCTGAACTATGCGGAGAACAACAAAGAGCTGACCACCGCGCAATGGATTGACGTGATGCAGCAGGCACGCAAGCTCGGCGCCGCCCAACTTGGCTTCTCTGGCGGTGAGCCGTTGTTGCGCGACGATCTGGAAGAACTGGTCGCAGAAGGCCATCGACTCGGTTACTACACCAACCTGATCACCTCTGGCGTGGGTTTGACCGAAACGCGCATCGCGCGGATGAAACAGCTTGGACTTGACCATATCCAATTATCGTTCCAGGACTCGACCAAGGAAATGAATGATTTTCTGTCGAGTACCAAAACCTTCGATCTGAAATTGCGCGTGGCCAGGCTCATCAAACAGTACGATTATCCGATGGTCTTGAACGTGGTATTGCATCGACATAACCTTGATCATGTAGATCGCATTATCGAGATGGCGCTCGCAATGGATGTGGAATATCTGGAGCTGGCGAATACCCAATATTACGGTTGGGGTCTGGTCAATCGCGTACATCTGTTGCCGACCCGCGAACAGGTCGAGCGAGCTGAAGCTGTAGTCAACGACTATCGTTCCAGAATTGGCAAAAGGCTAAAGATCCTGTTCGTTGTGCCCGACTACTTTGAGGAACGTCCCAAAGCCTGCATGAATGGCTGGGGTTCCGTATTCTTCGCGGTCGGTGCTGATGGCACCGCGCTGCCGTGTCATGCGGCAAGGTCCTTGCCGGGGATTGAGTTTCCGAATGTGACGCAATATAGTTTGCGCGACATCTGGCAGCATAGCGATGCGTTCAATCTGTATCGCGGCGATGACTGGATGCAAGAGCCGTGTCGCACCTGCCCCGAGAAGAAGAAAGATTTTGGCGGCTGCCGGTGCCAGGCTTTCGCGCTGACCGGTGATGCCACCAACGCTGATCCGGTTTGCAGCAAATCGGCGCATCATGAAGTGGTGAAGAATATCGTACTGCACGCCAACACCAACAACGCATCAGTGGCGGCCGAGCAGCCGCTCCTGTTCCGTAGCGATGCCAATTCGCGTCGGTTCTTTGGCAGCAAACCCTGATGCCAGCGTGCGACACGCCTGATTACAGTTGATGGAAAAAGCCGGGAGCGCGGCCTCCCCGGTTTTACCATCGTCCCGGTCCGTCATCGTATCTGGTTCAATTGCTCCAAAATGGCCGGATTCTCCAGCGTCGAGACATCCTGCGTGATTTCCTCGTTCCTGGCCAGCACGCGCAGCAGGCGCCGCATGATCTTGCCGGAGCGGGTCTTGGGCAGGTTGTCGCCGAAGCGCAGTTCTTTCGGTTTGGCGATCGGGCCGATTTCCTTGGCGACCCAGTCGCGCAGCTCCTTCGCGATCTGCTTGGCTTCGTCGCCGATCGGGCGCGTGCGCTTGAGGACCACGAAGGCGCAGATCGATTCGCCGGTGGTGTCGTCCGGCTTGCCGACCACCGCCGCTTCCGCCACCAGCGGGTGGGCCACCAGCGCCGATTCGATTTCCATCGTGCCCATGCGGTGACCGGACACATTGAGCACGTCGTCGATGCGGCCGGTGATGGTGAAGTAGCCGGTGTCCTTGTTGCGGATCGCGCCGTCGCCGGCCAGATAGGTGGTGCCGCCGAGTTCTTGCGGGAAGTAGCTCTTCTTGTAGCGCTCCGGGTCGCCCCAGATGGTGCGGATCATCG
>NZ_JBHRTP010000089.1:0-45638 GCF_042646465.1 Pseudundibacterium arcticum
TTGGCCTCCAGATACTCCCACTAAATTCCATCGTCAGTTGCACTTCATAGTTGAATCCGCGTCCACTAATTGCACCGATTTCATCAAAAGCCCGTCAAATTCGACCCGTGTGTAGGGTTGACTATTGTATTTGGTCAAGGTTCCTTATGTCGCGCCGGCGCCGGCCGACTTCCCTGTGAGAATTGTCGGCGTCGATTACACTGGAGCCTTCGGTCACCTGCTACGGAATCGCGCGAATTTTTTATCGCGCGCTGCATGTAGCGTTTCATGGAACGCAACATTGACCGCGTTGTATCGCTTTCAGTTTCATCACTTCATTCTCCTCTGCCAACGCCATGATGCCCGCGATCTCCCCGTCCGCCACCAGCGCCGACAGCGTCAAGCGCCTGCTGCCGTGGCTGGTGGCGGTGGCCTTCTTCATGGAAGCGCTCGACACCACGATCATCAATACCGCTGTGCCGACCATCGCCGGCGCGCTCGAGGTGGGGCCGCTCAGCCTGAAGGCAGCGCTCACCAGCTATACCTTGAGTCTGGCGGTATTCATCCCGGTCAGCGGCTGGGTGGCGGATCGGTTCGGCACCCGCCGGGTGTTCGCGGCGGCGGTCGTGATCTTCACGCTCGGTTCGCTGCTGTCGGGCTTGTCGGTCAGTCTGCCGATGCTGGTCGGATCACGTATCGTGCAAGGCTTTGGCGGCGCGATGATGATGCCGGTCGGTCGCATCGCGATGGTACGCACCTTTCCGAAGTCGGAACTGCTGAAGGCGATGAGCTTCGTCGTCATCCCCGGCCTGATCGGGCCGACTCTGGGGCCGCTGGTCGGTGGCCTGATCGTGCATTTTCTGCATTGGCGCATGATCTTCTTCGTCAATATCCCGATTGGCCTGCTCGGACTGTACCTGATCCTCCGGCATATGCCGGATTACCGGCTGGCGCAGCCGGCGCCACTCGACGGTACCGGGTTTGTGCTGTTTGGGCTGGGTATCGCATTGCTGTCGTATGTGCTGGAAGTTTTCGGCGAGCATGGGATGGGTACCGGCGGCGTGCTGTTTCTGCTGGCAGTGGCGATCTCCTTGCTGGCCCTGTACTGGCGGCATGCGATGAGTCTGGCGCGGCCCTTGTTGCGGCTCGATCTGTTTGCCACACGTACGTTTCGGGTCGCCGTGATCGGTAGTTTCTTGACACGGCTGGGTGTCGGCGGCATGCCGTTTCTGTTGCCGCTGCTGTACCAGATCGGGCTCGGCTTCCAGGCTTGGCAAGCCGGCCTCTTGCTGATGCCGCAGGCGCTGGCTGCGATGAGCATGAAGATGATCGTGCAGCGCATCCTGACGCGCTTCGGCTATCGACGGGTGCTGATCGTCAATACCTGCCTGATCGGGTTGACCATTGCGCTGTTTGCGACCGTTACCAGCGCCACGCCGGTGTGGCTGATCGTGCTGCAGGCTTTCCTGTTCGGCTTCTTCTCGTCCTTGCATTACAGCAGCGTGAACACGCTGGTGTTCACCGATCTCGGCGACGCCGATACCAGCATGGGCAGCAGTATTTCCAGCACGGTACAGCAGCTGTCGATCAGTTTCGGGATTGCCCTGGCGTCGCTGATTACCGGGCTATTCCTCGGTGGTGCGACGGACGCGGCGGTACCGCAGATGACGCGCGCGATTCATTACGCCTTCATCGTGCTGGGGGCGGTGACGGTGATGTCGACGCTGCTATTCAGTCGACTGCGCCCGACCGACGGACAGAGCGTCAGTCGGTATGGACAGGGCAAGTAGGGATGACGCCAGCGATCGCCCAAGCTGTGCGATAGCGTCGATGTAATGGGGCCCGCGCCGCTGCGGGCGCGCAGCAGGGCTTCAGGGTAGGCGGATTGCGGGCCCGGTATGCGTAGTTTGGGACTAAGGTTCGAGGCTGGTATTATCCGGTTCGGCTGTCAATTTCCCGTCTTGGAGTGCTAAAAATACTCCATCCTGTATTATTAGAAGCGCAATAAACACGCGGGCAATAGGCCATTTTTTGCCTATACCCCCTATTTATTGCATTTTTGATAAATATTGAGCGGCCCCGGCTACCGCAAACATACGACTGCGCAGTGATGTTCAGGAAACTACAGACATGCGCGCGGCAATCGCATATCATTGCGGCCCTTTTTTAGAATCAGGACAGATCGCAATGGCAAACGCATGCGGCGTGGACTTCGGCACTTCCAATTCCACGGTCGGCTGGCAGCGGCCGGGTCAGAGCACCATGCTGACGCTGGAAGATGGCAAGTTCACGCTGCCGTCGGTGGTCTTCTTCAACGCCGAGGACGACGCGATCAGTTACGGTCGTGCCGCCTTGGTCAGCTATCTGGCGGGGCATGAAGGGCGGCTGATGCGCTCGCTCAAGAGCTTGCTCGGCACCAGCCTGATCGACGGCCAGACCGAGGTTAATGGCCGCGCGCTGCCGTTTCGGATGCTGCTGACGCACTTTATCGGCGAACTGAAACGACGGGCCGAACAGGCCGCCGGGCGCGATGTCGACTGTGCCGTGCTGGGTCGACCGGTGTTTTTTGTCGATGCCGATGCCGGCGCCGACCGGATCGCCGAGGACACGCTGGCCGAGGTGGCGCGCGCCGTTGGCTTCAAGCATATTTCCTTCCAGTACGAACCGATCGCCGCCGCGTTCGACTATGAATCGCAGATTGAACGCGAGGAACTGGTGCTGATCGCCGACATTGGCGGCGGTACCTCGGATTTCTCGCTGGTCAGACTGGCGCCGGAACGCGCGGGGGAGGTCGATCGGCGCCACGATATCCTGGCCAACGGCGGCGTCCATATCGGCGGTACCGATTTCGACAAATACCTGAGCCTGGCCTGCGTGATGCCGCTGCTCGGTCTGGGCAGCCGGCTCAAGAACCAGACCGAAGTGCCGTCCAGCTACTATTTCAATCTCGCCACCTGGCACACGATCAATCTCGCCTACACGCAGAAGGTGCGGGCGCAGCTGCAGGATATCCATCGCGAGGCCGCCGACCGTGAAAAACTCGGCCGCTTGCTCGACCTGGTCGACCGCCGCGCCGGCCACTGGCTGGCATTGAAAGTGGAAGAGGGCAAGATCGCACTGTCCGACCTCGACCGTGCCGAGCTGCAACTGGACCGCCTCGCGTCCAGCCCGGTGCTGGAGATTGGGCGCCTGCAGTTCGAACAGGCGATCGCGCATCTGACCGATAGTGTGGAATCCACCGTCGCCGACTTGCTGCGCGATGCCGGTGTGAGCGCCGCGCAGATCGACACCGTGTTCTTCACCGGCGGCTCCAGCGGCGTGTGCCTGCTGCGTGAAAAGATTGCGGCGCTGGTACCGAATGCGCGCCGGGTCGAGGGCGATTTGTTCGGCAGTATCGGTGCCGGTCTGGCGCTCGATGCTTTGCGGAAATTTGGCTGAGTAAATAAGATCACTGGTCGCAAAATTGCAGCCTCTGCCAGACTGTGGCCGGGCCTTTTCCTGAAATAACTACGACGCTCAATCCTGAAAATCGGTAGTCTGATCCGTCAAAAACGCACTCCGTCGCATTCCGTTGGCAACGCTTTGGGTGTTTACCTAAAGTAGCACTACGCAACGCCAACCACCGAAAGGAATGCAAATGAAAACCACAGCACACTTCAAAGCGGTAGCCATCCTGTCCATTTGCCTGGCGGGTGCTGCAGCGGCAATGCTGACGCGCGACCATGCCGCCACACCAGTTGCCTCAAGCGCCGGCAGTGCCGCCGCCGACACCGCCATCCCGACCGTCACGGTGGTCGGCAAACGGCTGACGACAGCGGAGAAGGCCTTGTACGATCAGCAAAACGGCAGGCTGGCAACGCGCAAGGCCGCCAGCCGCGGCAATGTCTGAGCCCGCTGCCGTCACTGACATTGCCGTCACTGACACTGACAGAATCTTTCTTGTGAGCGGGTGTCGATGCTGCCGTTGGTGTCGTTGGTGTCGTTGGCGTCGGTGGGTGTCTGCCGGCTGCAGCATCCGCGGGACGGTGCAATACTGTCGCAATGGTGATGGCGACATTCCGCTTCTACGAGGAACTGAACGATTTCCTGGCGCCCGCACGGCGCAGGCACGCGTTCGATTGGCCGTGCGCGCGCGCGGCCACCACCAAGCATATGATCGAGGCACTCGGCGTACCCCATACCGAGGTCGAGCTGGTGCTGGTCAATGGCGAATCGGTCGGCTTTGATCGGCTGCTGCAGGATGGCGACCGCATCGCCGTCTATCCCAAATTCGAGAGTTTCGACATCACCCCGCTGCTGCGCGTGCGTGATCACAGTCTCAGGGTGACGCGCTTCGTGGCCGATGCGCATCTCGGCGGACTGGCGCGACTGCTGCGCATGTGCGGCTTCGACACGCTGTACGACAACCAGTTTGAGGACAGCGAAATCGAGACCATCGCCGCACGCGAGGGTCGCATCGTGCTGACGCGCGACCGTGATCTGCTGAAACGCCGCACCATCACCCACGGCTGCTACGTGCATGCGCTGAAATCGAGCGAGCAATTGCGCGAAATCGTCGAGCGCCTTGATCTGGCGCGCAGCGTCCTGCCATTCACCCTGTGCCTGAGCTGCAACATACCCTTGCATGCGATCGACAAGGAACAGGTGCTGCAGCGCATCCCGCCGGCAGTGCGCGCGCATTACGAGCGCTTCAGTACCTGCGATAGCTGCCGCCGCGTGTTCTGGGAAGGTTCGCATTGGCGCTGCATGCAGGCGCTGCTGGAGCGGACGCTGCATTCATGAGCGGTGCGTATCCGGCCGGATGAACCGACATCACGCAAAATCCCGGCTGCTGGTAGTGAGCCGCCCCAGCATGGCCGACAAATCCACCAGCCGCTTTGCCACCAGATGGCGCACGCCGCTCTCGCATTGCCAGATGCCGTAGACGCCCAGCAGCGACGCCGTCAATAGCTCCTTGCGCTGCTGTTCGACCAGCGCGGGCCAGACGATCACATTGAGCGGACCGGTCTCATCTTCCAGCGTGACGAAGATGACGCCGTTGGCGGTCTGCGGCCGTTGCCTTACCGTGACGATGCCGCAGCCGCGCGCCGGCTGGCCGTTGACAAAGGTATTCATCACCTCCGCGGTGAGAAAGCGTTTGGCGCTCAACATCGGTCGCAACAGCGCCAACGGATGCCGTCCCAGCGTCAATCCGGTCGAGCGGTAATCGCCGACGATATCGTCGCCTTCGGATGGCGGCGGCAGCAGCAGTTTTTCCTCGCGCGCACTGGCCGTTTTGAGCAGACCTTTTTCGGGCGTGCTGACCACCGCCTGCCACAGCGCCTGCCTGCGATGGCCGGCCAGCGGCGCCAGTGCATTGGCCGCAGCCAGCGCCTGCAGGTCGTGGCGGTTCAGTTGAGCCCGCAACGACAAATCGTGCAGCTCGGCGAACGGCCGGATCGCCCGTGCATCTTCAATGCGCAAGGCGACTTCCCGCGCCATGCCTTTGACGAGGTTCATGCCCAGCCGCACCGCCAAGGTTCCGTCGTCGGCCCGTTCCAGCGCGGCCTCCCAGTGGCTGATGCAAACATCGACCGGCAGTACCTGCACGCAGTGGCGTTTGGCATCCTGCACCAGTTGTGACGGCGAATAAAATCCCATCGGCTGGCTATTGAGCAGCGCAGTCAGGAAAGCCGCCGGCTCATGGCATTTCAGCCAGGAACTGGCATAGGCCAGCAGGGCGAAGCTGGCCGCATGGCTTTCCGGGAAGCCGTATTCGGCAAAGCCGCGAATCTGGCCGATGATCGATTGCGCAAATTCCGCTGAATAATTTCGCTCCAGCATGCCGGACATCAGCTTGTCTTCAAACTGTCCCAGATCGCCTTTGCGTTTCCATGCCGCCATCGCGCGCCGCAGGCGGTCGGCTTCGCCGGCCGAGAAACCGGCGGCCATCATCGCGATCTGCATCACCTGTTCCTGAAAAATCGGAATGCCCAAGGTACGTTCCAGTGCTTTTTCCATCTCCGCGCTCGGGTAGTCGACTGGATCGATGCCTCTGCGTCGGCGCAGATAGGGGTGAATCATGCCGCCCTGGATCGGCCCGGGCCGGATGATCGCCACTTCGATCACCAGATCGTAGAAGGTCCTGGGCCGCATCCGCGGCAACATGCTCATCTGGGCCCGGCTTTCAATCTGGAACACGCCGACCGTATCTGCGGCGCAGATCATGTCGTAGGTGGCGGGATCCTCGCCGGGTATGTCCTGCAGTTCAAAGCGCTCACCGCGCTGTTCGGAGACCAGATCCAGGCAACGCCGGATCATCGACAGCATGCCTAGCGCCAGGATATCGATCTTCAGCAGACCCAGCGCATCGAGATCGTCCTTGTCCCATTGCACCACGCTGCGATCGGCCATCGCGGCGTTCTCGATCGGCACCATGCGCGACAGCTTGCCGCGGGAGATCACGAAGCCGCCCGGATGCTGCGACAGATGCCGCGGAAATCCCATCAGGGTGGTCGCCAGCTCGCACCATAGCTGCGCCAGCGGTGACGCCGGATCGAGTCCGCTGCTGGCCATGCGCTGCATCAGATCGGCCTTGCCGTCCCACCAGTTGTGCGCCTTGGCAATCTGATCGACCACGGCCAGATCGATGCCGAGCGCCTTGCCGACATCGCGCATCACGCTGCGCGGGCGGTAGCTGATCACCACGCCGGTCAGGGCGGCGCGCAGCCGGCCGTATTTGTTATAGATGTACTGGATCACTTCTTCGCGGCGCTGATGCTCAAAATCGACATCGATGTCCGGCGGTTCGTTGCGTTCGCGCGAAATGAAACGCTCGAACAGCAGGTTGCCGCGCGCCGGATCGACTTCGGTGATGCCGAGGCAATAGCAGACCGCCGAGTTGGCCGCCGAACCGCGACCCTGGCACAGGATGTTTTCACGACGGGCAAAGCGCACGATGTCGTACACCGTCAAAAAATACGGCTCGTACGACATGTCGGCGATCAGCGCCAGTTCATGTTCCAGCTGGGCCTGCACGTTGGCCGGAATCCCGGCGGGAAAGCGGCGGTGGGCGCCGCTATAGGATTCGGCACGCAGATACGCCGCCGCCGTCTGGCCCGGCGGCACCAGTTCATCCGGGTATTCGTAACGCAACTGGTCCAGCGAAAACGTGCACCGCTCGGCGATCCGCAGCGTCTGCGCCAGTGCGTCAGACGGATACAGGTTGGCCAGCCGGATGCGCGAGCGCAGATGCTGTTCGGCATTCGGTGTCAGTTGGTAGCCGCAGGAAGCGACCGGTTTGCCCAGCCCGATGGCGGTGACGGTATCGAGCAAGGGCTTGCGCGACCGCACATGCATCCGCACGTCGCCGCTGGCCACCAGCGCCAGGCCATGCGCATGCGCCACCTGTTCGACGGCGCTGCGGTGCCGTTCGTCGCGGGCGCGGTGCAGCAGCGTCAGCGCGATCCAGGCACGACCGGGGAAGGTCGCTGCCAGCCATTGCGCCGGCCGGGTCAATGACTCGGCCGGCATGCCGTATTGCGGCAATAAAATGACCAGGCAATCCGGCAATCCGCGCAGGTGTGCGTATTCGGCCGGCGGCGCCGCCAGATCGTCCGGCATCAAGCGATAGCTGCCCTTGGCAATGCGGGTCCGGGCAATGGTGATCAGTTCCGACAGATTGCCGTAGCCGTTACGGTTCTGCGCCAGTACCAGCAGCGAGAAGCTGGGCGTGCCGTCGGGATCGGACAGCACGAACTGGCTGCCGATCAACAGCTTCAGGCCGACCTCTTTGGCCTCGACATGGGCTCGCACCACGCCGGCCAGCGAACATTCGTCGGCGATGGCCAGCGCCGAGTAACCGAGTTGCGCCGCCCGTGCCACCAGTTCCTCCGGGCGGGATGCGCCTTTCAGGAAGCTGAAATTGGACAGGCATTGCAGTTCGGCATAGGCCGGCAGTGTGCCGCTGGAAGAAGAGGTCGCCATCGCGCTTCACCACTCAGGCGAACAGTCCATGCAGGAACCATTGGATTTCCTGCCGGCCGCGTTCGCGATAGATCCAGTAGCAGGCCGCGTCTTCTCCCTGTGCAATGAAATAATCGCGCATCGCCAGACCGCCATCCCACCAGCCAGATTCGATCCGCTCCGGACCGCCGATCATACTGAGCGGCGAACCGTAGAACGGCCGGTGATTGCGCACCAGCAGCGCGATCGGCTTGTCGAGCAGCCAGAACGGTCGCGGCATTGCAGCGGTAGTCGGGGTGTCATTCGGTGCGTTATTCGGCAGGTTATTTACCCGATTGGCAGCGGGCGCTTTTTTCGCGCTGGCTGCGGTCCAGCCATTGCCCAGTTCCGGCCGGAAGTCTTCTACCGGCGCCGGGCTCAGCACATGGTCGGCGCCGAGGCGGGCGGTCAATAGTTCCAGCAGCCGGCTGTCATCCTCGGGCGAGCCGCCCGGTTCGGCAAACAGCGATTCGGTGGGTGGCGCCATCGGTGCCAGCTGCGTCGCAGACAGGCCAAGCGCGATCACCGGCGCCGTCAATTCGATCCGGCCCAGCCGCTCTTTCAGCAGGCGCACCAGATGTTCGTCGTGCCAGGCGGGTTCGGCCAGGCTGATTTCCACCGCGGTGGGCGCGACGGCCGCGCGGCCACGCTCATGCTCGAGCAGCAGCACAAAGCGCGACACGGCGAGCTGCTGCGCCACCAGCCAGCCGACCATTTGCACGATCAGGCGGCGTGCGGCGAACAGCAAGGCTTCCGCATGATCGATCCGGTTCGGCAGTTCCAGCTTGGCGACAAACGCGGCCGGCGTCTGTATCCAGTCAAACAGTTCGGGTGCATTGCCGTGGGCGCGATCGAGTGCGGCCAGGACCTCCTTGCTGGTGCGCCGCTGCAGACCGGCGCGCGGCAACTTGCGCAGGTCGCCGAGCGTGCGGCAGCCGATGCCTTCCAGCAGTTCATGGTACGGACGCGTCGGCGGCAACAGTTCGAACGGTAACGCGTCCAGCCGGCGCGATAGCGTTGACATCCGGACTGCCCGGCGCCGCCTGCTGCTGGCGTGCGCCAGCAGCCATGCACCTTGCGCGGTCGGCGCGGCGCCGATCTGCGCAGTGAATCCCAGCGCATCGATGCTGCGACGTACACGGCGGCACAGCGCCAGCCGGCCGCCAAATGCGCTCAAGCTGGCCGTCACATCCAGCAAGATCGACGCTTCTTCGACCTGCGCCACTTCCGGCGTGTACTGCAACAGCGTCATCGCCACGCTGTCGAAAGCGGCTTGCTCTGTTGCCGGATCGCGCTCGTGCAGTATCACGTCGGGCGCCATCGCCGTCACGCCGCCGCGCCGCATGCCGACGCGCACACCGGAGCGGGCCGCCTCCCGCGTCATCACCAGCACCTGCTCACGGTCGACGACCGCATGCGGCCCGGGATCACACCAGAGCGGCCGAAAGGTTTCGAGCGGTAATAACGGCAGATACACGCCGATCCAGAGTTGCATCGCGGAGTAAACCTGGTAAGCCTGGTAAGGCTGAAGTGGAAAAAGACGCCGGCATCTCGTCCAGACGTACATAAAACGATTGATCGCACTGCGGGCCACGGCGCTTGACGATGTCGATCGTGATGCCGGCTCGGGCCGGGCGCAGGCCCAGCCGCAGCGGTGCAGGGGAGGAGTCCTGCGCGCCGGCGAGCGGCCGGATCATCCAGAACAGGGTGTCCGATCCTTGCGCCGCCAGATGCAGGCGACGCAGGGATTCGGAACGGACATGCGACTGCCACAGCAGCAGGGCGCCGCAACTGCCATTGCGCAAGATCTGCTCGGCGCTCCACAATGCATCGGCACTGCGTTGGGTCCTGATCCACAGCAGCTGTTCGACCGCCAATCCCCAGCCCGACCAGGCGGCGATCTGGGGCGAGTGGGGTGGTTGCACCAGGGCGATGCGGCGTGTGCGCGCAAGCCGGGCCAAGGCCGGCCGCAGCAGCTGTATTTCACCAATGCCTGATTGCTGCACCAGCAATTCGATCAAGGCAGAACGCGGCCAGCCGCGGTTCGGCAATTCCTGATCGAGCTCACTGTAACCGGAGGCCATCACCGCCCCCTGGTAAGAACCCATCTGGTTCGCGCGCCACAGTGCGTGTGGAAACTGGGCCACAAGCTGATGAGTGCTTGACGCTATACTTGCCGAGGGCGCGGGCATGTCACATTCCTGTTCGCTTGCTACGAAGTCGTTGCAAAGCTACTGCAAAAAACATTGTTGATTCGCTATTCATTGATTTTATACTGTATAAATATACAGTAATTTATGCGCCTCCGTTAGTCAAGTTCGTCATAGAACCGACGCGCCCTTATATCCATTAGCCTCAATAAACCGACCCTTTTTCTTTCATGCAAGCCCGCATTACCTCGGTCGGACTGGTGATCCAGCCTGATCCCAGCGATCTCTTTGTCTATCCGGACCATATCGATCGCGCCAGCCTCGATGCGCTGCCGCCGCGGCCGGGGATCTACATCTTTCGGGATCAGCACGACACCCCGTTGTACATCGGCAAAAGCGTCAACATCCGCAGCCGCGTGCTGTCGCATCTGAATTACGGATTGTGCCGGCCAAATCCGGCTAGTGATGCCGCGCTCGGCGGTGCAACAATCTGGCGTGATTAACACAACGCCTCAATGAGGCGCCGATCAAACTGTGCGCAATATTTTGAACACGCAGCGCGTGCCGCGGTTGCCGCAGCGTGGACCATCATTTCGGCATTGGCAGGTCGGCACATGGAAACAACGATCGCAGGGGGGATTGGCTCCACCGGTAATTCGACGAATTCGCCACTTTCCAGATAGCTTGTCACGAACAGGCTGGGGATTGCGGCAATACCGTACCCATCTTTCACCAGTTGAACAATCGCTGCCACCGAAGGTGAGCACGTGATCCGTGTTTTCGTCGTTGGTATTCCGGCCTGGTTGGCGAGGTTTGCCACAATTTCCTCCAGCACCCGCTGCGGTACGGTGCCGCGTGCAAATGTCAATATTGGTAGCTGGAGAACGCGCTTAATCAAATCATTTTTACGCCGCGACAATAAATCCTTTCTTGCGATCCATCGGACCGGATAAATCGCCAGTGCATCCGATACGATTTCGCTGCTGCTGATGCCCTCCACGCGAATGACGAGATCCAATTCTCTGGCAAGCAGACGTTTCTCCAGAACGCTGCTCATGTCGACGGTTAGATCGATTTCAAGCTCGGGATAGTCGGCATTGAGCTGTTTTACGTAGTGCGCGAGCCAGCTATGCACCACCGATTCGATCACACCTAGTCGCAGGCGTCCCCGAATTACACTCTCTTTGCGCGCGGCGGCCTGCATGCTCCGGGTCGCGTCAACGACCGACTTGGCGTAACTCAACAGGTACTCTCCTGCGGCGGTCAGTCGGAACTCTTTGGATGCACGGTCGATAAGCTCGGTCTGTAGCTCCTCTTCCAGGCTTTTGACGCGCAACGATATCGCTGCCGGGGTCGCGTGTACCGCGCGCGCCGTTGCGCGGAAGCTTCGCAATTGGGCAAGTATCACAAAAGTTTCAACAAAGCGCGTGTTCACGGTGGTCTCGGATGATTTTTGAGTTAAGTAAAACTATACATCAGTGTGCAAAAAAACTAGTTTGTGTCAATTCTTGATCGTGCCTATTCTGTACCTATTCTTATCGCATTCTCTTTCCTCACACCTCGCGAGAACAGTTCATGACACCCTTTGAATTTCGAAGCAAAGTCCGAAACGGCCAATTTCGAGAGCCCACGGCTGGCCATTGCGGTGATTTTGCGCAGGCCAATCTGGTCATTGTTGCGAAGGCCTACGCGGATGACTTTTTTCGCTTCTGTTTCCTAAATCCCAAGTCCTGTCCGGTGCTGGCGGTTGGTGAGCCGGGCCAATGGGACATGGCGGCTATCGGCACTGATATCGACATCCGCACCGATGTCCCCGGCTATTACGTCTATCGCGATGGCAGGATGGTCGAGGAACGAACTTCGCTGCAAGAAATATGGCAGCCCGATTTCGTCGTCTTTGCCATCGGCTGTTCCTTCTCGTTCAAGCAGATGCTGATACAGGCCGGTATCCGGTTGCGACATATCGAGCAACAAAAGAATGTCGCCATGTATCGCACCAATATCAAAAACAAAACGGCGGGACCGTTTGGCGGCGACATGGTGGTGTCCATGCGGCCGATGACGGCGGCATATGCCATCAAGGCGATTCAGATTACCAGTCGATTCCCCGCAATACATGGGGCTCCGGTTCACATCGGCAATCCGGCAGAAATTGGAATAGGCGATATCGACCGGCCTGATTTTGGCGATGCCGTGTCGATCCTTCCAAACGAACTGCCAGTATTTTGGGCTTGCGGCGTGACACCGCAGGAGGCGATACGCACTGCCTGTCTGCCGATTGCGATCACGCACAAGCCTGGCTATATGCTGGTTACTGATATTCCCAATTCAACATTGGCTGTGTTTTAGCCCATGTGATCAGATCTTGCTGCAATTTTTTGGGCAAGACAATTGCAAAAAAGACCACGATTTGATAGATGGTCAGAATGAAAAGTAGGACTTACGCAAACAAGAAAAATATCGTCTATCCGTTCGTCCTGAGTAGGTGCGCAGCACCGTATCGAAGGCTCGCCGAAGTCTGTGTATGCTTCGATACGCCCTAAAGGGCTACTCAGCACGAACGGAATTTTTTAGCTGGTTAAGTTTGCGCAAGTCCTAAGAAGAAATACACGAACTTAGGAGACATACATGAATGGCCAAGAGCAGATCATTGCAACCGACCCGGGATCCGATAGCCGGTTCTTTTCCTGGTTTTATGAACTATCACCCAAAGAGCGCCGCACATTTTGGAGTTGCAAGATCGGCTATGCGCTGGATGCAATGGATACGCAGTTTCTCAGCTTCGTCATACCGACCCTGATCGCTACCTGGGGCATCACGAAGGGTGACGCCGGTTTGATCGGCACCGTCACGCTGCTAACGTCGGCGCTGGGTGGTTGGCTTGCCGGTATTCTTTCCGACCGGATCGGTCGGGTAAAAACATTGCAGCTCACCATATTATGGTTTGCCTTCTTTACCGTCCTCTGCGGTCTCGCCCAGAATTATCATCAATTGCTCATCGCGCGCGGATTAATGGGGTTTGGCATGGGCGGTGAATGGACCGCCGGCGCGATCCTGATCGGGGAAGTGATCCGGGCCAAGGACCGCGGCAAGGCGGTAGGCATGGTACAAGCCGGATGGGCTGTCGGCTGGGCCATGTCGGCAATTTTATATGCGCTCATGTTTTCGCTGCTTCCAGCGGAAATCGCGTGGCGCTCATTGTTTTTACTCGGTGTGTTGCCCGCCATCTTCGTTATCTTCATTCGTCGCTTCGTCGACGAGCCCGAGGTATTTGTCGAGCAGAAGCGCAAACAGGACAGCGGCGCAGCGCAAGCATCCTTTGCCGAGATTTTTTCCCCGGACATGATCAGCACGACGTTACGCGCCGTGCTGCTGACAACCGGCGCTCAGGGCGGTTACTACGCGATCACGACATGGCTGCCGACGTTCCTGAAGACCGAGCGCCACCTGACCGTGCTCGGTACCGGCGGTTATCTGGCGATGGTGATCCTGGGTTCCTATATCGGCTATATCGTCAGCGCCTTTCTCACCGATCGACTCGGACGCAAAAAGAATTTCATCCTGTTTGCGCTGGGTTCAATGTCGATCGCATGGACGTATACCCACCTGCCGGTGACGGACTCGGTCATGCTGCTGCTCGGATTTCCGCTGGGGTTCTTCACCGCCGGCGTTTTCAGCGGTATGGGCGCTTTCCTCACCGAGCTATTCCCAACCCGGATACGCGGCTCCGGGCAAGGGTTTTGTTACAACATGGGACGTGCCATCGGTTCATTGTTCCCGTTCCTGATTGGCTGGGCCAGCCAGGATATGTCGCTCGGCTACGCGATTGGCATCTTCGCGGCAATGGCGTACGGCGTCATGATCATTGCCGCACTGACACTCCCGGAAACCCGCGGCAAGCAACTTGAAGCATGATAAAGAATAGAGATATGGACATGAATAACGAAACCTGCATTTCAGATCCACGCTGGCAATTCTGGGTCGATCGCGGCGGCACTTTCACCGATATCGTCGCGCGCCATCCCAGTGGCAAGCTGTTAACCCATAAATTGTTATCGGAAAACCCGGAGCAATACAAGGATGCGGCAGTCGCCGGCATCAAACGGCTGCTGGGTATCGAGCCGGACGACAACATTACGCCGGAACTGGTCGAAGCTGTGAAGATGGGTACCACCGTCGCGACCAATGCCTTACTTGAGCGAAAGGGCGATCCGACCGTATTATTGATTACCAAAGGCTTCCGCGATGCATTGCGTATTGCGTATCAAAACCGCCCCCGCCTGTTTGACCGCCATATCGTGCTGCCGGAACTGCTGTACAAAAAAGTCGTGGAAGTGGACGAACGGATCGGTGCCCACGGCGACATCATCCAACCGATCGACGCGGCACAGGTCAGGCAGGATTTAACCGCACTGTATGCCGAAGGCTATCGCGCGGTCGCCGTCGTTCTGATGCACGGCTACCGCTTCACGCAGCATGAGGAAATCATCGGCCGCATTGCCGCTGAATGCGGCTTTACGCAAATATCCGTATCGCACAAGGTCAGTCCAATGATGAAGCTGGTGTCGCGCGGCGACACCACGGTAGTCGATGCTTACCTGTCACCGATCCTGCGACGTTACGTCGACCAGGTCGCCAGCCAGATGGACGGCGTGCGCCTGTTATTCATGCAAAGCAACGGCGGTCTGACCGATGCCCACCGCTTCCAGGGCAAGGACTCGATCCTGTCGGGTCCGGCGGGCGGCATTGTCGGCATGGTACGCACCGCAAAAACCGCCGGTTTCGACAAGATTATCGGCTTTGACATGGGCGGCACATCGACTGACGTTTCACACTATGCCGGCGAGTTCGAACGTGAATTCGAAACCCAGGTCGCCGGAGTGCGGATGCGCGCGCCGATGATGAGTATCCATACCGTGGCAGCCGGTGGCGGCTCGATCCTGCATTTCGACGGCACGCGTTATCGCGTCGGGCCCGATAGCGCGGGCGCCAATCCCGGCCCGGCCAGCTACCGCCGCGGCGGCCAATTGGCCGTCACCGACTGCAATGTGATGCTGGGGAAGATCCAGCCCGGCTACTTCCCCAAAGTATTCGGCCCGCAGGCAGACCAGACGCTGGACCGCGCTGCAGTCGTGCAAAAATTCACCGAGATGGCAGAACACATCTGCCGCGCCACCGGCAACCGCCGAACCCCGGAAGAAGTCGCGGAAGGGTTCATTGAAATCGCAGTCGGCAATATGGCCAATGCGATCAAATTCATTTCAGTACAACGCGGCCACGATGTCACCGACTATACGCTCACCACCTTCGGCGGCGCCGGTGGCCAGCATGCCTGCCTGGTGGCCGATGCCCTGGGCATGACTCGCGTGTTCGCCCATCCTTTTGCTGGCGTATTGTCAGCCTACGGCATGGGGCTGGCCGATCAGACCGCGATGCGCGAGCAGGCGCTCGAATTCATCCTGGCGCCGTCCGTGATTAGCACACTGCAAGCCAGTCTGCAGGCGCTGGCCGCTGCAGCGCGCCAGGACTTGCTGGCACAGGGTGTCAATTCGGGCCAAATCGACGTCATCGAGCGTGTACATTTGCGTTACGACGGTACCGATTCCGTGATCGTGGTGCCGTTCGATTCGGTCGAAAACATGACCGTACAGTTCGAAGCCGCATACAAAAAACGCTATTCTTTCCTGATGAGCGACAAGGCGATGGTGGTCGAAGCGATTTCGGTCGAAGCGATCGGCCAGTCCGCCGACGGCGCCGAAGTGATCGAAGAACTGCCGCCGCGCGTCGGTGCGTTGCAGCCAGCCGAAATCGTCCGCCTGTTTTCGGGCGGTCAATGGCATGCCACCGCGCTCTATTTGCGCGAAGATACGCGGCCCGGCGATATCATCCACGGCCCGGCAATCATCGCGGAAAAAAATGCCACCAATGTGGTCGAGCCCGGCTGGCAAGCCGAGGTGACCCCGCTCAACCACCTGGTGCTCAATCGCGTCGAAGCCCGCCAGCAGCGCAAGGCGATCGGCACCACGGCCGATCCGGTGATGCTGGAAGTGTTCAATAACCTGTTCATGAGCATTGCCGAGCAGATGGGCCTGCGGCTGCAAAACACCGCGGTCTCGGTCAACATCAAGGAACGCCTCGATTTCTCGTGCGCACTGTTCGACCGCGACGGCAACCTGATCGCCAATGCGCCGCATATCCCAGTCCATCTCGGGTCGATGGGCGACAGCATCAAGACCATCATCACCGAGAATGCCGGCAAGATGCAGCCCGGCGATGTGTTCATGCTGAACGACCCATATCATGGCGGCACCCATTTGCCTGACATTACGGTGGTCACGCCGGCCTTCGACAAGGAAGGGAAAGACATCCTGTTCTACGTCGGCTCGCGCGGCCATCACGCCGATATCGGCGGCATCACGCCGGGTTCGATGCCGGCCAACAGTACCGTGGTCGAAGAAGAAGGCGTGTTGATCAACAACTTCCAGCTGGTGCGTGGCGGCCATTTCCTCGAACAGGAAACGGTTGCGCTGCTGTCGTACGGTAAATATCCGGCTCGCAACATCCCGCACAACCTGGCCGACCTGCGGGCGCAGATTGCCGCCAATCAGAAAGGTGTGGAGGAGTTGCTGAAGATGGTCGATCACTTCAGTCTCGACGTGGTGCAAGCGTACATGACGCACGTACAGGACAATGCCGAAGAGGCAGTACGTCGCGCGATCACGGCACTGAAAAATGGCAGCTACGAATACGCGCTCGACAATGGCGCCGTCATCAAGGTCGCGATCCGCGTCGATCACAAAACACGTACTGCCGACATCGATTTCACCGGCACGTCAGCACAGTTGAACAACAATTTCAATGCGCCGAGCTCTATCTGCATGGCGGCCGTATTGTACGTCTTCCGCACCCTGATCGATGAGGAAATTCCACTCAATGCGGGCTGTCTTAAACCGTTGAACGTGATCATTCCGGAAGGCTCGATGTTGAACCCACATTATCCGGCGGCCGTGGTGTCGGGCAATGTCGAGACATCCAGTTGCATCACCAATGCGTTGTACGGAGCACTTGGCATTCTTGGGTCGGCACCGGGAACAATGAACAATTTCACCTTCGGCAACGCGCAGTACCAGTATTACGAAACCATTGCCGGCGGCTCGGGTGCCGGCAGCGGCTTCAACGGCACCGACGTGGTGCAAACGCACATGACCAACTCGCGTCTGACCGATCCGGAAATACTCGAATGGCGTTACCCGGTACGACTCGACAGTTATGAAATCAACCCCGATTCCGGCGGCAAAGGTCAATGGCATGGCGGCAGCGGCGCCATCCGTAAGCTCAGGTTTCTCGAACCAATGACGGCTTCGATCCTGTCGAATAACCGGATCGTTCCGCCGTTCGGCGCCGCTGGCGGCGAACCTGGGAAATGCGGACGAAACTACGTAGTCCGCGTCGACGGTCAGCAGGAAGAGCTGAGCTTTGTCGCCACCACCGCCATGCAGCCAGGTGAAGTATTCGTGATTGAAACACCGGGCGGCGGTGGCTACGGCGCTTGGACCGCCGGGTAAATTTGCGTTAGCATCGGTAGACACCAGCTTGAAGAGTGTTGGTGATAGCTTGATCGTATTCAGTGCCACCACCATGCCAGCACCACGATTTTGTGGTGGTGGCACTGCGGGAGAAATGGAGTTCACCCATGCTATTTGACGGTTTTATCCAGCAGACTCTGGCCTCGTATTTCCTTGGCGGTTTAGTGAGCCTGTTGACTATTACCAATCCGCTGTCGAAGATCCCGCTATTTCTAGCGCTGACCAGCGATATGGACGCTGCCTTGCGGCGCCAGCAGGCGCGAAAAGCATGCATCTATGCCTTCATCATCCTGACAGTAAGCTTGTTCGGCGGCGTGCTTATCTTAAAGGGATTCGGGATATCTTTTGGCGCGTTACGCATTGCCGGCGGCTTGACCGTTGCGCTGCTCGGCTATCGGATGCTGTTTCAGAGTGCGGATACTTTCTCCGCTAGCGGACGGGCGGGGCAGCATATTGCATTTTTTCCACTGGCCATGCCGGGTATCAGTGGGCCGGGCGCCATTGCCGTGGTGATTGGCATCTCGACGGAAATTGCCGAGCTCAAGATTGGCATGAGAGAGGCGGCCGCCTATTTCGCGACAGTCGCAAGCATACTGCTGACATGCATATTAATTTGGTGCACTCTGCGGTTCGCACAACTCTTTTCTCGATGGATGGGCCAGGAGGGTATGGACGCATTGAATCGATTAATGGGCTTTGTGATGATCTGCATTGGCGTTCAGTTCGTTGGCTCCGGCGTGCGTACGTTCATGCTGGGGGCCTAAGACCAGGCGCAACAATCCACGCAATTGGTGCGTTGCTGCATCGACTCTTTTTCATTTTCCTGCTGGCGTTCACAAGGAGCTATCTTCTCAATTGGCGCCGGGTCCGGAAATCCACCGGATCGGTCATGGCAGTTCCGGGAAAGTCGGCCGCACATGAATGGGGCGGTGCAACGCGAATTAGAGATCGTTCAATGTTATCCTCGGTGCTCTCCACCAATCAGACGCGGGAACCATCATGGCAGGACAAACTGAGATCTCGAACATGGCCTTGTTCTGCGACTTCGAGAACGTCGCGCTCGGGGTGCGCGACGCGAAATATGCGCAGTTCGATATCCGGCGCGTACTCGAGCGCCTGCTGCTCAAGGGCAGCATCGTGGTCAAGAAGGCGTATTGCGACTGGGATCGCTACAAGGAATTCAAAGGCACGATGCACGAAGCGGCGTTCGAACTGATCGAGATACCGCACGTGCGCCAGTCCGGCAAGAATTCAGCCGACATCCGCATGGTCGTCGACGCGCTCGACCTGTGCTATACCAAATCCCATGTCGATGCCTTCGTCATCATTAGCGGCGACTCCGATTTTTCGCCGCTGGTATCGAAGCTGCGCGAGAACAATAAATACGTGATCGGTATCGGCGTGAAGGATTCGACGTCGGATCTGCTCAGTGCCAATTGCGACGAATTCATTTTTTACGATGACCTGGTGCGCGAGCAAAAGCCCAAACGCAAACCGGTTGAGAAAAAAGCGCCGGCAAAGGCCGCTGCCAATGGCACGGTAAAAGCAACGCAGCCGAAGAGCGAAGACGACAAGCGGCAGGAAGCCTTCGATTTCATTGTCGAAACCATTGAAGCCTTGAGCGCCGAGCGTGGCGAGGACAAGATGTGGGGATCGATGGTGAAACAAACGATGAAGCGGCGCAGGCCCGGATTCACCGAATCGGCATACGGCTACCGATCGTTCAGGGAACTGGTAGAGGATGCACAGAAACACCATCTTCTGCAGATGGTACGCGACGAGAAGTCGGGCCAGTATACGGTGCGTTTGCCGGCCGCTGACGAATAGTCGAGCGGAATAGCCAAGCGCGACATCGACGGTCCGATTCTGATCCAAGCAGGCGTTCACCATCCACCATGAACACGAGCGCACTTGATGCGGCCGTGTTCATGACGTGGTTAGGTGGTGAATCTCCTATCCTGTGTACTTGCCCGGCTGGACGAACTTGCTCGTTAATACATCTGTAAAATTTTTATCGATTTACCAGCGTATCAGCGGCACAGATATCCCGGGCAGAATGCCAGCCACTGCCAGTATCACCAAGATCAACAAAATGATGAAGAGCACGCGCACGATTTGCCCAATCGGCGCCGGCAACGGCAGCATACCGATGAGCCACCAGATCAATCCAAAGACAATCAGATACACAATCAGGCTAATTATTAAGCTCATTTTTTTCCTTTAGCGTGGTTAAGTAAACGTTATCCCAACCTGCGTTGCCGGCAGATTGCCGTTTCTAGTCTTATTCCTGGACAGCGACGTTATCAGCAGGCAGCCAGGATGTACCAGGCGCCCAGGCGACGATGGCCGATACCGCAGCTGCACAGAACAAAACGGTTGCGGCGGCTGTAATGATCAGGTGCAAGGAAGGGAAATGTTTGGTGGCGGATCGCATGGCGAATTCCTATCATGGTTGGACTTCTCAAACACGCCGCACACTGTTGTAGCGGCAAAGCAGGTTTCTAATATCCCACTCAATGTAAAGATTGTCCACTTCCACTTCCATCAGTTCGGTGCGATAGCGTACATAGCGGCACATTATTTTTTTCTGAGTGGATTAGCGCTCAATAAAATTCGAAAATCTGTCGCTAATCGGTTTTTCACAAAAGCCATTCGTGCGCAGGTCAACCAATTCCTACCCGTAACGTTATTGGCTTAGTGACTATGAAAAGTCCGAGCTTTTCAACTTAATTATTTAAAAGGATTCCATGAATAAATTATTCGCCACTCTGATCGCTGGCTTGTTTGCCACTTCCGTTTTCGCACAGGCCCCTGCTCCTGCATCACCAGCGGTTGTTAAGGCTGAGACAAAAGCTGCCAGTGCGGATGTTAAGGCTGAAAAATCCGAAGTCAAAACCGATGTTAAGGCTGACGTAAAAGTAGATAAGGCCGAAGCCAACGCCGCTAAGAGCAAAGCAAAAGCACGTGCAAAAGCGGCCAAAGCAAAATCCAAAGCCAATGCTAAAGTTGCAGAAGCTAAAGTGGATGCCGGCGCTGACAAAGCGGCAGCGAAAGCTGACACCGCGGCTGTTAAAGCAGAAGGCAAAGCAGATGTAAAAGCAGCGCCTGCCAAGTAATTGTTTTTGTTGCGGTAAAAAAAAAAAGCAGGCTCGCCTGCTTTTTTTTCGTCTAATGTGTGGTCGCGCGCCGAGTTAAATGCACTGTGGCAATAAAGTGGCTGCACCGAGTAGTTCGCACCGAGTGCTCAGCCGAACGGCTTGACGCCGATCAGCCAGCCATGCAGAAATTCGGCGAACAGTCCCCACGCCAGCAATCCGACCACCACGACCTTCGCGTCGCCCGCCAGAGTACCGGCGCGATAGACCACGCCGGCGGCCCGGTCGCGCCTGCGCGCCGCCCGAAAACCCAGCACCGACCAGATCAGGAAGGCGCCAAACAGCAACACGTCGGTCAGGCTGCCATTCGACAGCAAATGCGCCAGCGCCCAGATGCTCACGCCCAGCATCATCGGGTGGCCCACAGCCGCCTTGAGCCGGCTGCCCGGAACATAAGTCGCAGCGAGCAGGATAAATGCCAGCATCGTCAGCAGTGCCGTCAGATGGCGCATCCCAAGGTCCGGCTCCCAGAGCACCACCGGTTGTGCCCGGCTGAGGCCATAACCCCAGATGATCAAGCCCAAGCCCAGCACCGACAGCAGCGAATACGCACCCTTCCAGAGGTTCCCGCCAAGGCGGGTGATCTGCCGCGCGCGCCAGCCGTCAGCCACCATGCGTACCGAATGCACGCCAAGAAAAAGCAGCAAGCCGAGAATCAGAATGGTCATGGCAGTTTCCTAAAAGTGAGACGTTTGACTGAAGATCGACAAAAAATCCGATCCCTTGCTTGCATTGCAGAAAGCAGAAAGCAGAAAGCACGATAGGTCAGGAATCACTTGGTGTCACGCAGACGCCGCAACAAGGCTTCGACGCTGTCACTGATGGGCACGCCATGCTGGCGCAGTAGTTGCACGTGCAGCACCAGGTTTTCCAGCACCAGCTTGGCGGCCACCGCCAACAGTGCCAGATGACGGTCTTCGTCGCTAAAGCCGTCCATTGCCGCCGCCATCTCGCACAAATGATTGGCGACCAGCGCGCGCAGCGCATCCTCTTCAAACGGCAGGTCGGCAAAGTCGATCGGGTCTTCCCGTTCGACTTCCTGGATCAGCGCTTCCAGTTGCTGCGGGGTAATCGGCATGCTATGGCTCCTGTCAGAAAGGCAAGTGTATTCTAGATCAGGGCACTCACTGCCATTCACGTGGATCAACGCAGTAATATTCTCTGAGAGCAGCAAACAGGGCTGGGTGCTCTTGCCCCAACGCCACGGATTTTTCAAAAAAAGCCTCGGTCGCCACGGCAAAAAATTCTGCAGGATTGGTGGCGCCATAATGATCGATGACGCTCACGGACTGATGCCGTGCAGCCTCTTGCAAGAGTGCAAACTCCTGCAAAAAGACCGCGGACCAGCGTTCATAACGTGCCCTGCTCATCAGGTACGGTGCACCATTTGTGCTGCCGGATTCGCTATCGAGTTGATGCGCGAATTCATGCAGCACCACGTCGTGCCCAACCTCGTGGCCAACGCCAAGGTCGGCGTTGCTGCGCTTGACATGATCCCATGCCAGGATCACGCGATCATCACTCCAGGATTCGCCCAGCAAGGCGTCATTGCGACGCGTGACCAACCCGCCAGCAGCGACCTCGGACCGCGGCACAATGAAGGCCGATGGATACACCAGGATGAATGCGAGATCGGGATACACCCGCGTGGCGCGATTCAGTAGCAACAGACATGCCTTGCCGGCAATCGTTACCCTGATCTCATCGGTGATGGTCAAGCCATCACATCCGACAAACTTTTTCTGGTGCAGGAATTGTTGTATCAGGCGCTTGAGCTGCAGCTGAAGATCGGCCGGCATTTTGGTAAAGACCGGCACATTCATGCGCAGAATCTGCGCGTAATGACGCGGAAAGGGGCGCGCAATGGCGCGTTGCAAGCGAAATTTCGGTAGCCAGAACAGGAGCCCGATCCCCAGCATCAACAGCATCGTCAGCAGGATGAACGTCATTACACTGCCCGACCTTCTGCGTTGTCCATTGCCGCCTCCATGAATTCCCTTCCGTTCTGGTGAATGATCAATAGATGGGACGGGCGAAGCGAAAAGCAATAGACGGCCAAACCTTCATTGGTGTGCGCCAATGGCAGTGCTTGATTGAGCAAACCTGCATGAGAGCGTGGCTGGTCGCCTGCTCACTTGGAAATGCGGAACGTTCCAGGAGTGTAGATCCGCGTTATTCGCTTTCTTTCTTTTTATTTTCTGTGAGATCTGGTGCGCGCTCCCCCGTTGCGAGCCGCTCGTCCAGCGCAGCAAGGACCGATTTAGGATCGGTCGGCTGCTGATATGCCGTCGCCTCGGGATCGTGGCGATCTTTGATAGGTAAATCGCGTCGCAACTCTTCTATCAGGTTAATTAGTTTGGTAGTTTTCTGTTCGGTTAGCAAATTTACCTGTAGTTCCAGATACGTTCGCCGTTCCTCAAGCTTGGCCAGACGGTTTTGCTTAATCAGAACCACTATCATGGTCAAAAACGCGCCTAGTCCGACAATGCCTTGCAGCCAAGGAAATGGCGGTGGATCAACGGTCGCGAAACCCAACTGGTGCAACCAGACATTAGCCAATATCCAGAGCACGACAAAAAGCACAATGGCACCAAGATACAACGGGCGTCCCAGAGAACCGCTGATGGTTTCGAGCGTTCGCTGGGAGCGAGTGATATGTTGTTCTTCGTCCAAGTAGAACGCCAGAATGCTTTCGATATTTTGGCCAATCGGATCCAGATCCCGTGCAGATGATTGCGCCGGGGTATCTGCAGGTGCGGCCGTCGAAGGGGGTGTTTTAGTGTTCATTAGCCAGGTTAGGGGTCAATTACCGCGGCACACACATCGGTAGGTGCCGCCGCAATATGTCCAATCAGAGGCACCATCTTGAGGCCGGCAGACGCTATTCGACATGGCGCGGCCAAGACACCGCAACCAGACAATATCAGCGGGATTAGCAGCGCGCAAATTATAGTTTTTATGATAGTCATCATCCAGGAAGCAATTTACGTGTGATTGAGTGAAGTTACGCAGATTTTCGCTTCTCAAGCGGGATTTGGTCGTTGTATTGCCTCAATGAAGGGCTTTGCATGCAAAACGAAGGAATGGAATCTTATTTGTAGCGATCGCGATGCTTGATGCGCCGTTCGTGCAGGGCCCGTTACGGATATGCGCGATCATTGCGGTGGTTTCACCGTTCCGCAGCTTGCACTGATCCATCGACCGCTGATATCGGCATGCTCATTGAACGGGATTGCCTTGCACAAGGCCATCGAATTCAGTTCGCCCTGAGAAGCTTTCCGGGCTCGTGAGAGTTCCTTCCGCGGTGCCATTCCCCTTCAGCCTGGCGCTGGAACAAACGAAGTCCATTCTGTATTTGTTTCCGATATGGCTCGCGTTCTTAGCAGTACATCCTGATCGATTTTGATAAAAATCGAGCGGGTTCTTTTGGTCCGCCATTGCCTGGGTAACGCAAGCCTTGGACATTGCTGCGCCATTTTGAATGTCGGGTAGCTCAAATCCGTTCTGTTTGGCCAGGGCCATCAAATTTTGCATTTGATCTGGCGGAATCAGCGGCACCAGGTTCAACAGATCTGACGTCGTTGTCATTTCCCATAATCCGGGGCGCATGTGGTGGTCTGCCGCGTTTGCAGTTGACACCAACAATGCGGATACGAAAACAAGGGGAGCAAGGGTCCTGCGCATTAAATCTCCTGAAGGCAATTGATGTGACACAACTTTCAGAGAGCGCATCACCGAGGAAGTTCAGAATATTGTCGGATTCACACAATGTTTATTGTTGCCATATGTAATTATCGGGCGAGGCAGGCGACTCCGTGAATGTCACCTTTTGGTCGCACCAAAGCGGATACCAATAGTCGACGCGGCTCGGCGTGAGAACGCCAAGTTCAAGGGGGAGAATGCGCTTTGATGCATGCGCATGAACGCCAATGCAATCCGGGATTCGGCTACCGGCATACCTGATGAAACGCTCTTGCGCTCCTGCCTCAAGCCTGCGGCGTCAAGCCCAGCACAATGTCAATGCGTGCTGCGAGTTCGCCCTGATGTTCCTGGCTGGGTAAAAACGGCACCATCACCGACGCCCGCTGCCTGGGGTCGCGGATGCTGCGCAATACGCCATCGCGTTCGTTTAGCGGGTGACCCTGCACGTACAGCTGGGTGGTCAGCAATTCCCGGCCGCCCTTGCGCAACTTGACGTGGATATGCGGCGTGCGGCCGGGATACGGCACCGGCTTGATAGTGCGGAAGAGGTATTCGCCGGTCCGGCCGGTCTCGAAGCGGCCAAAACCCTGGAAATTAGCATCGTTTCTGGCGCTGGCATCGGCCGAATGAATGTAATGGCCGTTGTGATCGACCTGCCAGATTTCAATCACCACCCCGCCCAAGGGATTGCCGTGCAGATCGAGAATGCGCCCGGTCAAATGGGTAATCTCGCCCGCGGCGCGCGTCTTGTGCCCGTTAATGATGAGCAAATCGTTATCCTGATCGAGCGGCAGCTTGTCAGGGTAGAACGGGCCTTCCGTCTGCGCCGGCGTCGTGATCAGGCTTTGCGCCCATGCCCCGTGCGCGTTGTATGCCAGCGCACCGAGCAACAGACCGTTCAGCAAGGTGCGGCGCTTATTTTTACTATCATCCCTATCACGCGGCAGCGATTGGCGCGGTTCGGATGGTGCGGTTTCGGCGTCAGGCATCGCATTGCCCTTGATTGTTCGTCACTTGATCTGAGAGTCGAAAAAACCGTCGAAGTTGCCATCGTGCTGAGACGAATCGATGCGCAGGATGCCGCCACGACGCCGCGTTGATTTGAAAAAAACAGGGGGTATTCGTTAAAACATGCAGGTTTGCGCACGTTTTTATTGTGCCTTTAAAAATACACCAGGATGTATATGTAGTATCAGGCAAATATCAAACATGCGGCGCAATATGCTTCGCGCTTGACGCGCTACGGGATATGTCCTACGGACTTACTTGACTGCAAAACAATACAGCAAGCCCGCACTGCCGGTGCTGGCCAGCGCATCGAGGCTGCAGCCCTTGGACGGATGGGCAGCGTTCCACGATCTGGATGCTTCGTCGTCTTTCAGGCCGAGGCGGTCATGATGGCCGAGCATGGCTGCGCCTTCGCCGCTCTTGGTCCAGTTGCCGCAGGTCATGTCCGCGTCGCCCTCTATAGCCCGGCCGTCGGGCTGTGATCCGGTCAGCATGTCGTGCATATTGGGCTTATCGCCACGGCCATTGACCACTTCGCCTTTTTCAGTGACAGCCGTCTGCTTGTCAATCTTGTTGCTGCTGTGCAGTTCATCAACGCTGCTGCCAATGACCACACCCTTGGCGTTTTGCCACGGCCCCGACCCGATGCGGTCGCGCGCATTGACTGCAGGCGCACCCGCAGTGGCGCTGGTGCTGAGATAGGCATGCCAGGTATGGCCGCTGCCGGCACCAACTGCATTGGCCAGCGCCTGGCAATGCTGATCCGCACCCGCCAAGCCCCCCAGATCGCCACCCTTGCCGGGGTTGCTGCTACTGACAAAGAACGTCATCGGATTTTGGCCCTGGCTTTGCGCCGAACTCTGCATCTGCGAACAAGCTGTCAACAGGCCCAACAGGGCCGTAGCGGCGCAGGCAAGTAGCGGTAATCTGATCGGGGTGCGCATGGCAGTCTCCTGTTGTTTTTCGCGGTTATTCTTGCTGGCAGCGTCTGAATCAAATTTTTAGTCTAGCCGATGCGGTTTCAATAGCAAGTCGGTGAAGCGCACCCTGGAGTGTTGGCGAAAACGTTGTAAGGTCCAAATGTTGGGCTTTCCAGCCCAACCTACGCGCTACGTGCTGCCAGGCTGAAGCAGAGCGCATGGCGCACCCACCAACCCAGGATAAGGCTGGCTAATTGAGCGCGAGGTTTAGCGTGCCCCAGATCTTGAACGGGAAGACAAACGGCTGCTGTCTCGGGTCGAGATGGGTGTCATCGAGACAACCTTTAAAGCTGCCGCCATCCGATTGGCCCGCCAGCGACAGCGTGATGGAAAAGCGCGCCACCCCTTTGCCGCAACCCATCGCGTTGGAGTCCAGTGCCGCCGGCCACGTGACCGCACCGCCCGTGATCCGGCCCGTCTGAATGGTGCCGTCAGCGTGCAGCCAGGACCAACTGCCGCCCACGACAGTCACGGCGGAACCGAGTCCGCCTTGGCCTTTGTAATTGATGCTCGCGGTCCAGGTGCCGCCAGTGCTGTCGTTCGTCCAGCAATCACAGGCCTTATTGTCCGTACCCGCAAAGACCACGCCTGTCACGCTATTCCCGGCGCGCTTCCCGTCGAACAGCTCATGGCCGGAAAAGCCCGCATTCTGCGGCCCCTTCAGATGTCCAAAGCTGCAACCGGCGAGGGCAACGAACAGCGCCGCAGTGATCCATCCCTTTGAGCGGATTGCCACTCGATTGTGCAGAAACCTATTCATATTATTCTCCGGTACCGGAACTGAACAATTTGAATTTTATTCCCGCAGGCTAAATAAACAATGCGCAAACTCAAGCCTCCGGCGTCAATCGCAGCACAATGTCAAAAGCGCGCTGCGAGTTTGCCTTTATGTTCTTTGCTGCGTGAAAACGGCACCATTACCGCGATAGCTCCGCTGTGCGCAAGCGCTAATGCTTATAGCGAATCGCTGATCTTACAGGACCGATAAGATTGATAAAATGCAACTAAGTTGGCCTGCAGGTTTTTATGGCAATTTAGTGCCGCAAGAAAGATAGGTAACTGGCGCGGAATGGCCTTTGGTGAAGCGGTCGCTTGAGTTGAAGCTCAATGCCGCGGCCCAAATTCAAGAAACTGATCGCTGTGAATGGCGGTAGGGGATAACCTGCAATTGAAGATGGGCACGTTAGCGTGCCTGTATTCCCACATTAGACTTTGGACATTGGAGCGTGATATGGCGTGTGATTACAAAAAAGCACTGGATTTAGCTAACGCAGGAAAATGGGATGCGGCCCACGTATTGGTGCAGTCTCATTCCGACGAATTGTCTTGCCAGATTCATGGTTATCTACATCGGGTAGAAGGCGATATCGGCAACGCAACATACTGGTATGGGCGGGGTGGCACCGTCTTGCCGAAGAATAGCCTGGAAGTGGAGCTGGCGCGTTTGTACCGCAAGATCGATGAGGCCTGACAAGCCGATGCTGGAATAGGGCCAGCGTTATGCATCCATGGTGCGTATGGCGCACCCAACTCGCAGTAGGTGGCTCGGTGGGGCCCAGCCAAGACCGGCCCAGCCAGGAAAGGCCCAGCCAGGAGAGGCCGACCACTGCCTTTTCGTCAGCGTGTGCTATCTTGAAACTTCGGGGTTTCGGTCGGCGCCGGTGCCGGCCCGCCGCTCACCTTGGCTCGTTAAACTTGAACGCGAGCCCCTTACAGGAGTTGGGAGATGGAAATCGAGTTCCACTGCGCCTCTGGTTCCCCCTATGCATGGCGAGTATGGCTGGCGCTTGAACACAAGGCATTGGCTTACGATCTGAAAATGCTTTCCTTCTCCGCGGGCGACCTGCAGAAACCGGAGTTCCTGGTCCTCAACCCGCGGCACAAGGTGCCGGTGATCGTGGACCACGGCTTCGCGCTATACGAGTCGGCGGCGATCTTGGAATATCTGGAAGATACCTATCCCGATTCGGGCGGCCGGTTATTTCCACCCGGGGCGAAGTCGCGGGCGTTGGTCCGGCGCCTGGTGCGCGAAGCCGATGAGTACCTGGCACGGGCGCTGGAAGCGATGGTCGACGAGATCCTGTTCAAGCCGGCTGCCGAATGGAACGGGGCAGCGATTGCGCACGCTCGAGACACATTCGCGCAAGAACTCGCCCATTTCGAGTGCGCGCTCAACAGCGATTTCCTGGTCGAGGGCGCCGGGGCGGCGGATTTTACGCTTTACCCGCTGATTGCCCTTGCGCTACGCATGGAACTCCGAAAACCCGACCTGGCGCTGCGCAGCGCCGTCGGTCCGAAGCTTGGCGCGTGGATGCAACGCGTGGAGGCGCTGCCTTATTTCGCCAGGACCTACCCGCCACATTGGAAGTCGTCGTGAGGGGGATGGCCTGCAGCCAGTCAGCAGGATGGGTTGTTGCTCTTGCTTTGGTCGCGCGATTGTTCTCCATCGTTGTGGCCCCGCAATCCAGACAAAAATTGAGGCTGTGTCAGCGTTCAAGACCGTAAGGCGTAAATCGTCGTGCGCTGATTGACCCACTACGAATTGCGCCTCACGAACGTGATTGTGCGTGCAAGATGAGCCTGACTTTAGCCTGACTTCAGCCAGACCCGGCAACGGTCGATGGCAAGTTCGCGGCCATCAGCTTCCTTCCTCGCAATGAGTGCCGGGTCGATAAATAAGGAATAATGGAGGGCAGGGCGCAATGCAGTGCTGACAACCTCGTCTGCCCTCTATCAGTCATACCCCATCAATACACCAACCCGCAACACAGAAAGAGAAAAATGACTACCTTAAAAGCCATCATGGAAACCAGCAAGGGCACTATCAACATCACCCTTTTTGCTGATCAGACACCGGTCACGGTTGCCAGCTTCGTCAACCTCGCTAATCGCGGATACTACAACGGGCTCAAGTTTCATCGCGTCATCGCCAATTTCATGATCCAGGGCGGCTGCCCGCAAGGCACTGGAACGGGTGGCCCTGGCTATGATTTTGAAGATGAATTTGCGAAAGGACTGCGTCATGACAAGGCCGGAATATTGTCGATGGCCAACTCCGGACCGGCCAGCAACGGCAGCCAGTTCTTCATCACCCACGGCCCGACGCCGCATCTCGACGGCAAGCACACCGTGTTCGGCGCCGTGGTCAGCAGCGAAGACCAGAAAGTGGTCAACAGTATCGCCAAGGATGACATCATCGAAAAAGTGACGATTGAAGGCGATGCTTCCGAGTTGATGAAGCAGGTCGAAGACAAGCTGACAAAGTGGAATCAGATCATCGACAAAAAATTCCCCAACCTCAAGCCGAACGCGGCTTAACGCGTCAATAACGGGGGCAATCACTGCCTTCGCGTATCGTGGCGTGGGCACGCTTCCGTGCCCACGCGGCGGGTAAGTCCGTCGGCACAACTACTGCCTGACCTGCGTGATTTACCTGACTCAGTTCTCTTTCCTCAAGCTAACGACGTCGCTTATGCGGCGTGCGGCGCAATGCGCTGCGCTTATTGACGCCCTACGGTACGTCTGACAGTTTTCAACGCTCTTGCCTCAATGGCTTGTAACAAAACGTGGGAGTATCGGTTAAAACAGGACGTTCCCGCACGTATTGATTGCGGCTTCAAAAATACACTGGGATGTATCAAATCCGTAGACGCAACTCGTAGGGCGTCAATAAGCGCAGCGCATTGCGCCGCATGCTTAAAGTGTGCGCCTTACCGTCCTAAATGCATCGCGCCGCAAGCCGTCCTACGAATTACGTCTTACGGCCTTGTGGGCGTGTATTAAGACCGTAACGCTAAGTTGTAGGGCGTCAATAAGCGCAGCCCTTGCAGGGCGCATATCCGCTTGCATGCGGATACCGTTTCGCAGGCGTGGGGCAGTGCCCCACGAAACCCCTGCTACACCATTGCGCCGCATGCTTACGGCGCGCGGCTTTCGGGCCTTATTCAGCATATCGCTGCCACCAGCGCTGGCCAGGTTGCGGTTGAACCAGGTCCAGCTGTTCACCCATCTGCGGCGTGCTCATGGCCACGCCGGCCTGTTCCGCCAGCGTGACGATGCGGTCAAATGGCTCTTGCCAGGCGTGCATGGCAAGGTCGAAAGTGCCGTTATGGATAGGCATAAGGTGCTTGCCGCGCAAATCCAGGTGCGCCTGCAAAGTCTGCTCCGGCTGCATATGGATGTCGGGCCAGTCTTGGCCGTAGGCGCCGGTCTCCATCAAGGTGACGTCGAACGGGCCGTATTTTTCGCCTATGGCTTTGAAACCGTCGAAATAGCCGGTATCGCCGCTGAAGAACACCCGCATATCGCCATCCTGTATCACCCAGGAAGCCCACAGGGTCTGATTGCCGTCAAACAGTCCGCGCCCTGAAAAATGCTGCGAGGGCGTCGCCACCAATTGCAGTCCAGCGATGCTGGTAGATTGCCACCAATCGAGTTGCTGCACTTTGGCAGCCGGGACCCCCCATTTGATCAGCGTATCGCCCACGCCCAGTGGCGTCAGGAAATGCTCTACCTTGTCGGCCAGTTGCATGATGGCAGCGTAGTCCAGATGGTCGTAATGGTCGTGCGACAGTATCACGCCTTTAACAGGCGGCAAATCGGCGATGCCGATAGGTGTTTGATGGAAGCGCTGCGGCCCCATCCACTGCACCGGTGAAGCGCGCTCGGAAAATACCGGATCGGTCAGCCAGAACTCGCCGCGCAATTTCAGCAGCATGGTCGAATGCCCAAGGCGATACAAGGAGCGGTCCGGTGCCGCCAGCAAAGCTGCCCGGCTCAATGCCTGTACCGGTATGGGCTGGGCCGGCACGGTATTGGCCGGTTTATTAAAAATGAATTGCCATATCAGTTGCACGGTTTTCGCGAAGCCGGGCTTGTGCTTGGCCGCCGGATTTTTGAATTTGCCCGCTTCTTGCTGTGGCGATTCAGAGTAGCGAGGAGTGTTACAAGCAGTGAGTACGCCGGTAGCCATGATGGTCAATCTCCTATGAATATAAATTACACTGCACAGTGTAGTTTCGTGAAGTATAGTTTGCACTCGCCAAAAAGTAAACTCCTCAGTGTAAAATAATTGCATCCTGAATAAAGGCCCCGCCTCGACCCATACAATGTTAAATCCACAACGCCTGACCGATCGCAAGCGCGAAGCCATATTGCAGGCCGCCATCACTGAATTCCGCAGCCACGGCTTCGAGGCCACCAGCATGGACAAGATCGCCGCCAGTGCCGCAGTCTCCAAACGTACCGTGTACAACCATTTCCCCAGCAAAGACGATTTGTTCGCGGCGATCTTGCAGCAGCTTTGGGAAAGCAGCGCTGCTATCACCGAGCTCTGCTATCGGGCAGACGTGCCCTTGCGCGCGCAGTTGCTGGAATTGATGCAGCAAAAAATGCGCATGCTGAACGATGCATATTTCATGGACCTGGCCAGGGTAGCCATCGCAGCGACCATCCATTCACCGGAACGTGCCAAGGAAATGATAGCCCGCATGGATAAACGCGAAGAAGGCGTCACTGCCTGGATACGCGCCGCGCAGGCCGATGGAAAACTTAAGTCAGTGGACCCGGAGTTCGCCGCGCATCTGCTGCAAGGGCAATTGAAGGCTTTCGCCTTCTGGCCGCAGATCGCGATGGGACAAGCGCCGCTCGATGAGCCCCAGCAAGCGGCAGTCGTGCAAACTGCAGTGGATATGTTCCTGGGTTATTTCTGGACTAAAGCAAGCTGAGGCGGGTTGTCCTGAAAGCGATGCATGAAGGAACGATGGGCTAACTATGACTCGAGCGCAGCATGGACGATGCGAATTTCGCCCATGAGCCCGGCGAGCAGGCTGCCACCTGTGATTTCAGCAGCGCTTGGCCGGTGCAATTGCTCAAGGTCCCCGCGCCCACGTTCATGTATTTGATCAATGCAAGTGCGCCGGATGCTACTAAACTGACGACCATCAAGTGGCGGCACTCGCGAGTGAGCGTTCGCCGACCATACGAGAATCAGGATATCTGCGATGACCATTCATCTCGATCACACCATAGTGCCATCACGCAACAAGACTGCTTCTGCAAAGCTCCTGGCCGAGCTTCTTGGGGTGGCTTGGGCAGAAACGGGAGAAGGGCCATTTGCCCCTGTCTACGTTAATGATGGATTGACGCTCGACTTCATAGAAACGGATGAATCCTATCTACCACTTCTGCTTTCGCGTCGGACAGGAAGAGTTCGATGCCATTCTTGGGCGCATCAAGGCGGCTGGAATCAAGTATCGCAGCACGGTACGCGGCCCCGTGGATATGCAGGTCAACACGCAATTTGGCAATATCTACTGGAACGAGCCCGACGGGCACCAGTGGGAGATGCTGACAGTCAGCTATGCGCGGCCGACGCGCTGACTCTTTGACCTATGCTGGCGCCGCCTAACCCATCAAATCAGGCGGACAGCCCATGACGACCTCGGTGCCGTCCGATCTTCATGGTTTTGCAAAAAAATAGGGGAGTATCAGCAAAAATAGGCATGCTCCCGCAGGTATTTCCTGTGCTTTTAAAAATACACAGGGAGGTATGTTTGGGGAGCATGCGGCGCAATGGTGCAGCAGGGATTTCGTGGGGCACTGCCCGGCGCCTGCGGAACGGTATCCGCTTGCAAGCGCTGCGCTAATTACCTTACGAATTGCGGCTTAAAGTCTTCATCTACGCAACACGGCGTCGTTATTCCAGCGTGTATTTTTTCGGTAAGAAAATTCAGCGATGCAATCGATTCAACGCAACGCCCCGAAAACCTTGCCGATGATCTTGCTACCACTGCCGATCGGATCCTGGCGAATCGCTTTTTCTTCCTCTCCGATCATCGTATACAGGCCATCTAGCGTGCGTTGCGTTACATAGCTTTCAACGGTGGCTTGCTGTTGTCCCAGGCCCAGCTTCGATATCTGACCCATCACGCCGTTGTACTGGGCGGACAGGCCGGAGCGGTCGGTGACCTTCTTCACCACAGGCAGGAACGTGACGCTGAGCTGGTCGGACGTCTTTTCACGAAAAAATTGGGTGACCGAGGTGTCGCCGCCAGTCAGGATATTTTTTGCATCGGTCACCGACATTGACTTCACTGCCTTGAGCAGCAGCGGTTTGGCCATCGGCACCGCCGCCTCGGCCGCGCGATTCATCGACACCACCAAGTCATCCAGGTGTTGGCCACGACCGGTCATCTTCAACAACGGCCGTGCCTGTTCCAGTATCCCCGGCAACTGGATCTTCACCTTGTCGTTATTCAGGAAACCATTTTCGACACCGAGTTTGGCAACCGCCGCAACCGAACCCTTTTCCAGCGCTGCCTTCAGGCCGCTGCTGGCATCCTGATTCGACAGATCTGCCAACGAAAACGCCAGCGCGCCCGATGCAACCAGGCACAGCGGTAAGAACAGTGATTTTGCGGAAAGACGTATTGGCATGGCGGACTCCAGTTCGTTGACATGACGCGGTATGCGCGCTGAATAAGATTGGAAAATATACCCGATGCCCGCGGATCGCGTAGCAATCGCTCATGCCTGCGATGTGGATGGCGACGTGGCGCGTCTTTTCAATTTAAACAATACCGCGTACGTGGGCTATCGGTAGGTTGGTGCTGAGCTTGCGAAGCCCAACATTCGGTAGCGAAATCTATGCGTACCAAATGTTGGGCTTTGTAGCCCAACCTACCGAGCTGATCGATAGACTTGGCATGAAGGATAAACCTGCAGTCGTATATCCGGCATCGATGGTGGGCTCTGTAGAGGCCCATGCCGACATGGAATCTGCGTCACCATTGCGCCAATCGTTACAAGCGGCAATACGTTCGTAGGGCGTCAATAAGCGCAGCGCATCGCGCCGCATGCCTACTCCTGATAATTCGCCTGACCTTAATCGCCGCCAGCCCGATCTGCAGGTCAAACGCCTTGACCTGCCAACAGGTGAAACGTCGAATACGGCCAGTCAATCACCTTGCGAGCCAAGCCATGCTTGAGCGGATTGATATGGACGTAATCCATGTACGCGGAAAAATCGTGGTCGTCACGATTCAGATGTTCCCAATGACGGCGCTGCCAAATGCCACGTTCGTCGCGACGCACACGCACCACATGCGGCGCAATGCGCTGCGCTTATTGACGCCCTACGGGGTACGCCTTACGGCCTTACGAATTGCGCCTTACGGCCTTGACCCCGTATTCGCTGCGGCTTACGGCCTTAAGAAAATCGCGGTAGCAGAGCGCGTATTGCCGTGGCCTCTTGCGCCTTTCGTTGCGTAAATTTTCCGTAAGCCGAAAAATGCAGATGTGAATATACCGTTTTTGTACCTGTGCGAAATAAGAGGTCCAGTGATCCTGCTTGTTCTTGCGGCACCTTCGCTAACCAGGGGAAAACACCTGTGGCGCGCATCAAGCCGGCGACACTGCGGGGAATGAAAATGTGCGTGGGGTTCCCTCCAAGTATTGCGGCGTTCAACATGTTCAGGTGCGTTGCGTCGAGGTTGTTCGCAGCCAAAATGTTGCGACCTACGGTAGGGACGTGAAGCAACTCGATGAACGATACCAAGTCTGCATGCTCTGGACCAAAGCCGATGCGCGAGAAACTCTGATGGTAACGTCGGCCGTCACCTGAATACTCGGGGAGCAAGAACGGGTGATGAACACCATGCTTGCGCCAGAATGCGACACCATCGTCGTGGTACTCGCGAACCTTCGAGAAGATCGGCTTCGTTTCTATCTCTGCGTCATAGTTTGCATCCAGACCGATAAATAGAAAGCGTGCTCGCTCAGGTGCGGCTCCTTGATATGGTTTATGAGCGAACAATGCATTCAGTTCCGGACTTGGATGAACGAGGTATTTGCTCTTCGATGGAAAATATTCGAATTCAGGCGATGCAACAACAGCGCAGCTTTGTTCTGTTGGACTGAATAATTCAGTCTCACCGGCATTTAGTGCCGATGCCACTTTCACGGCATCGGCCTTGGACAAGAATAAATACTCCAAAGTACAGCAAGAAAACGCATGCTCAAGCTCACGCATACGGATTGGATGATTCCCGACACGGAAACGCCGAGTTGTCCCAGCGGTAGCCGGTAGCGCATAGACACCATACGAGCGCGGCATGGTGAGTTGGCCATCTGCTCTTACGCTCAAAGGAGGAATTGCGCGGAGAACTATCTCCTTCAAAGAGCCTGATATGGATTGCATCTAATTCCTAACATCATGAATGTCTGAAAAACCCAAGATGGTCATTTGCGATTGAATGCGTTATGGCAATAAATAATAGTCTATAGGGCGCAATAAGCGAAGCGCATTGCGCCGCAAGCTGATGACGTGCGTGCGGCGGATGAATTGCGCCGTCAAACCTTCATGGTTTTATAAAAAAATGGGAGTATCAGTTAAATGATTATAACTTTTTGACATGGCAGCACCTTACAGTATAAGGTGTTGCACTTGGTTTTTGAGGCTACCCAGGTATGTTCCCGCACGTATCGCTTGTGGTTTTAAAAATACACTGTGAGGTATGTTTAGGAACATGCGGCGCAATGCGCTGCGCTTATTGACGCCTTACGAATTGCGGCTTACAGCCTTTATTTGTCATTCTTATTAATTTTATTGAAATTAATAAGAAAATATCTTCTATCAATTTCACATTGAAATATTTTAATTTTGAATGGTAGTTTATTAACTCTACTTAATATTGTTTTTTTATTGTTTTCATCAATTCTAGATCCAAAATAAATACTTTTAATGCTTGACTCATTGAAATTGTATAAGCCTGGGCCGTCATGATTTGCCAGTAAGTCAACAATATCATCGATTGAATCAGAGTTTTTATTTAGACTCTCTTTGTAAAATAGCTTTTCATTCTCGCTAAGTTTTCTCTTGATAATTCGCCATTCTTTTTCGTATTCCCAATCCAAAGATTTTGTGAGTAATATTTTTCCAATTACTTCTGCGGATAACGTATCACTTCTTGCAAAAGGTACTTCAGGTCTTTGATTACTGTAAATCACTTTCTTTGCTAGGGAAAAAGGAGGATATTCAGTGCTGAAGCCTATGCATATTCCCCGATGGGAATCTGCGTAGTGGGACCACATAAGCTTGTTATTTTTATCTTCACTCAAGCACATCACACCTATGTTTTGCATTCTTTCTTCTGAAACTACTTTTTGTGGATCTGATTTGAATTTAGAGTGTACATTTTCTGCAACTTTTCTTTGATTGTTTTTTGAAAGGTAATTGCCGTGAACTTCAGGAATCGCAATCATCAATGCTTCAATACTTGGTGGTGATATTGTGGCACCCATTTCAAATGGGTCATTAAAGTTTAATGGTGAGGAGAAATATGCTTGTCCCTCCAGGTACCCTAAAAACCATTCAAGATGCTTCTCAGTGTTTAATGACAAATACCTGTAAATATTTTGGGTCATATTTTTTTATATATAAATAATCAATAGCGCTGAGTCAACTATTGGTTCTTAAATTATTAGCCATGTAGCGCCGCAAGCTGATGAGTTGCGCGGTCCAGCCTTCTTGGTTTTATAAAAATAGGGATGTCAGAAAAATAGGCATGTCCCCGCTCGTATCGCGTGTGGTTTTAAAAATACACTGGCAGGTATGTTTAGGAACATGCGGCGCAATTCGCTGCGCTTATTGACGCCTTATGAATTGCGGCTTACGGCCTTGCGGCTTAGAGGCTTCTTATTTATTCTAGAAATTCACTATTTCCAAACGCTCGGCGATCAAAATATTCCTTAGTCTGGACAATAACGCTATTGCTCAAGTCGGTCATAGCGGGGGTCAAGTTGGAAATTTCAAACGGCATATGCTCTAGAAAAGCATACCTCTCAACTAAACACTTATAGTTCCAATAAGTGCTATCTGACTGACAATAGCAGTTGACAGCCAGAAGCTGGGCGGTTTCAATTACCAAGCGCAACACTGGGTTAATGAACAGTGTTTGTCGAATGTTGTAGCAGCGTGATGTGCTGAGTATAAACGACGAGTGGTGACTCATAGCCGAGCCTTGCTCGTGGGCGTGTGTTGAGCGACAGGGCGATGGCGTCGAGCTCTTCCTGCGAGTAGATTGACAGGTCGGAACCCTTTGGCATGTACTGGCGTAGCAAGCCATTGGTATTTTCGTTCGAGCCGCGCTGCCAGGGGCTGTGCGGGTCGGCGAAATAGATCTGGACGCCGGTGCGTGCGGTGAGGATTTTGTGGCCGTGCATCTCGCGGCCCTGATCGTAGGTCATGGTCTTGCGCATGGCCGCAGGCTCCCGGTTGAGCACGGCAGCGAAGCTGTCGACCACGGCCTTGGTGGTCGCGTTATCCATCTTGGCGAGCACCACAAAGCCGGTTGTGCGTTCGACCAGTGTGCCCACTGAGGAACGGTTGCCAGCGCCCTTGATCAGGTCTCCCTCCCAGTGCCCAGGGATGAGGCGATCCTCGACCTCCGGCGGCCGGATATGGATGCTCTGCATGTCTGGGATCTGGCGGCGGTCGGTGCCACGGCTGCGCGGCTTGCGCGTCTGATTATGGTGGCGCAGGCAGGCAATCAGTTCGCGTTTGAGCTCGCCGCGCGGGTGCAGATAGATGGCGTTATAGATGGTCTCGTGGGACACGGATTTTTCCGGATTGTTGGGCCATAGGAGCCGCAGTTTCCGCGCAATTTGCTGCGGCGACCAGAGTTCATTGAGCTGATTGCGCACTACCCGAAACAGGACGCCGTCCGTGTGCAGTTTGAGAACACGGCGCGGCGCAATGCGGCGAGCTTGGCATTGCTGGTGCGCCAGATTGGCATCGTAGACGCCCACGCCGCTGCTGCGCTTGAGTTCGCGGCCAATCGTGCTGGGAGAACGGCAAAGGCGTTTAGCAATAGATCGGATGGAGCACAGGTCGGTGCGCATGGTCATGACAACGGCGCGCTCCTGGGTGGTCAAATGCTTGTAGATTTTTGGCATGGCAGCACCTTACAGCAAAGGTGTTGCACTTGGTTTTTGAGAACGCCCTGCGTTACCTCGATATTAAGAAATGCCCGGACGATATTCGAATAGAGTTTCTCATCATCGGATACTGTCGGGCTCAATATGTTGGCACCATTATATGGGCCGATAAAACTCGTATTAGGGTTCCTAGTGGCGATTAGTTTGAGGAGTTGATAGAGAATCCTGAAGTAATGACCGCAGCGATCATCGTGTTTCTTTAGTGCTGCATTCGACTCTTGAAGACTAGACTTTTTCCAAAAAATTGCATCTCTTATGTACTCGGCATCACTCTTGCCGCCCGAGTTTTTTGGATTGACGGAGGTAAATGATGTGAGCACCGCATTATGCTGGTTCAACAGTGAGAAAAACGTGTCCTCAAAGCGTTGCTTCTCTAGTGTCCTTGCCTGGTCCTGCTGAGCAAGCTTCGCCTGCGCTAGCTCTATTTTTGTTGCGCTGAGCTCCTCTCGCTGTATCTCGATCGATCTGGTTAGCCAGTAAAGTGCAAAGAAGGCGACTAGTGGATTGAGTATTCCACCGACAAAATCACCGAATGCCCCCCATGTCGCGGCGTTGCTTGTCTCCATTGGAACCTTGTTGATAATGCCGAACCAAACAAGGTACGAAATTGGCAAAATACCTGTGAAAGCTAACGCCACGAACAATGTATTTTTGGTTTGCTTTTTAAGCTGTTTATTTGCGATTTCGATTTCAGTATTCATTTTTGAGCTCTTTTTTGGATAAAACACTGGACTTCCAACATAGGGATTTTTTTATATTGAAGTAGTTGCAGGAACTACTCGTCCACTTTATTAGCGTAACCCCTGAGGCGCTCACCTACCCAACCCCCACCAAACTCCGTCCCCCCGCCGTCCTCTGCACCAATATCCTGGTCGCGATCCGTTCCGTCATTTCCTGCACATGCGAGATCACGCCGACTTTGCGGCCCATCGATTGCAGGCCGTCCAATGCATCCATCGCGACGCGCAGGGTGTCGGCATCCAGGCTGCCAAAGCCTTCGTCGATGAACAGGGATTCGACCCGCACGCGGTTGGAGGATAGCGATGCGAGGCCGAGCGCGAGCGCGAGCGAGACCAGGAAGGATTCGCCGCCGGATAGCGAGTGGACCGAGCGCTGTTCGTCGCCCATGTCCTGATCGACCACCATCAGCGCCAGCGTGTCGTTGATGCGTTGCAGCCGGTAGCGGCGCGACAGTTCATTCAAGTGGCGGTTGGCGTAGCCGAGCAGCACGTCGAGTGTGAATTGCTGCGCGTAGTTGCGGAATTTCTTGCCGTCGGCGGCGCCGATCAGCTCGTTCAGTTGCGCCCACAGCCGGTGTGTCGCTTCCTGCTTGGCGATGGTGCCGAGCATGTCGGCGGCATGCGCGCGGCGCGCCTGGTCTTGTGCCAGTGCCAGTTGCAATTCGGTGGCTTTGGCGTGGGCGCTCTGGCGTTCGGCGGCCAAAGTGTGCAGCGCTTGCTGCAGTGCGTCTATCGGCTTGGCGTTGATGTCGGCTGCAACTTGGGGCGTGTTGTTGTCTGCTTCTGCGTCGGCTTTAGCCGGCGTGTTGGCCGTGCCGGCGGTGTCGTCGTCGTGCGGCGGGCGCTGTTGTTGGTGCGCTTGCCTTTGGCTGCTGCGCTCCTGCAGCACGGTGGCGGCTTGCTGGGCGGCGGCGTCGATCGCATGCAGCGCAGCACGCTCGTTGGCGATCCAGTCGGCGGGGTGGGCCAGCAGCGTGTGCAGCTGCTCCGCGCTTAGTGGGTCGGCGCTGTCGGCAGAACTTTTTGCAACATTAACGCGGTTGATCCAGTCGGCCAAATGTTCGGCGGCGGCCTGCGCTTCGCTGCTGTGGCTGGTCAGGCGCGCTTTGGCCTGCTCCAGCGCTTCGGACGTTCGGGTCTGGGCCTGCTTGCCGTCGTTGCTGGCTTGGGTGTGCTGGGACAACAGGGTTTTGGCGGCGGCAATCGCGCTGGCCAATTGCGCTTCGATTTTCTGCACCGACTGGCCGTTGAACAGTGCCTGGCGCTCTGCTTGCATTGCTTTTAGCGCTGCATCGCTGGCGACGAAGGCGCTGCTGGCGCGTTGCCGCTCGGCCTCGGCCTTGGTGTGCGTATCGAGCAATCCGGCGAGTTCCAATGTCAGGGTGGCGCTGCGTTGCTGGCTTTGCTCACGGGCGTTGCGCTGGGTTAGCCATTGCTGGGCGTTTTGCGCGCATTGGGCATGGAAGGCTTCCGGGTCCGCCTGCCAGTCGCTTCTCCAGCCGATTTGCCCATCGGCATGACCTTTTTCGGCGCCATCCGAGGCCCCGAAGGCAGCGTCGAGTTGGTCCAGGCTGGCGCTTAAGCGTTGCTGGCTTTGGGTTAATTGTTCGGCGACGGCCCGTTGTTTTGCCTTGGTTTCGGTTAGCGCGGTCTGGGCGGCGCTGGCGGCTTCTTTCTTTTTGTTGTGGTCTGCCGTGGCGCGGTCGAACGCGGTCTGGGCTTGGTCCTTGGCTTCCGCGGCGCTGCGCCACGCGGCATCGATCTGGTTGATGCTGAGCAGTTGCGCCTGCACGGTGGCGCGCTGGCTGGCGAACCAGTCGGCTTGTTCCGTGGCTTCGATACCGACCAGTTCCGCTGCAATTGGATGCGCTTGCCAGTCCTGGCGCTGGCGCTGGATGGCGGCGTGCAATTGCTGCTGTTCTTGCGCGATCGCGCCGAGCTGGCGGCGGTGGCTGGCGGCGTCCGCGATGTGGGTGGCTTGCTGCTGTTGCGCGTGCTGGGTTTGCTGGCGGCAGTTTGCCACTTCGGCTTGCAGGCTGGCGAGCATCGCGTGCAGCTGCGGGTTGGCTATGCTGTACGGATGTTCGATGGCACCGCAGACCGGGCAGGGCGCATCAATCTCCAGCGCGGCGCGCAGGGTTTCGACGCTGTCGGCGCAGGCGGCTTCGGCGCCTTTCAGCGAGCGCTCGGCTTGCGCCAGTGCGGCGGTGAGTGTCGGAATCTGTGCGCTGACTTTGGCCAGCGCCGCATCGGCTTGCACGGCGGCTTGCTGGCTGTCTCGGGATTGCACATCCAGCGCTTGCTGGCGGGTCTGCTGTTCGGCCAGTGTGCGCCACAGATGCTCGGCGCTGACTAGTTGGTCGCGGCGGGTGTCGGCGCTTTGTTTGCGTGCCTGCAGCGCGCTGATGTCGATGCTGGCGTGTTGTTGTGTGGCGTGATGGCGCTGCGTGTCAGCTGCTGCCAGTGCGGTGCCGGCTGCAGCGAGTGCGTTGGCCGTTGCGTCGAGCAGCGCGTTCTGTTTTGCTTCGTTTTGCGCAATACTTGCCAGTATGGCTTCATGATGCAATATTTCATTGCGGTGAGTGCATGACTGTTTGAGGAGTATGTCCCAGCGCGGCCAATTTTCCGACAGCGTTTGCAGCGGCGCGTGTTGCGCCAGCCAATGCTCGGTGGCCTGCAGCTCTTGTTGCGCGGCGCTGAGTTCGGCCTGTTTGGCTTGGCGGTCTTGTTGCGCGAGTGAGGCGGCTTTGTCGGCGTCGGCTTGCGCCTGTTGCGCCACGCGATGCGCCGGCAGCAAGGTGTCGATACGGGCGTCGAGCGCCTTGGCCTGATCCAGCGCGGGGGCGGCGACGCCTTGTGCCTGCTCGGCATCAATCAGCGTGCGTTGCGCGATCTCCAGCGCGGCATCGGCTTGCTGGCGGGTTTGGTCGGCGCTGGCCAGCTTGGTCTGGCACTCGGCGATCGCGCCATGGTCCTGGGCGATGCTGCGCGCCAGCCGGTCGACCTCGGCCACCAGCGGGCGCGCGGCTTGCACCGATTCGACCCGCTGCAGGTCGGTGCGGCGCGCTGCGGCGGCTTGTTGGTCCGCTTGCCTTTGCTGCAATTGCGCGTGCGCCAGTTGTGCGTTTTGCTGGAATTTGTCGTCGTCCTGATGCCAGCGCAGTTGGGCATCGAGTCTGGTCTTGCGCAGGTCGAGCGCGGCGACGGCGGCGCTGGCGGCGCTGCTGTCCTGTTCCAGCTGGCTGCGCGCTTCGTCGCTCAAAGGTTTCTGGTCGGCCAGACGGTCATTGATGCGCTGCAGTTCAAGCTGTTCCTGCTTGGCGCGGGCATAGGCGCGTTGCGACAGGGTGCTGTAGATGGCGCTGCCGGTGAGGGTTTCGAGCAGCTCGCCGCGTTCGTTGTCGTCGGCCTTCAGGAAGGCGGAAAATTCGTTTTGCGCCAGCAGCACCGCGCGCGTGAATTGTTCGAACGAGAGGCCGATGCGTTGGACGATTTCGGCCAAGACTTCCTTGTTGGTGCCGCCGATGGGCTGCAGGTCGGGCAATTGTTTCAGGCTCATGCCGGTTTTTTGCAGGCTGCCTTCCGCTTTGCCGCGGGCGCGCCGCACGCTCCAGCGGGCGCGGTAGCCGATGCCGTCGTTACCGACAAAATCGACTTCGGCATGGCCTTCTGCGGCGCCGCGCCGCAACAGGTTACGCGCGTCCTGCTGCGTGACGATGAAGTCGCCGACGTCGGGTAGCGTTTTGTTGCCGGCCTTTAGCAGGCGCGGCGTGCTTTCATACAGCGCCATGCAGAGCGCGTCGAGCAGGGTGCTTTTGCCGGCGCCGGTCGGGCCGGAAATGGCGAACAGGCCGGCAGATTTTAGCGGTTCCTGCTCGAAATCGACTTCAAACTCGCCCGCCAGCGAGGCCAGGTTCTTGCCACGGATTGCGAGGATTTTCATGCTGCCGCCTCGCTTGGCGTCAGCATCAATTCGGCAAAGGCCGCGCGCAGCTCGGCAGGCGCGTCGTCGTCGTATTTGCTGCGATACAGCCGGTTGAAGATGTCGTCCGGTTGCAGCCGTTCCAGTTGCTCCAGCGATGCCAGCGCGGTGTTGCTGACATTCTTTGGCGTGAAGCTGGTTTCAATCTTGGCGAGGCGCACCTGTTTGCCTTCCAGTGCCGCTTCGACGCGGGCGCGCAGGCCGGGTTCGGGCGCGTCGAGGCGGATGCGCACTTCCAGATACGGTTGCCGTTGCGGGTCGTCATTGGCCGGCAGGGCCAAAGCTGCCAACGCAGCGAGCACGTCGTCCAGCGGCGCCGGCTGTTTCGGCACGCGCAGCAGTTCGACCGCACGCGGCACCGGCAGGGCGGTGATGTCGGCAGCCGCTTCGCCATGCAGATCGACGCGCAGCACTTGGTGCGGGTAGCCGACTTCGGCAAACGACATCGGCAGCGGGCTGCCGCAATAGCGCAGGTGCGCTTGCTTGCCGACGCTTTGCGCCAGGTGCAGATGACCCAGTGCGGCATAGGCTATTGCCGCGTCGAAGATGCCGGCCGGCAGCGCCTCGGTGCCGCCGATGACGATGCGGCGCTCGGAGTCTGCCGAAATTTCGCCGCCGACCATGTGGCAGTGGCCCAGCGCGATGATCGCCTGGCCGGGCTGGCGCAGGCTCAACGCATGGTCCAGCGCCTGACGGTACAGCAGCGCGATGCCTTCCATATAGGGATCGGCCTCGGTCTCCGTATTTGTCTCTGCATTTTTCTCAACGCGCGGCACGTCGCCGGGGCGCAGGAAGGGGATTGCCAGGCACCAGGCGGCGGTCTCGCCCAGCCGGTTTTTCAGCGGCACCACCAGCCGTGCGAGGTCGATCGCGCCGTTCGGCAGGCGCGGCACGAAGCCGATCACGGTCGCGTCCAAGGTTTCCAGCAGCGGCCCCGGCGCTTCCAGCCGTCCCGGTGAATCGTGGTTGCCGGCGATGATGACGATGTTCAGATGCGGCACGCGCATCTTGGCCTGCTGCAGGAAACGGTACAGCTGCTTTTGCGAGGCGGCGGACGGGTTCGCATTGTCGAAGATGTCGCCGGAGATCAGCAGGCCTTCCGCCTGTTCGACAGCGATGGTGTCGAGCAGCCAGTCCAGGAAGCACTGATGCTCGAAGCCGCGTTCGAAGTTATGCAGGGTCTGGCCCAGATGCCAGTCCGAGGTGTGGATGAAGCGCAAGGTGGTGTCCTTTTATCGCCGTTTGTACGGTGGGAATGTGGTGATGTATTGTATTGGCCGTTAGATCGGGAAGTGAACTTCGTCCGCTGCGACTTCGGCCACGTTTCGCACCTCAAGATGCGGGTGACTGCTCGCAACATACTCAAGAGTGCGCAGCACCGCGCGTCCATCATCATGGCATGTTGGCAGCAGGCTGAGCTGTGGTGATGTCACGATTTATATAAATATCAATAATAGCCTCCAGGTGTGCCTGCCGTGCGTGCAGTGTACCCACTGCCGGCATCAGGCCTCGGTCACCGCTAGCACCTTGTTTCCCGCCAGCAAACTGCCCCCCGCAGAAATCGTTCTCGGCCGCCTGCCTGATGGTCTCGCATCAGGGCGCCTATCCGCTTTGCGCTGGTCCGCGCAGCTTGACGTGTCCTGGATCACCGCACACACTATGCTGTACAAGATCCGGTGATCGGTGAACGGGTGAATAATGCCGTTTGCGGGGGGTGGTGGAACTGTACGGCGCCTTGGTCGGCGGGCCCCGGCTCGCAAAGCGTGGGCGCGGTGCCAAACAAGGTGATTTACGCTTATTCAGGTAGGCGAACATGCGAAAACAACATACCAATGCCCCGGGAAAATTGCCCTCCTTAGCGGGCGAAATTGATGAGGGCGAACGACGCTTCAGATCGCTTGCCGATGCGATTCCCCAAAACCTGTGGACAGCCAATCCGGATGGCAGGTACGAGTACGTCAACCAACGGTTCATCACCTATACCGGACTCACTTTGGAACAAATCCAAAGCGGGGATTTTCGGAGTCTAATATTCCACCCGGATGATTTGCAAGCTTTCCTCGATCGCAGGACGCGCGCATTAGAGAACGGTGAAGCTTATGAAGGTGAATACCGCTTGAAAAGGGCCTCCGATGGCACCTATCGATGGCATCTTGCCCGGGGAGTGCCGGTCAAAGACGCCAATGGACATATTGTCAACTGGGTCGGGACCAGCACCGATATCGAGGACCAAAAGCAGGCGGAGGCCGCAGCCGAAAGCGCGAACCGCGCGAAATCGGATTTCCTTTCCGGCATGAGCCATGAGCTGCGCAGTCCGCTGAATGCGATCCTCGGTTTCACGCAGCTGATGGCGTCCGATTCCCCGCCGCCGACGCC
>NZ_JBHRTP010000090.1:0-30023 GCF_042646465.1 Pseudundibacterium arcticum
GCTACCGCATCTGGCCCTTCAACCGAATAATCAAAGTTGCACTTCGTATCTGAATCCGCGTGACGCTTTGAAAAATACTCGGCATAGTATATGTCGTCAGGCAGTTTGCCGCAGCGGGGTGGCGCGGCTTGCTGAGCCGGACCACAGAAGCGCGGGTCAACCGCACATCCGGCTTCAGCGCCTGAGACCAGCCTGGATCACATGTGCCAGCAGTTTGCCGTAATAGACGATTTTTTCGGCTGGTACATACGCGTAACCGACCAGCAGGCCACGCCGCACCGGTGGTTCCAGGTAATAGTGGGACAGCGCGTTGACCGCGATGCCGGACTCGGCCGCCAGTCGTGCCAGCGCCTCATCGTCGACGTGGTCGGGGAATTCGACCACCAGATGCAGGCCGGATTCTTCTCCGGAAATGGGGGCGGACTGACCCAGTTGGGCCGCCAGCGTCTTGCGCAACAATTCACGCTTCGCGCCATAGGCCTGCCTGATCTTGCGGATATGCGTGGCGAAATGGCCGAGCGCGATGAAGTCGGCCAATGCGGCCTGCAGCATCAATTGGCCCGGTCGCTGCAAGTCGTAGAGTGCCGCCTTGAAGGGCTCCACCAGGGCCGGCGGCGCGACCAGGTAGCCGACCTTGATGCCAGGGTAGAGTACCTTGGAAAACGTACCCATGTAGATCACGCGGCCATGCGTATCCAGGCCTTGCAGCGCGGCCAATGGGCGGCCAGTGTAGCGGAACTCGCTGTCGTAATCGTCTTCCAGGATCCAGGCCCCCTTGCGCTGCGCCAGGTCGAGCAGCATGCGGCGCCGCGCCAGGCTCATCACCACCCCGGTTGGATATTGGTGCGACGGCGTGACATAGATCAGGCGCGGGTTGGTCGCCAGATCGGCTTCGCTCGGCGCGATGCCCTCGGCATCGACTGCGACCGGGTGCAGATTCACCTCGCAGGATTCGAATATGCGCCGCGCGCCCCAGTAACACGGGTTTTCGACCCAAGTGGTGTCGTCGACGTCGGCCAGCAGCAGCGCGCACAGATCCAGCGATTGCTGGGTGCCGGCAGTGATCATCACCTGTTCGATCGATACCTTGACCGAACGTGACACGCGCAGGTATTCGGCAATCGCGCGGCGCAGGGGCAAATAGCCGCCGGCCTGGCCGTAATCCAGCAAATCCGGGCGCGCCTCGCGCCAGACGCGATTTTGCAGCCGTTGCCACAGCTTGAACGGAAAGACCGAAAAATCGGCATCGCCAGGGGCGAACGGCTGGATTTCATAGCGCGTGCCAGCGGCAAACTCGGTCAATTGCGTGCCGCGTTTGGACAGGGTCGCGAACCCGTTGGGCGGCGTTTCCGGAACCACTTCAGCGTTGCCGTCCAGCTTGCGCTTCGGCTGCGAAGTCGATGGCAGCGAGGCCGAAACATAGGTGCCACTGCCGGTTGAGGTGATGACGAAGCCCTCGGCAGCAAGCTGTTCGAAAGCGGCAATCACGGTGTTGCGGGCGATGCCCAGCTCGCTGGCCAAGTTGCGGGTGGACGGCAGTTTGCTGCCGGCACTCAGTTGTTGCAACAGGATGGCGGTACGCGCGGCCTCGTACAGCCGTCGTTGCTGCGGCAGGCGCGGGTAGAAATCTGCCTGGGCCAGTGTGGCACCCAGTAACTCAGCGGCGGCAAGATTGGAAATCACGATAAATTAAGTGGTTCTATGAAGATAGTTAAAGTGGCACTCCCAATAATACCAAATTAGGCCTAAGATGGTTTTAATTAATTAGCTAAGGGAGAAAAGAGTCTGCCTTGCTGGCTAGAAAGTGGTGCGTTGCAACAAAAGAATTTTGCACGAAATTGGTCCCTAATGCGAAATTATCGAGCGCACATCCTTGGCCCGGACTCTTGACCCACATAAATCATGCACCGTCCACTCATCATCGTTCCCTCCTGCACCAAACATATCGACACAGATCACTATTACCTGGCCCAAATGAAGTACGTTGATGCCGTCTTGTTGGGCGCCGACTGCATGCCTTTGGTGCTACCTGCCTTTGGTGCGAAAACGGATTGGGAGGCGGTGCTGGCGGTTGCCGATGGCATTCTGCTGACCGGTTCGCCCTCGAATGTGCATCCTGAACTCTTCGGCCAACAGATATTGAAGCCGGAGTTGCCGCTGGATGCGGCGCGTGATGCGACCACGATGCCGCTGATTCTCCTGGCTGTGGAGCGCGGGATTCCGCTGTTGGCGATTTGCCGCGGCGCGCAGGAAATCAACGTCGCCCTCGGTGGCTCCTTGCATCAAGCGGTACATGAGGTGCCTGGCATGATGGACCATCGTGATGAAGATTCAGACCCGCTGGACGTGCAGTACGGCCCGGCACACCGCGTTACGCTGACGTCCGGTGGACGCATCTCCAAGATACTGAATGGCGCTAGCGAGTTGGTGGTCAACTCCCTGCATGGGCAGGGACTGGACCGTCTTGCCCCCGGCCTGTGCGTGGAAGCGCGCGCGGATGATGGTCTGGTCGAAGCGTTTAGCGTGCAGGACGCCGCTGGCTTCACGTTGGCGATGCAGTGGCATCCGGAGTGGAAGGTTACCGAAAATCCTGATTCGATGAAACTCTTCGCCGCGTTTGGCAAGGCCTGTCGGCAATATCAATTACAAAAAACAGGGAGGGGGCGCATGGAAACCTTGGGAACCTTTACGCCAGAAGTGCCGTAGCGTCGCTCGCTAGCAGCATGAGGTTGCAATACGAGCAGGCGCAGGGTGCCCGATAAGCGGGCCAGGCTCCGCGCAAGAGCAAACGAAACACGAGAGAACATTATGTCTTTACGCGAAAATTTTTCCTACAATGATATGGATCAGTGGCTCAATGAAAAGCGGGTCACTGAGATCGAATGCCTGGTGCCGGATTTGACCGGCGTCGCCCGTGGCAAAATCCTGCCACGCACCAAATTTACGCTCGAACGCGGCATGCGCATGCCGGAAGCGGTGCTCGGGATGACCGTCACGGGAAATTACCCAACCAACGACGGGCCTTATGATCGCGCCATTTCGGCCACCGATCGCGACATGATTTTGAAGGCCGATCCGAATACCATTACGCTGGTGCCATGGGCCACTGACCCGACGGCGCAGGTGATCCATGATTGCTATTTTTCCGACGGTTCACTGGTTGATTTCGCACCGCGTTCAGTGTTGCGCCGCGTGCTTAAATTGTACGCAGATAAAGGTTGGTCACCGATCGTGGCGCCAGAACTTGAGTTTTATCTGACCGCGAAAAATACCGATCCTGACTTGCCGTTGAAGCCACCGGTCGGCCGCAGCGGTCGCGCTGAAACCAGCCGCCAGATTTACAGCATCGATGCGGTCAATGAGTTCGATCCGCTGTTCGAGGATATCTACGATTACTGTGAACTGATGCAGCTCGACGTCGATACGCTGATCCATGAAATCGGCGCCGGGCAAATGGAAATAAACTTTTTGCATGGCGAGCCATTGGGTTTGGCCGACAAGGTCTTCTTCTTTAAACGCACGCTGCGCGAAGCTGCATTGAAGCATGACATGTACGCCACGTTTATGGCCAAACCGATGACCGGCGAACCGGGTTCGGCGATGCATGTACACCAAAGCGTAGTCGATTCGAAGACCGGCCTGAACATATTCAGCAACCAGGACGGCACCGCTTCAAAGGCATTTTCCCACTACATCGGCGGTCTGCAGCGTTACATGCCGTCGGCAATGGCGATCGCGGCGCCGTACGTCAATTCCTATCGCCGGATTGTCCGCCATACCGCCGCCCCGATTAACATTCAGTGGGGCATGGATAACCGGACAGTCGGCTTCCGGGTTCCCGAATCCGGGCCGCAAGATCGACGCGTCGAAAATCGCGTGATTGGAGCCGACGCCAATCCGTACCTGGCACTGGCAGTCACGCTGGCGTGTGGCTACCTCGGCATGACCGAGCAATTGGAGCCGACGCCGGTGACGAAAGGCAGCGCATACGACCTCGATTTTCAGCTGCCGCAAGGCTTGCCTGAGGCGCTGCAAGCGCTGCGGCAAGAAGACAAGTTGCGCAGCGTGCTGGGCGAGCGTTTTGTCGATGTCTATGCAGCGATCAAGGATCTGGAACACGCCGAATTCATGACCGTAATCAGTCCGTGGGAACGCGAACATCTGCTGTTGCACGTCTGATAATCATTAACAAGAGAGGCGCGGCGCTACTGTGCGTGATGAACGCACAGTGAGACGCACCGTGCGTCGCTCTTCTTGTTTCACGCTTTTATATATTAGCAACTAGAACTGAAGGTTGATCATGCATCCAAATACACTAGCCCCAATGGCTATCGTGGCACCGACTGCGCGTCAGTCCGTGGCGCAAGCCCCAGTCAATACCCGTGCGATCCAGGACTTGGACGCGGCCCATTATCTGCACCCGTTCACTGATTCCAAGGCCTTGGCCAGCCACGGTTCACGCGTCATCGTCAAAGGCGAAGGCATCTACATCTGGGATTCGGAAGGGAAACGTCTGCTCGACGGCATGTCCGGCCTGTGGTGCATGAATGTCGGCTACGGCCGCAAGAGCATTTCCGACGCGGTCTATGCACAGATGCAGCAATTGCCTTTCTACAATAGCTTTTTCCAGACTACCAACGTGCCGGCGGTGCAACTGGCCGCCAAGCTGGTCGAGATTTCGCCACCGCAATTCAATCATGTCTTTTTTACCGGTTCCGGCTCCGAGGGCAATGACACGATCGTTCGCATGGTGCGTCGCTACTGGGACTTGCAAGGTTACCAGGGTCGCCACGTCATCATCAGTCGCCACAATGCCTACCACGGCAGCACGATGGCGGGCGCGTCACTGGGCGGCATGTCCGGCATGCACGAGCAGGGTGGTTTGCCGATTCCGGGCATCGTCCATATTGGCCAGCCGTATTACCTGGAAGGTGGCAAGGGCAAGACGCCCGAAGAATTCGGTCTTGAAGCCGCTTCCTGGCTGGAGCAGAAAATCCTGGAAGTCGGTGCCGACAAGGTTGCCGCTTTCATCGGCGAGCCAGTGCAAGGTGCGGGGGGCGTCATCATCCCGCCTTCCACTTACTGGCCTGAGATTCAGCGCATCTGCGACAAATACGGTATTTTGCTGGTCGCGGACGAAGTGATTTGTGGTTTTGGTCGCCTCGGTCATTGGTTCGGCTCCGAATATTTTGGCATCAAGCCTGACCTGATGACGTTCGCCAAGGGTGTGAGCTCCGGTTATGTGCCCCTGGGTGGCGTGTTGGTCGGTGACCGGGTGGCGGATGTGCTGATCGAAAAGGGTGGTGACTTCAACCACGGCTTCACCTATTCCGGTCATCCGGTTGCCTGTGCCGCTGCCTTGGAAAACATCCGCATCATCCAGGAAGAAAAGCTGGTCGACCAGGTTCGCGAAGACACTGGCCCGTACCTGAAGCAGAAATTTGAAGCGCTGGCAGATCACCCCCTGGTCGGTGCCGCGGAAACCTGTGGTTTTGTCGCCGGTCTTGTTTTGGTGCAGAAAAAAGCGGCCAATATCCATGATTGCGTGCCATTTGATTCGACACTGGATGTCGGTATGATCTGCCGCGACCATATGTTTAACGGTGGCATGATCATGCGCGCAGTAGGCAACCGCATGATTATCGCGCCCCCGCTGGTCATGACGCATGCCGAAATTGACGAACTAGTGACCTTGATTCGCGTGTGCCTCGACGCGACTTTGGCAGATTTGACGAAGCGGGGTTTGATATAGGAGCCAATCAAGGAAATTGAGAGCACTTAAAAAGTGAACTGCCGAACTCTTGCTTGGGCTGGTATAAAAATTAATGGCGCATTCAATCTTGATAGGTCATCTGTGAAAGTGGTTCCGGCGTTCAAGCCGGGCGACTCTAACGGATAAGCAGCCAGAGCAGTGTAACTAGAAGTACTTTCATTCTGATTCAAGAGGAGACAAACATGAAGACAATGACTAAGAAGCTGAAGTTGAAGGCACAGATGGAATGGAACTTGAGAGGCCTGATTGGTGCCGCGGCATTGGGGGTAGCAGCCCTTGTTGCGGTCCCGGCCATCGCCCAATCCGAAGAGAAAATCCTCAATATCTACAACTGGTCGGACTATATCGCCGACGATACAATCAAGAATTTCGAAAAAGAGACCGGCATCAAGGTCCGCTACGACAACTTCGACAGCAATGAAATCCTGCATGCGAAGCTGGTCGCCGGCAGGACCGGTTACGATATCGTGGTCCCTTCCGCACACTGGGCACGCCTGCAAATCGACGCCGGCCTGCTGAGAAAACTAGACAAGAGCAAGATTCCTAACCTCGTCAATCTTGATCCTACTATCCAGGCGCAACTCGCCAAGCTCGATCCCAACAACGATCATCTGGTCGACTGGCTCTGGGGCTACACCACGGTCGGCATCAATGTCGATAAAGTGAAAGCCGCGCTCGGTGACCTGCCGATGCCGGAGAATGTGTTTGATCTGGTGTTCGACCCGAAATACATGGCGAAAGTGAAATCCTGTGGCGTGTCTTTCCTCGATGCCCCTTCGGAAATCGTACCGCCAGCCCTGCGCTACCTGGGAAAAAATCCTTATTCAAAAAACAGTGGCGATTACCAGGATGCGGGCCGCATGTTGCAGAAAATTCGGCCCTACGTCACGCTGTTCAGCTCCTCGGGTTATATCAATGACATGGCGAACGGGTCGATTTGCGTAGCGCTCGGCTGGTCCGGCGATATGAACATCGCCCGTCAACGCGCGATCGATGCCAAGAACGGCAACAAGATCGAGGTGCTGGTGCCGAAGAATGGTGCAACGCTATTCTTCGATACGATGGCGATTCCAAGCGATGCGCAACACCCTAATAACGCGCTGCTGTTCATGAATTACATCTTGCGTCCCGAAGTCCATGCAGGTCTGACGAACAAGGTGTTCTATGCCAATCCGAATACCGCCAGCATCAAATTCGTCAAAAAAGAGATCTCCGAGAACAAGTCAGTCTTCCTGTCCGATGCCGACAAAACGAAGATGATTGCACCGGAATCCGTGAACAACGATATCCGACGTCAAATGACGCGGCTTTACACCCAGTTCAAGACCGGACTCTGATCCCTGAGCACGTCATCCGGATACGCCGGATGACGTGTTTCGCTTTTGGCAAGACCTGAAACTCTTGCTGCAGACACCTTTATTTTTTTGTATCGAGCCTGTCATGACGTCCGCTCCTCCTACAGTATCACTATCTTCTGTCGCCATCGCACCAGCCACCGCCAACGCCGCCAGTGCGGGACAGCCGTTCCTGCACATCCGTAACCTCGTCAAGGAATTCGACGGGGTGCGGGCAGTGGATGATGTTTCTGTCACCATCAACAAAGGTGAAATTTTCGCCTTGCTGGGCAGTTCCGGCTGCGGCAAATCAACGCTGCTGCGGATGCTGGCCGGGTTTGAATCACCGACTTCCGGCCAGATTTCGCTGGCCGGGCAGGACATCGTCGGCATACCGCCTTATCAGCGCTCCATCAACATGATGTTCCAGTCCTACGCCTTGTTCCCGCACTTGTCGGTCTGGGACAACGTCGCATTCGGCTTGCGTCGTGACGGTATGCCGAAGGATGAAATCGCCGCCCGCGTCGACAAGATGCTGGACCTGGTGCAACTCAAGGCTTACGGCAAGCGCAAGCCGCACCAATTGTCCGGCGGCCAGCAACAACGGGTCGCGCTGGCGCGCAGCCTGTCCAAGCGTCCGCAGCTATTGCTGTTGGATGAGCCGCTCGGTGCGCTCGATAAAAAACTGCGCGAGCGCACGCAACTGGAACTGGTCAACATCATCGAACAGGTCGGCGTGACCTGCGTGATGGTGACGCATGATCAGGAAGAGGCGATGAGCATGGCCTCGCGTATCGCGGTGATGAGCGAAGGCCGCATTCTACAGATCGGCAAGCCGAGCGACATTTACGAAACACCGAACTGCCGCTTCGTGGCCGACTTCATCGGTAGCGTGAACCTGTTCTCCGGCAAAGTGATCGAGGATGAGCCCGACCATGTCGTCATCGCCTCGCCGGAATGCAAACACTACGTTGGGCATGGCATCACAGGGACCATCGGCATGTCGGTTTCAGTCGGCATACGGCCAGAAAAAATCTCGGTCAGCTTCGACGTTCCATCCGGGTTTGAGTCGTCCGCGACCAATTGTGTGCAAGGCGAAGTGGTTGAATTGGCCTATCTGGGCAGCTACACCGTCTATCACCTGAGATTGGCGAGCGGCATGATCCTGAAGGCGACCGCCGCCAATACCGTGCGCAATGCGACGCATCGGCCGAAGTGGGGCGATAAAGTGTATGCCAGCTGGAATGACGACGCGATGGTGGTCTTGACCCAATAAGGATGCGAACATGAAAAAATTTCTTACCCGACATGCGCTACAGCATGCGGCGAAAGGCTTCGTCACGCTCCCGGAGACTGGCGTGAGCTGGGGCGTGAGCCGCTACTCGCCGTTGCGCTGGTTAACCGGACGGCGTTTCGTCATCGGTGTGCCCTACGTGTGGCTGCTGATCTGCTTTCTGGTGCCGTTCCTGATCGTGCTGAAAATCAGCATGGCGGAGATGGAAACCGCCAACCCGTTCGGAACGCTGGTGTCCTATGTCGATGGCTTCGTCACGCTAAAGATAAAAATCACCAACTACCTTTTCATTATTCAGGACGACCTGTATTCGCTGACCTACCTCAGTTCACTGAAGTATGCGGCGATTACGACGATATTTTGTCTGACGATCGGCTATCCATTTGCGTATTTCATGGCGCGTGCGAAAGCGACGATCCGGCCGACACTGATGATGCTGGTGATGCTGCCGTTCTGGACCTCGTTCCTGCTGCGCATCTATGCATGGAAAGGGATTCTGGCGAACAACGGCCTGTTAAATCACTTCCTGATCTCGGTGGGGCTGATCGATGCACCGCTGCACATGATGAACACGTCGTTTTCGCTGATCATCGGCATGGTCTACGCTTACTTGCCATTCATGATTTTGCCGCTGTATGCGAACCTGGTGAAGATGGATGTGCGCTTTTTGGAAGCCGCCGCCGATCTCGGCGCAACGCCATGGCAGACCTTCTGGCGCATCACCGTGCCACTGTCCAAGTCTGGCGTCATCGCGGGCTCGATGCTGGTATTCATTCCCTGTGTCGGCGAATACGTGATCCCAGAATTATTGGGCGGGCCGGAGACGCTGATGATCGGTCACGTGCTATGGGATGAATTCTTTACCAACAACGACTGGCCGATGGCGTCTGCGGTCACGGTCATGGTGATTCTGCTGATTCTGGTGCCGATGGGCATTTTCAATAAATATCAGGCACAACAACACGCTGGGGGAAGAGCATGAACGGCTATCGTTGGTTTGGGCGCAGCTGGTTATCGTTGGGATACCTGTTCCTGTATATCCCGATCGTGGTGTTGATCGTGTTTTCGTTCAACAGCTCGCGTCAGGACATGATCTGGAGCGGATTTTCGACCCACTGGTATAGCGAATTGTTGCAGGACAAGGAAATCATCAGCGGATTCGTGCTGTCGCTGAAGATCGCCGTGATGGCCGCCTGTGGCTCGGTTCTATTGGGAACCTTCGCCGCCTACGTGCTGGATCGCTATCGCAACTTCGCTGGGCGCACGCTGTTTAGTGGCATGGTCAATGCACCGCTGGTGATGCCGGAAGTCATTATCGGGCTCTCGCTGTTGCTGATGCTGGTATCGGTTGAGAAGCTGTTCGGCTTTCCGGACCGCGGCATGATGACGATCTGGCTCGGTCACACGCTGCTCGGCATGGCGTATGCCACCGTGGTGGTGCAATCGCGCTTGCAAGAGATGAGCAAGTCACTGGAAGAAGCGGCGATGGACTTGGGCTGCAAGCCGCATCAAGTGTTCTTTCTGGTGACTTTGCCGAACATCACGCAAGCGCTGGCATCGGCTTGGCTACTGACTTTCACCTTGTCGCTGGACGATGTCGTGCTGTCCGAGTTCTTGACCGGGCCAGGCTATTCAACGATGCCGATCGTGATTTTTTCACGGGCGCGATTGGGACTGGACCCGCGTGTCAATGTGGTCGCTGCATTGACGATCCTGGTGGTGAGCATAGGCGTGATTGTATCGAGCCTGTATCTCGCCCGTGCCGAGCGTCTGCGGCAAAAACAGATTTCCGCTGCATTCCAGGCCGAAACGTTGCACTGAAGTCCGCACCATAACCATTTAAACGAGTCAGAGGAGACAGAATGTTTAGTTTAAAAAAAACCGTCATCGCCATCGCACTGGCGTTCCCGATTGCGGCGTCCGCCCAAAGCATGCAGGCAATCAAAGCGGAACTCGATGCGCTGAAAGCCAAGGTCCAGCAACTCGAAGGACTGGTGGATCAGGCCAACGCCAAGGCCGATAAGGCGGCCACTACCGCCAGTGCAACACCAGCTGCTGGCGGATTCGATGACGATACCCGGGCCGAGTTCAATCGCGTCAAGGTCAAATCCGAAGGCTTGGAAGACCAGATCGAGGCCAGCGGCTTCAAGGGCTTGAAAATCTCTGGCTTCATGGATCCGACCTATATTTATAACCAGCGTCAGCACACCAGCAGCTTCATTTTCATGAAGAACTTCAATGATGCGAATACCGGTGCTGGCGGCACGAATGCTGGGTATGCGTATGACAACGCGTACTTCGGTTCGGCCTTGATCAGGTTTGAGAAGGAAATGGAAGGCGGCACCAAGTGGTTGCTCGAATTGATGCCGCACAAGAGTTATGGCGATGGTGGTGGCTTTAACAGTGGTTCGATCGTCAACCAGGCCTTCGTTTCCATACCGATGGGTTCGCTCAACGATAAATTCCTGGCGGGTCAAATCGGCTCCTGGCCAGGTTATGAATATGAGCTGGGAGCTGGTGCAACTTCGAAAAAAACCATCACGAACAATTTGCTGTTCGATTTCACCGAACCGACCTTCATGACCGGTGTTGGCTATGAACATATTGCTGGCCCATGGGATTCCAAAGCCATCATCGGCAACCTGAATAATGGCCGTATCACCGACCGCCGTGCGCCAGCGCTGCACTGGCGCGTCGATTACGCCAAAGGCGAGTTCCAGGGCTTTGGTTTTTCTGGCTTGCATGGCAAGACGTCTGGCACGACTTCCGTCAATTATCTGGAGACGGATGCCTATTTCACGCGTGGCAACTTGAATTTGCAGGGCCAATTGGAAGCAGGGCTGGCAAAAGGCAGCGCCTTTAATGGCGGTGACGCCAAATGGATCGGCTTGTCGACCTTGGCCTCCTACAAAATCACGTCACGTCTGGAAGGGATCGCCCGTTTCGATTACATCAAAAATGACAAAAATGGCGGTGGTACGCCAAACCTGGTGTTCCCTGCTGGTTGCCAGACCGCTGACCTGGCGACGGACCCGACCGGTGCGACGCCAATGGCCTCCAATTGCGGTGATTATCGTAACGGCTTTGGCCCGGGCATCGACAATGCGACAGGCCTGGTTGCCGACCCTAATAAGGGTGCCAACCGCTATGCATTGACCTTGGGGCTCGATTATGCGATGACGCCAAACGCCATGTTGAAATTTGAAGTGCGACACGACCGTGCGACACAAAACACGTTCTTCGATGTCGGCTCCAGCACCTTCAAAAAAGACAATACATTGTTCGGCGCTTCTACCGTAGTCAGCTTTTAATACGCTGGATGGGCCAGTCGCTAACGGTTGGCCCCGATTAAAAAGGATATTCAAATGACGAACACACTTTGGCATGGCCGCGCTGCGGAATTGAAGTTTGATGGACGCGCCTTCATCGACGGTCATCGTGTGGCGGCGCTGTCCGGCGCAACGTTCGACTGTATTTCTCCGGTCGATGGCCGCAAGCTGGCGGATGTCGCACGCTGTGATGCGGTCGATATCGACGCGGCGGTGCTTGCCGCACGAGCTGCCTTCGAAGACCGGCGCTGGGCCGGGTTGGCGCCGGCGGTGCGCAAACGCATCATGATCAAGTTCGCCGATTTGGTGCTGCAACACCGCGATGAGCTGGCCTTGCTGGAAACACTCGACATGGGCAAGCCGATCAAATACAGCCGCAGCGTGGATGTGCCGGCGGCGGCCAATTGCATCCGCTGGTACGGCGAAGCGGTCGACAAGATTTATGACGAGATTGCCCCGACACCGGATACCTCCCTGGCGCTGATCACCCGTGAACCGGTCGGTGTGGTGGCCGCCATCGTGCCGTGGAATTACCCGATGCTGATGGCATCCTGGAAAATCGCGCCGGCACTCGCGGTCGGCAACAGCGTGGTGCTGAAGCCGTCGGAAAAGTCGCCGTTGTCCGCGTTGCGCCTGGCCGAAATCGCACTGGAAGCCGGTATTCCGCCTGGCGTGTTCAATGTGGTGCCGGGTTATGGCCATGAGGCCGGTAGCGCACTGGCCTTGCACATGGACGTCGATTGCATCGGTTTTACTGGCTCCACGCGGATTGGCAAGCAGATCATGCAATATGCAGGTCAGTCCAATCTGAAGCGGGTCTGGACCGAGCTCGGTGGCAAGTCGCCCAACATCGTCTGTGCCGATTGTCCCGATCTGGATGCTGCCGTGCAAGCGGCGGTGGGTTCGATCTACTTCAATCAGGGCGAGAGCTGCAACGCGCCGTCACGCTTGTTCGTGGAGGAATCGATCAAGGATCAATTCATTGCGAAAGCGCTGGCGCTGGTACCGAATTTCCAGCCGGGCGACCCACTGGATGAGGCGACCGTGATGGGCGCCATCGTCGACCATATCCAGCTGAGCTCGGTGATGGGCTTTATCGAATCGGGCAAGGCGGAAGGCGCGCAACTGCTGGCAGGCGGACAGCAGGTCCGCACCGAGAGCGGCGGCTATTACATCGAGCCGACACTATTCGATAACGTCAACAGCACGATGAAGATCGCGCGCGAAGAGATTTTCGGGCCGGTCTTGTCGGTGCTCGGCTTCACCGATTTGAACGACGCGATCCGCGAAGCGAATGCCACCCCCTTCGGTTTGCAAGCCGGCGTCTGGACTTCCAATATCAGCAAGGCGCATCATGCGGCACGCACCTTGCGGGTCGGCACGGTGCACGTCAACCAGTACGACGAAGATGACATGACGGTGCCATTCGGTGGCTACAAGCAATCCGGTAACGGGCGCGACAAGTCTTTGCACGCGTTCGACAAATACACTGAATTGAAGACCACCTGGATCAAGCTCGGTTAAGCAGTTTGCGCCCTCGAAAATTTAAAACAGCACGGCGGGCATGTAATGCCCGTCTGGGCACGCCATCGGGGCGCAACAATGCACTGGCGCCGATCATGACCGGCAGCCATGTTGATACGCAACCGACTGGCGGCAAATTTGACGGTTGCTTGGAGTATTGGCCGGCTTGGAAAGAATGACCTGCCTTGTCTTGCCGCAGCGCCAGTAGCATGACGCCTCAACTCGTCTTCTGGTTATCCATGCAACAAAGCCCTTGTGCTGCCTTGATCAATTGTTTGAGTGCTCGCGTCGAGCGCTCTTCAACCGGGTCAACCAAATATTGAAGAATCAAACCATCCATGCCGGCGACTACGAAGCGCGCCAGATCGGCGAGATCAATCGCCGGCGGGGCTTCTGCATTGCCCAGCCCCTGACGAAACGCATCCTCATATAGCTTGCAGTACGAGTCATACTGAAATTTTGCGAGTGATTGCGCGTCCTCGTTGCGCAAGGTATATAGCGTCAGTTCATATTGCAGGATTTGAATATTGCGCGTCATTTGGATCAACCGCCAAGAATTGCTAATGACACTCTCGATGCAGGTCTTGATATCCAATTGCTGCGTCAGGTCAGCGCGCAATGCCTGGCTCATCTGCGCAATGATCGATTCCAACGCGCCGATTAACAGCGCGTCTTTATTCTCAAAATAGTAGTGCAGGGTGGCCAGATTGACACCAGCTTTCGCCGCAATCTTTCTGGTTGTCACCGCTGCTAAGCCGGACTCTACCAAGGCGTCCACCGCGCCTTGAATAATCTGCTCTTTAAGCTGTTCTCTTCTTTCTATACCTCGGGGGCGTGCCATGACTGCTCCATTGCAATGACCGGTCGGTCAGTTTTGATGGCGCGATGATACCATCAAAAAATAAGTCGGTCGAATGATTTAATCGCTTGACTTATATTTTGCGAGTACCTAATATTGCTACAAGTTGGTCGCGTGACCAAATAATTAGAACGCAATACGACGACCTCGCTTAAATTTATATGCGTACATAGAAAGTAGAAAGGAAAACAATATGAACATGCGCGAAAGCATTAATACCCAGCGTTTACAAGCGTTGGATTCCGCCCATCATTTGCACCCATTTGCCGATTATCGTTTGAAGGATAGCCAGATTTCACGGGTAATCGTGAAGGGCGAGGGCGCCTATATCTGGGATTCGGAAGGCAATCGTCTGCTCGACGGTATGGCCGGCTTGTGGTGCATGAATGTCGGCTACGGTCGTAAAAGCATCGCCGACGCAGTGCATGCGCAGATGCTGCAATTGACCTACTACAACAGTTTCTTCCAGACCACGCACGTGCCAGCGGTCGAGCTGGCTGCAAAACTGGTCCAAATTTCGCCGCCGCAGTTCAATCACGTGTTTTTTGTCGGTTCCGGATCCGAAGGCAACGACACCATCGTCCGTTTGGTGCGCCACTATTGGGACAAGCAGGGCAGCCCGGAGCGTCAGGTGATTATCAGTCGCCTCAACTCCTATCACGGCAGCACGATGGCGGGCGCGTCTCTGGGCGGTTGGCCCAGCATGCATAAGCAGGGTGGGCTGCCAATTCCGGGCATCGTTCATATCGGCCAACCTTCGTATCTGGAAGGCGGCAAGGGTAAGACGCCGGAAGAGTTTGGGCTGGAAGCCGCTTCCTGGCTGGAACACAAAATTCTCGAAGTCGGCGCCGACAAAGTTGCCGCGTTTATCGGCGAGCCAGTGCAGGGTGCTGGCGGGGTCATCGTTCCACCGTCGACCTACTGGCCGGAAATCCAGCGCATCTGCAACAAATACGGCATTTTGCTGGTTGCCGACGAGGTGGTCTGCGGTTTCGGACGTCTCGGCCACTGGTTCGGTTCCGAATACTTCGGCATCAGCCCGGACTTGATCACATTCGCGAAGGGCGTGACTTCCGGTTACGTGCCACTCGGCGGTGTATTGGTTGGTGACCGCGTGGCAAATGCGCTGATTGAAAAGGGTGGCGAATTCAATCATGGCTATACCTACTCCGGTCACCCGATTGGTTGCGTCGCCGCACTGGAAAACATCCGCATTCTAGAAGAAGAAAAAATAGTCGACCGAGTGCGTACCGATAGCGGCCCTTATTTGCAGAAAAAATTCGAGGCGCTGGCATCGCATCCTTTGGTCGGTAGTGCGGAGACCATCGGCTTCCTGGGTGGTTTAAATCTGGTGAAGCATAAGGGTGCAACGGTGCATGAGCACATCCCATTTGAGTCGGCACTGAGCGTGGGCATGATCTGCCGCGCGCATATGTTCGACAGTGGCGTGATCATGCGCGCGATTCCAGGCGATCGTCTGTTGATGTCGCCGCCGCTGACGCTAACTCACGCGGAAATCGACGAAATGATCAAATTAATTGGCTTGGGTCTGGATCAGACTTTGGCGGATTTGAAGCAGCGGGGATGGGTTTAAAACGACTTGATTGATCTATATAAATTGATTCTGGAGGGGACAAAAATGAACAAATCGACATGGAAACAGCAGTTACACAAACACATAAGCTGCAATTTGACGAAGGTGGCTGTTGCGGCGGCGTTCGGCGCTGCTACATTGGCCACCATGCCAGCGATGGCGGCAGAAGAAAAAGTTCTCAACGTTTTTAACTGGTCAGAATTCATTGCCGATGACACGATTAAAAACTTTGAAAAGGAGACCGGTATCAAGGTCCGCTATGACAACTACGATAGTAACGAAATTTTGCATGCTAAATTGACCGCCGGGAAAACTGGTTACGATATTGTGGTGCCGGCGGCGCACTGGGGCAATCTGCAAATCCAGGGCGGCCTGCTACGCAAAGTAGACAAGAGCAAGCTGCCAAATTTGTCTAATCTGGATCCGGCGATTGAGGCGCAATTGTCGAAGCTCGATCCGGGCAATGAGTACCTGGTTCCCTGGTTGTGGGGTTTCACCACGGTCGCGATCAACACCGCCAAGGTGAAGGCCGCGCTCGGTGACTTGCCGATGCCGGAGAATCCTTGGGATCTGGTGTTCGACGTTAAATATATATCGAAGCTGAAGTCGTGCGGCGTGTCTTTCCTCGATGCGCCGTCCGACATTCTGCCGGCAGCACTCGCGTACATCGGTAAGGATCCGTTTTCTAAAAATGCATCCGATTACCTGGAAGCCGGACGTATGTTGCAGAAGGTCCGTCCGTACGTGACCTTGTTTAGCACGCTGGGCTACATTGAGGATATGACCAACGGCTCACTTTGCGCGACGATTGCATGGTCGGGTGATATGAACGTCGCGCGTCACCGTGCGATCGAAGCGAAGAACGGCAACGATATTGTCACGCTGATACCAAAAACTGGCGGCGTGCTGTTCTTCGACACCATGGCGATCCCGGCCGATGCACCGCATCCGGAAAACGCGCATCTGTGGATGAACTACATCATGCGTCCGGACGTGCATGCGAATCTGACCAATAAGGTGTTCTATGCAACACCGAATGCGGCCAGCCGCAAGTTCGTGAAAAAGGAATTGAACGAGGACAAGACGATATTTTTGTCCGACGCCGACTTGAAAAAAATGGTCGCGCCGGTATCGTTGAATAACGATCTGCGTCGAGTCGCGACACGCGTCTACGTTCAATTCAAGACTGGGCGCTAGTGCGCCGAGTGCGTCATCGCCTTGCTTCGGATGACGCACGCAATCGCCCAGACCTGAAACCTTGGTTCCAGACACCCTCACATTTTTTCGTATCGAGCCTGTCATGACGTCCGTTCCACCAGCCATACCACTATCTTCCGTGGGGATCGCCCCTGCCGCCGCCACCGCCGCCAACGATATCAGCGCGGGGCAACCGTTCCTGCTGATCAAAAACCTCGTCAAGGAATTTGACGGCGTACGAGCAGTCGACGAAGTTTCCGTCACCATCAATAAAGGCGAAATCTTTGCGCTGCTGGGCAGTTCCGGCTGCGGCAAATCGACCTTGCTCCGGATGCTGGCCGGGTTTGAATCACCGACTTCCGGCCAGATTTCGCTGGCTGGAGAAGACGTTGTCGGCATACCGCCTTATCAGCGCTCCATCAACATGATGTTTCAATCGTATGCACTGTTCCCGCATTTGTCGGTATGGGACAACGTCGCTTTCGGCTTGCGTCGTGACGGTATGCCGAAGGATGAAATCGCCGCCCGCGTCGACAAGATGCTGGACCTGGTGCAACTCAAGGCTTATGGCAAGCGCAAGCCGCACCAATTGTCCGGCGGCCAGCAACAACGGGTCGCGCTGGCGCGCAGCCTGTCCAAGCGTCCGCAATTATTGCTGCTGGATGAGCCGCTCGGTGCGCTCGACAAAAAACTGCGTGAGCGCACGCAACTTGAGCTGGTCAACATCATCGAACAGGTCGGCGTGACCTGCGTGATGGTGACGCATGATCAGGAAGAGGCGATGAGCATGGCCTCGCGTATCGCGGTGATGAGCGAAGGCCGCATTCTGCAGATCGGCAAGCCGAGCGATATTTACGAAACCCCGAACTGCCGCTTCGTGGCCGACTTCATCGGCAGCGTCAATTTATTCTCCGGCAAAGTGATCGAAGACGAACCGGACCACGTGATCATCGAGTCACCGGAATGCCGTCACTACGTCGGGCACGGCATCACCGGCACTACTGGGATGTCGGTCTCGGTCGGCATACGTCCGGAAAAAATCTCGGTCGGCTTCGACGCGCCCGAAGCGCAATCCACCATCAACTGTGTGCAAGGCGAAATTCTCGAGCTCGCCTATATGGGCAGTTACACCGTGTATCACCTGAAATTGGCAAGCGGCATGATCCTGAAAGCGACCGCCGCCAATACCGTGCGCAATGCGACGCACCGGCCGAAATGGGGCGACAAAGTCTTCGCCAACTGGAATGACGACGCGATGGTGGTCTTGACCCAATAAGGACATTCACATGAAACAGTTTCTTACTCGCCACCTGCTACCGCAGGCGGCGCAGGGCTTTGTCGCGCTCCCGGATGCCAATCCTAGCGCGGCGCTCACGCAGCGCTCCCCATTGCGCGGACTCAGCGGTCGTCGGTGGGTGATTGGTGTGCCCTACTTATGGCTGGCGTTTACTTTCTTGCTGCCATTCCTGCTGGTGTTGAAGATCAGCATGGTCGAAATGGAACTCGGCAATCCATTTGGCAACATGGTGTCGTATGTCGACGGTATTTTGAAGCTGAAGCTGAAGCTGAGCAATTACCTGTTCATCTTGCAGGATGATCTATACGTACTGACTTACATCAGTTCACTGAAGTATGCGGCGACCACCACCTTATGTTGTTTGGCGATCGGCTACCCATTCGCATACTTCATGGCGCGTGCCAAAGCGAGCATCCGGCCGACCCTGATGATGCTGGTGATGTTGCCGTTCTGGACTTCGTTCCTGCTGCGTATCTATGCTTGGAAAGGGATCCTGGCGAACAACGGTTTGCTGAATAACTTCCTGCTGTCGATCGGTGTCATTGATGCGCCGCTGCACATGATGAATACGCCGCTCTCGCTCATGCTCGGGATGACCTACGCCTACCTGCCGTTCATGGTCCTGCCGCTGTATGCGAACCTGGTGAAGATGGATATCCGTTTTCTGGAGGCGGCAGCCGACCTCGGTGCGACACCGTGGCAAACCTTCTGGCGCATCACGGTACCGCTCTCGAAATCCGGCATCGTCGCCGGCTCGATGCTGGTATTCATTCCCTGCATCGGCGAATACGTGATTCCGGAATTGCTGGGCGGGCCGGAGACTTTCATGATCGGTCACGCCCTATGGGATGAATTTTTCACCAACAACGATTGGCCGATGGCATCCGCCGTCACCGTAGTGGTGATTCTGCTGATCCTGGTGCCGATTGGGATCTTCAACAAATATCAGTCTGAGCAACAAGAGGGGCGCGCATGAACGGTTATCGTTTATTCGGTAGAACCTGGCTCTCGGCCGGGTACTTATTTCTGTATATCCCGATCGTGATGTTGATCGTGTTTTCGTTCAACAGTTCGCGCCAGAGCATGGTGTGGAGCGGGTTTACACTGCACTGGTATCACGAACTGGCGAACGATGCTGAAATTATCACGGGTTTTGGATTGTCGCTACGGATTGCACTGATGACTGCCTGCTCATCGGTAGTACTGGGCACTTTCGCCGCGTATGTATTGGACCGCTATCGCCGCTTCAATGGCCGCACGCTGTTTAGCGGCATGGTCAACGCACCGCTGGTGATGCCAGAAGTGATTATCGGCTTGTCGCTACTGCTGATGCTGGTATCGATCGAGAGGTTGTTTGGTTTTCCGCAGCGCGGCGTCCTGACGATCTGGCTCGGCCACACCTTGCTCGGGATGGCATATGCCACGGTGGTGGTGCAGTCGCGCTTGCGAGAGATGAGAAAATCGCTCGAAGAAGCGGCGATGGATTTGGGCTGCCGGCCGCATCAAGTGTTCTTTCTGGTGACCCTGCCCAACATCACGCAGGCACTCGCCTCCGCCTGGCTGCTGACCTTTACCTTGTCGCTGGATGACGTGGTGCTGTCCGAGTTCCTGACCGGGCCGGGTTATTCGACGATGCCGATCGTGATTTTTTCCCGTGCGCGTTTGGGGCTCGATCCGCGTGTGAATGCGATCGCGACGCTGACGATATTGGTTGTCAGCACCGGCGTGATTTTGTCGAGCATCTATATCGCGCGCGCTGAGCGGCTGCGCCAAAAACAAATTTCTACAGCATTCCAGGCGGGAGCCTCGAATTGAAGTCCGCACCACCACTAACCATACGAACAAGAGGAGACACTATGCAGACATTAAAAAAAATCGTGATTGCTATCGCGCTGGCGTTCCCAGCCGTTGCCATTGCCCAAAATGCGCAGGAAATGAGGGCTGAACTCGACGCATTGAAGTCGAAGGTGAAGCAGCTGGAAACGATGGTAGATCAAGTGAGTGCGAAAGCCAACAGATCCGTCATTGTCGATGGGTTTGATGCAGACACACGGGCCGAGTTAACTCGTACGCGTGTCAAGACCGAAGCGACGGAAGATCAGATGGAAGCGAGTGGTTTCAAGGGCTTGAAAGTTTCTGGTTTCATCGATCCGACTTATATCTATAACCAGCGCCAGAAAACCAGCAGCTTCGTGTTCATGAAAAATTTCGGCGATCGGAATGGCGATGGCAGCGTGCCCGGTTCATCAACTGTCTACGGATACGACAACGCATTTTTTGGAACAGGCTTAATTCGATTTGAGAAAGAAATGGAAGGCGGCACCAAGTGGCTGCTGGAATTGATGCCGCATAAGAGCTACGGTGACGCGGCCGGATTTAACGCCGGCTCTATCGTGAACCAGGCCTATGTGACATTGCCGACCGGGGTCGGCAAGGACAAGTTCTACGCCGGTCAAGTTGGTTCTTGGATGGGCTATGAATATGAATTGCCCACCGCAAAAAAAACCATTACCAATAATCTGTTGTTCGATTTCACCGAGCCGGCGGCGTTCATGACGGGCCTCGGCTACGAGCATGTCGACGGCGCATGGGATGCGAAAGCCATCGTCGGTAATTTGAATAACGGTCGCGTTACTGACCGTCGGGCACCGGCGCTCCACTGGCGTGTCGATTACATCCCTGGCGAATATTGGGGTGTTGGCGCGTCCGGTGTGCACGGCAAGACATCCGGCACCACGTCGGTCAATTACGCTGATATCGACACCTTCTTCATACGCGGTGACTGGTCCCTCTTTGGCCAGGTGGAAGCAGGCCTGGCAAAAGGCCATGCGTTTGACGGCAGGGATAGCAGATGGGTCGGCCTGTCGGGTTTGGCTGCTTATAAATTCACGCCGAGTTTAGAGGGCATCGTCCGTCTCGATTACATCAAAAACGACAAGAACGGCGGCGGTACCCCCAACTTGTTATCGTCTGGTACTTGCCAAGCGGATAGCGGTCCAACGGCATGTGGCGATTACCGCAATGGTTTTGGACCAGGCATCGATAACACAACCGGGCTGATCAACGACCCGAACAAAGGCGCCAATCGCTATGCGCTGACCTTGGGGCTCGATTATGCGATGACTGCAAACGCGATGTTGAAATTTGAAGTGCGATACGACCGCGCGACACAAAACACGTTCTTCGATGTCGGCTCCAGCACCTTCAAAAAAGACAATACATTGTTCGGCGCTTCTACCGTAGTCAGCTTTTAATACGCTGGATGGGGCCAATCGCCAAAGGTTGGCCCCGATTAAAAAGGATATTCAAATGACGAACACACTTTGGCATAGCCGCGCTGCGGAGTTGAAGTTTGACGGACGCGCTTTCATCGACGGTCATCGTGTGGCGGCGCAGTCGGGGGCGACATTCGACTGTATTTCGCCAATCGATGGCCGCAGGCTGACCACTGTGGCGCGCTGTGATCAGGCCGACGTCGACGCTGCGGTCCAAGTCGCGCGGCGCGCATTCAACGATAGACGCTGGGCTGGACTGGCGCCAGAAGAACGTAAGCGCAGCCTGATCAAATTCGCCGATTTGATGGTGAAGTATGGCGACGAATTGGCGCTGCTGGAAACGCTCGACATGGGCAAGCCGATCAAGTACAGCCGTAGCGTCGATGTGCCGGCGGCGGCCAACTGCATCCGCTGGTACGGCGAAGCGGTCGATAAAATGTACGATGAAATCGCCCCCACCGCCGACACCTCGTTAGCGCTGATCACGCGCGAACCGGTCGGTGTGGTGGCCGCCATCGTGCCGTGGAATTATCCGCTACTAATGGCTGCCTGGAAAATCGCGCCAGCCTTGGCGGTCGGCAACAGCGTCATCCTGAAACCCTCGGAAAAGTCGCCGCTCTCGGCCTTGCGCCTGGCCGAAATTGCGCTGGAAGCCGGTATTCCGCCCGGCGTGTTCAACGTGGTGCCGGGTTATGGCCATGAGGCCGGCAGCGCACTGGCATTGCACATGGATGTCGATTGCATCGGCTTTACCGGCTCTACCAGTGTCGGTAAGAAAATCATGCAATATGCGGGACAATCGAATTTAAAACGGGCATGGACCGAACTCGGCGGCAAGTCGCCGAATATCGTCTGTGCCGATTGCCCCGACCTGGATGTAGCAGTGCGGGCCGCGGTTGGTGCGCTCTACTTCAACCAGGGAGAGAGCTGCAATGCGCCGTCGCGCCTTTTTGTCGAAGCGTCGATCAAGGAAAAATTTCTGGACAAGGCATTGTCCTTGATTCCGGACTTTGCGCCAGGTGACCCGCTCGACGAAGCGACGGTGATGGGCGCGATAGTTGATCAAGTGCAATTGAATACCGTACTGGGCTACATCGAATCTGGTAAAGCAGAGGGCGCGCAGTTGCTTGCCGGCGGCATGCAAGTCCGTATGCAAACCGGTGGTTTTTATGTCGCGCCGACCTTGTTTAGCAATGTCGACAGTTCGATGAAAATTGCACGTGAAGAAATTTTCGGTCCGGTGTTGTCGGTGTTTGGTTTCACCGACCTGGATCAAGCGATCCGCGAGGCAAATGCCACGCCGTATGGTTTGCAGGCGGGCGTCTGGACTGCCAACATCAACAAGGCACACCATGTGGCGCGCGCGCTGCGGGTTGGCACCGTGCACGTGAATCAGTATGCGGAGGATGACATCACGGTGCCGTTCGGTGGTTGTAAACAATCGGGTAATGGGCGCGACAAGTCCTTGCATGCGTTCGACAAGTACACCGAATTGAAGACTACCTGGATTAAGCTCGGGTAAGTAAATCTCCTGGGGCTTACGCAAAATCCGATTTATAGTAATGCGTAGCTCCGTGTCTGCAATCCGGCGCAGGTCCCGATCCCGTTTGACGGGACACGGCAGGCCTGCAGTACCGGAGAGCGGTGGTATTTTTCGTAAGTCCCACACAAAAGAAAGGTAAATGAAATGAGCAAAGCCATGCTGGTTGGAGTTCCGAAAGAAATCAAAAATCACGAGTACCGCGTGGGACTGACGCCTGCCAGCGTGCGCGAACTTTGCTTGCATGGTCATAACGTGATCGTGCAAAGAAATGCGGGTGCAGAGATCGGACTGAGCGACGATCAATACGTGGCAGCTGGTGCCGTCATGGTTGACACTGCATCAGAAATTTTCAAGCGCGCCGACATGATCGTCAAGGTCAAGGAGCCGCAGCCGGTTGAATGCGCGATGCTGCGCGAAGGACAGATCCTCTACACCTATTTGCATCTGGCGCCGGACCCCGAGCAAACCGCAGCCCTGGTCAGATCGGGTGCGGTTTGCATTGCCTACGAAACCGTGACCGGCCCCGGCGGCGGCTTGCCGTTGCTGGCGCCGATGAGCGAAGTGGCCGGACGCATGTCGATCCAGGCCGGTGCCGCACATCTGGAAAAATCCAAAGGCGGCAGCGGCTTGCTGCTCGGCGGCGTCCCCGGCGTCGCACCGGCCCATGTGGTGATTATCGGCGCCGGGGTGGTCGGCACCAACGCCTTGCAGATGGCGGTCGGCGTCGGCGCGCGGGTGACGGTGATCGACAAGAGCGTCGAGCGCCTGCGCCAACTGGATCTGGTGTACGGCAATCGGATCGTGACGCTGTATTCGAATGCGCAGGCGATCGAGGATTCCGTATTGAGCGCCGATCTGGTGATTGGCGGCGTGCTGATTCCCGGCGCGGCCGCACCCAAGCTGGTGACGCGCGCCATGGTATCGAACATGAAGCCGGGTTCGGTCTTGGTCGACGTGGCAATTGATCAGGGCGGCTGCTTTGAAACCTCGCACGCTACCACGCACGAGCATCCGACTTTCGTCGTCGACCGGACGGTGCATTACTGCGTCGCAAATATGCCCGGCGCGGTGGCCCGTACCTCGACCATCGCTCTGAACAACGCCACCATCGGTCATGCGCTGGCACTGGCCGACCTGGGTTGGCGAGGTGCGCTCAAAGCCAACCCGCATTTGAAGAATGGCTTGAACATTTGCCTGGGAAAAGTGTGTTGCGCGCCGGTGGCGCGCGACCTTGGTTATGACTACGTGCCGGCGGATGCGCTGCTGGATTGACGGGCAGCGTACAGGAATGAATGGCGCGTGATCGGAACTTGTACAAGGGGAACTAAGCAGGCGCGACGCTGGCCCGGACGATCCGTCGCTTAAGGATGCCGGTTTCTGGCGTGTTTGGCGCCCCTGATTTGAAGAGGAATGTATGCAGCATCATCGGAACACCATGGCTATCAATGGGCAACGCTTATGGCGGTCATTAATGGACCTCGCGGCAATTGGCGCTACTGAAAAAGGCGGCAATTGCCGGCTGGCGCTGACCGATCTTGACCGCCAAGGACGCGATCTTGTGGTCGGCTGGATGAAAGATGCCGGGCTGACCATCACCGTGGATCAGGTAGGCAATATCTTCGGTCGACGTGCGGGGCGCAACAATGCATTGGCGCCGATCATGACCGGCAGCCATATCGATACACAACCGACTGGCGGCAAATTTGACGGTTGCTATGGGGTCCTGGCCGGCCTGGAAATAATGCGTAGCTTGCGCGAGCACGATATCGTGACTGAGGCGCCGTTAGAGCTGGCGATTTGGACCAACGAAGAGGGTTCACGCTTCGTGCCGGTAATGATGGGCTCCGGCGTGTTTGCGAATAAATTTCCGCTGGAGACCGCGCTGGACGCATGCGATGTAGCCGGTAAATCGGTGCGCGACGAATTGCGCGCAATTGGGTATGCCGGTATTGCACCGGTTGGTGGGCGGCCACTAGGCGCCTATTTTGAAGCGCATATCGAGCAGGGACCGATCCTGGAGAATGAACAAAAAGTGATCGGTGTCGTCACCGGTTCGCTTGGTGTGCGCTGGTACGACGTTACGGTCACGGGAATGGAGATGCACGCCGGCCCGACACCGATGGCGATCCGCAAAGACGCGCTGTTTGTCGCCACCCACTTGATGCAGGAAGTGATTCATATCGCCAATGCTAACCAGCCGCACGGTCGCGGTACGGTCGGCGTGGTGCAGGTGCATCCTGGCTCGCGCAACGTGATTCCAGGACGCGTGATGTTTACCGTCGACTTGCGGCATCAGGACGAGGCAACACTGACCGAGATGGATGCGCGTTGGCGTCAAGCTTGCGTGGATGTGCAGCGAGAATACGGATTACAGGTAGCGCTGAAGGATGTACAGTATTTTCCACCGACGCCGTTCGACCCGCAACTGGTGCGGATGGTGCGCGAAGGCGCATCGGCGGCGGGCTTGTCGCATATGGACATCGTCACGGGCGCCGGTCATGATGCAGTCTATATTGCATCGGTAGCGCCGACCGCGATGATCTTCGTGCCCTGCAAGGATGGCATCAGCCATAATGAAATCGAGGATGCGCAACCAGAACATCTGGAGGCCGGCTGCAACGTGCTGCTGGCAGCGATGCTGGCAAGCTCGAGCGCCACAACAGCCTCTTAGCCTTGCTGCGTCACAAACATTGCATAAGCATAGTTCGCCCCCCGGCCATTGACCCTGAAAAGGGGAAGGGGCGCTCATGTTTAACACGGCAGGATTAGTGGAATCACATTACGCGCATTATGAAAAAGATGGAGAAATTAAAATGAAACTACCGATTCAAGGTGACGGCGCAATTCGTCGCAAATCGCTCTACGGCACCTGCAGCGAAAACACTTACGCCGGCGTACTCAGCTTCATGCGGCGCAATTACTCCCGCGACCTGAGCGGGGTCGACGTGGCGGTATCCGGCATCCCGCTCGACCTCGCCACTACCTTCCGCCCAGGCGCCCGCCTCGGTCCGGCAGCGGTGCGTGCCGCCAGTGTGCAAATGAATGAACTGCTGGCGTATCCGTGGGGTTTCGACCCGTTCGACGAGCTGGCCGTGATCGACTACGGCGACTGCTGGCTCGATGCCCACAATCCGATGACGATTTCGCACAGCATCGTTGAGCATGCGCGCACCATTCTCGCCAGCGGTGCAAAAATGCTGACCTTCGGCGGCGATCACTACATCACTTACCCATTGTTGAAGGCACATGCGGAAAAGTATGGCAAACCGCTGTCGCTGATCCACTTTGACGCGCACTGTGATACCTGGCCGGATGACAGCCCGGATTCGCTCAATCACGGCAGCATGTTTTACAAGGCCGTCAAGGATGGCTTGATCGACCCGGCAACTTCGGTGCAGGTTGGCATCCGCACCTGGAATGACGACTTCATGGGCATCAACATCCTGGACGCGCCGTGGGTGCATGCCCACGGCCCGCAGGCGACGCTGGAAAAGATCTTGTCGATCGTCGGCAAGCGTCCGACTTACCTGACTTTCGATATCGACTGCCTCGACCCGGCCTTTGCACCGGGCACCGGTACCCCGGTCGCCGGTGGCCTGAGTAGCGCCCAGGCGCTGGCCATCATTCGCGGCATGGGACCAGTGAACCTGGTCGGCATGGATGTGGTGGAAGTGTCGCCGCCGTTCGACCAGAGTGAAATCACGGCGCTGGCGGCCGCGCATATCGCCGCCGACCTGCTGTGCGTGCTGCGCAACCAGAAGCTTGCCCGTCGCTGAGATTTTCAATTCGGCCAGGAGCTGCGCGCACGCGTGCTGTTGATCGTGTATCTCTCATCAATTCGATCGTGATTTTCTCAACTTCCGATAAAAAAATTATCGGAAGTCTCTTCCTACTTGCTTGCATCTACCCATCACCGCTCCTGATTAGCTGAGCAAGCCAGGCATCTCCCATTCAAATGAAAGGAATGCCGACGTCATGGCACGCAGCGCGGGTGATCCTGCGTGCATGCGATGCGATGCCGTCTGCAACGCCTTTCGAAATGGCACCATCAAAAAGATATCAAACCGGTTCTATGTAGTAAAACCGGAATGCTTCAACATGAGGCTGCCCGGCTGACCGAACACAAGGTGCCACATGCGGTGAGACTTGGATGGCAAATACAAAAAACTAATCTAGGAGATTTTTTATGAAAAAGTACGATCGGCGCAATTTTTTCAAGTTATCTGGCATGGGTTTGCTCAGTGTCGCAGTTACTTCGACTTTTGGCCTCACTTCAGCTTTCGCTACCGCCACTACCTATACCTTCCCGCCTGAATGGGCGCCGCAAGCTTCAGTCTGGCTATGTTGGGATTCCACCGATGACTTGCATCGCACTACCGATGCCGCAATGCATGCAGTCACCGCACAAATTGTTGAGGCGCTGCACTCCAAAAATACCAAGGTCGACATGATTGTTAGTGGCGATGCGGCGAAGGCGGACTGCTTGAATTTTTTAAACAATTATCAAGTCGATCCGCAAAAAATCAGATTTCATAACTATAAGGAAAGTTACATATTCATGCGGGATATGGGGCCGCTGTTCGTTAAAACGACGGACGGCAATCCAATGATCGCAGATTTTTCCTGGAACTACTATGGGACATGGAACGTGGGCCGAGGCAAGGCCGTCGGTGACGTCGATCGGGCGATGGCGGCGGAATTGAATGTGCCGATGGTCAAATCTGACATTGTCGCCGAAGGCGGCGGCTATGAGGTGAATGGCGCGGGCGTGTTGATGGCATTCCAGGATATGGCAATGCAGCGCAATCCTGGCAAAACACTGGCCCAGATTGAGTCGGAAGTGCTGCGCTTATACGGACAGCAGAAAATGATTTGGCTGCCGCTCAGTCCTATCTCCGACAAATTGAACACCGACGGCAGCCCGGTGATGGAGAATTTCTTCGGTTACGGGGCGAACGGTCACGTCGACGAAGTCGCGCGCTTCGTGGATACAAATACGATTTTAGTTGCTAAAGTTTCTGAGGCGGCAAGAGACAGCAATAATCTGGAAAAATCGGATTATGAGCGGATCGAAGAAGTAGCGCGGGTGTTGCAGAACGCGACCGATGTCAACGGCAATCCGTTCACCATTATTCGGGTGACGAATCCTGATTTGGCGCTGCTGTGGAAGGAAAGAACGATTAACCCCGGAGAGGAAGGTTTCGGCTTTCACGCAGGGGATATCGTGATCGATCTTCCAGCCGTCAGCTATATGAACTTCCTGATCTCCAACGGTATCGTCATCATGGCCAAATATTGGGAGCCAGGAAAGCCGGATAGCTTGAAGCAATTGGATGCGCAGGCAAAAGCAACGATACAAAGCGTGTTCCCTACCCGTGAAATCAAGCAAATCGATCCGCTCGCGATTAACTGGTGGGGTGGCGGCATCCATTGCATCACTCAGCAAACGCCGTTCTTTAACGTTCAGCCGTAACAGATGGCGTTGATGTGATCGCATGGATGCTTCTTCTTAAATTCGGATAATCCGAAACTATCAGGTTCGACCACTAGCTGCCTGGTACAGCTTGTGCGCCGAATTTGCATACCAAAGTCGATGCCCGCATAGCGTCGGTGAAGGATCGCGCCCGCATACGTCGGGCGCGATCCCCTCATTCGGCCCGCGACACGACTTGCGCGCCGCTCCCGTCATTGGACACACGCATTACCACAGCGCCGGAATGTGCTGGGTGATGCAGTGGACACCGCCGCCGCCCCAAGCCAGGGTACGTGCGGTCACGCCGACCACTTCAAGCCCAGGGTACAGGGCACTGATGGTTGCCAACGCTGCGGCATCTTCCGGCACGTTCGCAATCGGGACCACAATGCCGCCGTTGGTCCGATAGTAGTTGGTGTAGCTAAACGTCTTCACCTCGTACCCGGTAATGGTGAAGTGCGGTTGTTGGTGTATCTCCACCAATTCGAAGGAGCGGCCTCTGGCATCGGTGCTTTGCTGCAGCACTGCCTTGTTGGCTGCCATTCTGGTCTCGTTCCCGGTGCCGGTACCCGGCGCAGTGAAGATGAGCAGCTTGGCCGGCGCGACGTAGGAGGCGACCAGATCGATGTGGCCATTCGTGATGTTGTCAAACTCAAGGCCGTACGGCAGCCAGATGAACTTGGTGGCACCGTAGGCCGCCAGCAGCGTGTTCTCGATCTGGCTCTTGGTCATCGTCGGGTTGCGATTGGGATTGAGCAGGCATTCTTCAGTGCCAATCAGGGTTCCCTGACCATCGGTGATCACGGATCCTCCCTCCAACACCATGTTGACGTCGACGCGCGGCACGTTGAGGTACGCACATACACCGACTGGAAGAAAATCGTCCTTGTCATACGGGTATTTATTGCCCCAGCCGTTGAACTGGAAGTCGAGCCCGAGCCTCTTTTTCCCGGTTTGGTTCAGCGCGAAGATCGGCCCGTTGTCGCGGGTCCAGCAATCGTTGATCGGATACTCGATGACAGTGACGGTGGGACCGCATTGTTGAATCGCATCAGCGGATCGGCCCGTCATGGCCACCATGGTGACCGGCTCGTAGCGGGCGATGGCCTTGGCGACGGCGGCAACTTCGGCTTGCACGTCTTTCAGCTTGCCGCCCCACGCATCGGTGGCATCCCATGGAAAGGCCATCAGTGTGCCCGAGTGGCGTTCCCACTCTGCGGGAGCGTGGTAGACGTCAGTCGCCGCTGCTGCTTCATTCGAGCGGCCGGCGAGGAAGGGGAACGTGGTCAGCGCAGCGGCCATTGCTGCGCCGACACCGAAGCGCCGGCGGCTCATCATCGCCGGCTCGTGCGCGGACTGATTGCTTTGATGCGACAACGGGGCTGCATCATGCGCTTGCGCTTCTGCCGCGGTGCTAAACAACTGATCATCGGCTGACCTAAATGCCTGCTCTTCTTTCTTCATGTGTATGTCTCCTCAGTAGTGTCCCAACGTTTTCACGTCAGGAGTTTGTAAGTTAATGATTTTCCTG
>NZ_JBHRTP010000091.1:0-106220 GCF_042646465.1 Pseudundibacterium arcticum
GCTGACACCAGGCTATGCTTCGAGACTCAACAAAAGAATGTCTCAGACCGGCCATCAAGAGACGTTGGGCGTCCCGCGCTCTACGTCAGGTCAAGGCGGGTTGCGGTCACTGGGCTTCGATAGAACCCAACCAGTTCTATGCAAATTGGTTTCTTCGCCTCCATTGGAACGAACGGCGGCTTAGAGACCGGCCGTTGACGGAAATTTCTCAACGAGCGGCTGGTTTTCCAAAGCCTGGCGGGCAGGTCTCGACCCAAGCCGGCCTACATCTAGCCCAAAAGCAGTCCTCGAAATATAGCGGCGATTGTGAGATGCAGCCGCCTTCCAGATTCAGTCGATTACCGGCGGTCGAATTGGCTGCAAAGCTGCTTTCTGGCAAACCTATTCTGCCCCCCCCGGAAGAAGCAGGATTTGATCGATCTCAAATGCCTTGCAATACCCCGTCCTAGCATGAACAGATAAGAGCAAGTAGGCGCGCAAGGGAATTTCTATCAGCCTGGGGTGTACAGACATGGAACAGCGAACTTTGAATCTTGGCCGGATCTTCGTGGGAGCTCTTTTGGTTAGCCTTAGCGCATGCGGCGGCGGAGGTCCTGACGACTCGGCTCTTGCACCTACAGGAGCTGCTAATAATTCGGCCAGCGGGGTCTCGATGTTGGCAACATCGTCGGTCACGTTAGCATTACCGACCGTCTCTGCTGGGTTCAACGTTGAGATTTATTCCAATGTAACCGAACCAATGAAACTGTCTTTCGGGTCGGATGGAGCACTTTATGTAGGACGACAAGGAGGTGTAGTGATTCACAGGGTCCCTCCTGGGGGCGGCTCAGCTTCAGAATTTGGTCCGCCCATGGTTGACCCTGATGCGGTTCTTTTTGACGCTGCTGGACTTATAAGCGGCGTCCCTAATTCCGTCCTTGTCGGGGGAGCAGGCGGGGGAGGAGGTGTTCTAGCGGCAATTTTCCCAGATCAAACAGCGACGGTTATTTTCAATTCCGGCTTTGCTGATGTGGATGACATGAAGTTCGACCATACGGGACGCCTTGTTTTTTCCGATGACTTCCCGCAGGTCCTGGTGAGTAACGGAAGTACTCCCACTGTATTGTTCTCGACCCCTAGTCGACCTGGCAGCATTGCGATCGACGACGACAACCGGATCTTCGTAGCCCTCGCAGATGGGACAATCAGGATTTACAACGCAGATGGATCGTTGGCAGACGGTGCTTTTGCGACCGGGCTGGCCGGTCTTGATACATACCTCGCCTTTGGTCCGGGACCAGGCGGCTTCGGAAAAGCGCTCTATGTCCTGAGTGGAAGCAACCTTCTTAGTTTCAACATGCGTGGTAAGGCCACGATTATCGGATCAGGATTTAGTGTTGGCCCCTCTTCAGGTACCGGCTTTGTGTTTGGTCCTGACAATGCGCTCTATGTGTCTGAGTACAATGAAAATCGGATTCTGAGGATATCTCGGGGGCACGTACAGTAACGCAGCAGTCAAGGACCGTGGAATAAATGGGGCGGTTTACATTCGTTGAACGCCACATGGAGCGTTGCAAATGAGATTCATGGTCTCCGCTGTCTTATTGACGCTATGCCAAGTAGCACCAGCACTGGCGGCATCTGACGATCAGAAATATGGTCAGTATCTTTGCCGCGTTGAACACGCTGCGGGGCTTCGATATCACAAGGGCGAAGCTCTGTACGCCGGGGCAATCAACTTACCTGAGTCAGAGCTTACGTTCGGTGTAACAATAAGCCCTATAACGCGTTCGGAGATCGACGTTACCCTCTGCAAGAGAAGTTTACATTTTTTCCGACGTTGGAAATCCGCTATTTCTTTTGCCCATTTGCTTGCAGCTGCAAAAAAGCGTCAATTGTTCAGCGTTTCCTTAGGGGCTCTTGTGGACCCGCGAAAAGCCAATCGTCCACTTCTGCATACGTTAAAGATGGATGAATTTTTGGCCACAGCACGTCACCAACATTCAACGTAAATTGTTTGCGATCGGACTGATGCGACCCGGCGAAATCATGTCCAAGACCGCGAACCCTACACCCGCTTTTCTCAATGTTTTTTTACACCTAGGTCGACACGCGCGCGACTGGCGGGGCGCAACTGCGAGACTCCCTCTTGATCGATCTTTGACACGATCGCCAAATCGATCATCTCCGAATCTGTCGGTTTTTCCCAGCCCTCATCCCACACTGCGTTGCCCAAGAACTTAAGAAAGGCCGGCCGCACGATCGGGCTGGCAATACCCTTGCCTTGGAATGCTTTGCGTAGTGCGCCGCCATCGGACAAAACTTCTTCTTCGAATTTAGATATCCACGTCTTCTGATCAACCATCGGCATTTCGTCAAACATCGCGTTCAGTTCTGTCCGCTTCTGCGCCATGAAACGCTCAATCAATTTCAAGCGCTCGGCTTTCGTGTCATAGACTTGTGCGACCGGCGCGCCCTCTTCCTTTTGCTGGCCGAATTGGCCGGACTGCAGTATCGTCACAAGGTATTTTTCGGGATTGCGAACCGGTTCCATAGTCGATCGGCGCTGACGTTCCTGCATCACGAGGATCGCTTCATCGAGCGCATTTGCGCCGTATTTAAGTAACAGTTTCTCCGCCCTGTCCTGCGCCAGGCCGGCCTTGATTGCGGCACCAATAGTTTTCAAATCAATCGGTTCAATCGCCCTATCCGGCGGCGCCTGTGGCGCCAATTTTCTCTTCACCCGGAATTGCAGTTCCTGCACCGAACGACCTATTTTGTGCTCGATCAATTCAATTTCGAGATCAGTGACATCGTTGACCTTCTTGACCGCTTTTTTTACGACATCGCGATTGAATATTTTGTATTCCTGGTAGGCACTAGTGGGGCTATCCGGCGCACCGGTCAGTACTGGTCGCCACCACGCCCAGGACTGGCGCGCGGTCAACCCACTCGGATTGTCCGCATAGCGACAGCAGATCTCATACAACACAACCGACGCCATCGTATTGAGTGTCGCGAGCACTTGAAGTGACATCTTGGCGAAGCGCTGCGGATCCAGTAATTCCTGTTTGATGTTCGGCGCGTAGCTCCATTCCAATACAAGCTCATTGCCCCGCTGGATGAGGTCCGCATGGGCAATCAGTGCCGAGATGCTCCAGCGCGCGCCCTCCCCTGTTGTCGGTGATTGCCACTCGACGCCGGTCGTGGCCATTTGCCTGAAATACTGTTTGATGAGCTCGGTATTGTTGGACTTGAAATCGATGCCAGTTGCGATATCCGCTAGACGCGCGCGGTAACTGTCTTTCTCAATCCCTTGGCGTTGCGCATATTGCAGCATCACGTTGTAAATCTTGCGCGCGGTAACCGTGATCTTTTCGGATTTTGGCACGATGGCCAACGTGTTGACAGGCTTGCGCAGCAATATGTCCGATTCGACGGCCGCAAATTTGCGGGCGCTGTCGGCAGCTCGCCTCGGTTGAGACTTTGTATTGGGCATGGTTATTGATCGCGATAAGATTCTGGCAATAGTCTATAGTGAGTCGGAAGTTAACGCAAACTCACCTAAGATCATGCCCTCCATTCCCGCGCAACCCAAACTCTTGCGAACTAGATGGCTCCTCCCAAAATATCTCACCTTAAGTGCCCTGCTACCGGCTTTGTCGTGGCGGGCGAGCGTTCCCATATCCACTCACCGTAGGCCCCAAATGTTCTCACCCTTCACCCTAAAATTGCTCACCTTACCTCCCAAACATTCTCACCATACATCCCATAAGTTCTCACAGAAAATGAGTTAACTCGTTGAATCTATTATAGAAATGTTGACCTATAGTTGTTATAGGGATTGAAGGGTTTAAAATTTTTATTAGCGTCGGAGATCAAAGAAAAGATCAAAAACAAACGAAAAGACAGCGATTATTCAAATTTTTGTAAATTTCATGAAATACGAATAATTTTGTAATAGCCATGAATATCGCTATAACGTAAAATATTGACTTATCGTTAAACCTTTGAGAATGCAATGGTCACACAAAAAATGAATGACACGCAAAAAATCCAAATCAGTGACATTGTGGATCAAGCAGAGCGCGCGACGCAAATGGTTAACCAGATTCGTTCTCGCATGCTCGCGCCTAACGCGGTGAAGAATCCACCAGTGTTTTCGCTGACTCAGCTCGCTAGCTTGTGCGGCATCGACAAAGGGCAAGTGTCATATCGAATCAGCAAAGGCGACTTACCTGCCGGTCACCTGAATGACAAAGGCTCGCGTCGCGAGTTTTCGTTAGCCGAAGCTCGCGTATGGGTACAACATTACCGCGCTGGGCAACTACGGCCAGATGGCGCGCGTGCTGTGACCATTGCAGTCGGCAATTTCAAGGGAGGCGTCTCAAAAACCACTACCGCCATGGTTCTCGCACAAGGTTTGAGTTTACGTGGGCACAAGGTTTTGGTTATTGATGCAGATCCGCAGGGGTCACTAACGACTCTATTCGGAATTATGCCAGACACCGAAGTCACTGAAGAGCAAACTATCGCTCCCTTGGTATATGGCGAAACGACAACTATTAGGCCTGCGATTCAGTCGACCTACTGGGAAGGCATTGATTTGGTCGCCGCGTCATCGAGTTTGTTTTCGGCTGAATTTGTGTTGCCTTCCCGGCAGATGAAGGATCCAGCATTTCAATTTTGGGACGTTCTAAATCTAGGGCTCGAGGATGTGCGGGACGACTACGATATTATCGTCATTGACACACCCCCTTCCCTATCGTACGTAACGATAAATGCATTCATGGCCGCTGATGCCCTGATCGTGCCTTTACCGCCCAACGCGCTAGATTTCGCGAGTTCCGCGCAATTCTGGAGTCTATTCAGTGATCTGGCATCCAATTTGGTGGAAAACGCGGGCATAACCAAAACCTTCGACTTCATCCACGTATTACTGGCGCGGGTCGATTCCGCTGATGTTGCCAGCGAAGTGGTGCGCTCCTGGATTACGGCCACTTACAGAGAAAAAGTGCTGCCGGTGGAAATCCCAAAAACGACAGTGACTTCATCCAGTTCAGCGGAATTCGGGACGGTGTACGATATCAGTCGCTACGATGGCAGTATGAAGACCTACAGTCGAGCACGGGACGCATATGACAGGGTCAATGACCTGGTCGAAGTATCGATTCGAAATTCATGGATCTCCCAATTAAGTGAAGGAGTCTGATATGTCGATCAAGGGTCGGCTGACGAGTAAAACAGAAGGACTGTTCTTGGCAAGCAAGGTAGATGGAACTACGACGACGCCTGCTGCCCCAACGGCCGCGCTGCGCACCGGGCCTGGACAGATGTTGATGGTTAACTCGCTGATGAAGGAAAGTAACGAGAAAGTTTCATTGCTGGAGGCGCGGTTACTTGAGTTTGAGGGAATACTTCCGGTGCGCCTAATCGACACTGACAAGATCGCGGCGTCAAAATGGGCCAATAGGATTAGTGACAGTTTCACCTCAGCTGATTTTCTCGCCTTAAAAGAGGAGATCACTCAGGCGGGCGGCAATGTGCAGCCAATCAAGGTGCGACCACTTGTTGGCGTGGCCGATCGTTACGAGATTGTATTTGGGCATCGTCGTCATCGCGCCTGCTTAGAGGCAGGGTTGCCGGTATTGTGTCTGATCGAAGCGGTTAGTGATCAGGAACTGTTCAAGGAGATGGATCGCGAAAACAGGGATAGGTTAGATTTGTCCCCGTGGGAGCAGGGTCGCATGTACCGGCACGCTCTGAGTGAAGGCCTGTTTGGTTCGTTGGGCGAATTGGCCAAAGAGGTTGGAATCGACAAGGGTAATTTGAGCAAAGCATTGCGGTTGGCCGCGCTGCCCGATGATGTCGTCAACGCGTTTCCTTCACCGCTTGACTTGCAATTTCGGTGGGCGAAGTTGTTGAACGATGTGATGCAAAACAGGCCTGATGACGTGTTGGCTCGGGCTAAAGATCTGGCGGAGAGCAAGCCGCACAAGCACTCGTCCAAAGAAGTATTGGATATCTTAGTAGGGTCTCCGGCTAAGGCGATATCCGAGCAACCAGTCGTGGTGGGCGGCAAATCGCTGGCCACAATTTGTATCGATGGGGACAAGGTGGCGGTTCAATTTTCAAAAGGTTCTCTGAGCCCAGAGAAGACGAAACAGTTGCATTCCTTGGTTAAGGAATTTTTGCAGAAGAAATAGGGTTGGCACTGGATAAGACCGAAGTAGAGATGGTTGTTGTACGGTACAACACCCTTTTTTATTTCCGGAGAGTGTCGAATCGTGAAGTGAATATCGGCTTTCAGATGCAGCCCAAAATTTCTCACCTATTAAGATATTGGTCGAACGGGAACGAAAGGGCCGGAATATCAGGCCGTTGGCTCTTGGATTCTGTTGAAACATTATCCTTCAGATGCATCTTGAGATTGGAGGGCACATTTTGGTGTGGCTGGGCGAGGAAGGGCAGCGAATTCTGCCGGCAGCAGGACGGGTGTCGGGGGAGGGAATGGTAGCGGATGGTCGCTTCGGGGGTGTTGTCCCGTACAACACCCCCATCTTTATTGCCTGTAAACGCGGAACGTCGACCGATCGGGGACGAATACTGGGCGCGTAGATTAGTGAGGCGCTCGGAATTCTGACATCCCGGGAATGATGGTTGTCAGGCAGGGGAGGGTAATCGTAGGTTCGGTCTGGGGTGTTGTACCGTACAACACTCGTCACTTTCGGAGTGGATAGATTGAGGGCCTTTCGGTTGCATACAATCTTATCCAATCTCCCAAATCTTCTCACTTTGCTGACATGTAGTCCTTGTACCGTACAACGCCAATGTACTAGAACTAGACCAGTGGAAGGGGGCACTGCTGTCGGTTGCAACTATCGTAAATTCGATGCGGAAAGCGTATTCGCTGCCAGCGGCTGTCATTGAGTAGTCGAAGTCCCTCCCAAAACTTCTCACCTTCGATGACTTCTTGATGCGTGCACATATTCGGATACCGTCCGAGCAATTGACGGCCGGCTAAACCTCAATCCCTCAATCCGAGCGCACGCAGCAATGCGTCAATCTGTCCGAATGCATCTTGCTGCCACTGATCTGGCGTTCGTCCGTTTAACACATGTGAATCTTCGACGAATCGCCGGACGGACGTAGGGCCATAGCCATCCACCTCATCAAATTTTATGGCGAGCAAGGCGGGGATCGAGCAAACAGCAATCTCAACGCGATTATTGCCTCCTTCCGGCATCTGACCGGCGATTGCGACCATCTGATAAAATCGCATCGCCAGATCGGCGCCATACGCGCTAGGCAGCAAAGTCATTAATCAGACTGTGCGAGAGGCTTTAGCTGCGGTACGCAGAAGGTAATTTTATCGGAATTGGCGTTGCGTCAAGAGTTGACAGCGAACAGGACGGGAATATCGAACAACAATCCCCAGGATGTCATTGCCTGTCGTTGAATCTCCGCAACACTGGTTTGTTTTGCCCACCAGATGTTGGACGGAGCAATGAGCAAGTCGGGCGAGTTCGCGGCGCTTATCAGGATCGGCCACATCAAAATTTGCTCATAGCAAATAATGTGGGCCACTTTCTTATTTTTAATTTGAGTTGTACCGGACAGCCACCAGTGGGCCACCGCTCCATCCTCAGCCCACGGTTTCCACATCGAAATTGGTACCGGAACGCGATCCTCTAACTCCCTGCCCGATATCGCCCCAATGCTGATCAAGCTATTGCTGTAGCTGGCGCCGGCCATTGGACGGTGAATCCCAAGCAAAACGGTTTGATCTTTCTTTTGCAACGCTTTTTCAGCGTCTTCCCACCACATCGCATTTACTGACCAATCACCCCCGACCAGCTCGGGCAACACAATAATTTCGCCTCGGTCCCTACTATTTGATTCTTTGGAGACGATGGATTGAAGCGACTGCAGGCGATGGAATTCATCAGTATCGCGTTGGCCACCACCTAATTTAGTGTTAATTGCGGTCCAGCCTGGGATCGCTTCGGCCCGCGTATGCAGCACATTGAAAGTGATGGCAACAAGTGCAAAGGGAAGAATAAAAGTAGGGCGGGGCGATGCTACCAAGACCAGAAAAAGGACCACCAATGCCATCAGCCCATACCATCCAAGACCCGGAAAATAAATGCCAGCAGAGGTTAGGGGATTCGCCCATCCGATGATGCCGATCGGAGGGCAGGAGAGGGCAATCAAAATGACAAGCAGCCGAATTGCTTTAAATCGATGACCCCAGCAGATCGCCCATGTTGCGGCCAGGATCGTGCTCGAACAAAGCCAGAGCATGATGCCCAGCCAAATTCCTCGGAAGAGGGCGGTCTCAGCAAAGAACAGGCTGGACCCATTCAAAATGCCACGACTTGCGGCAGCATAGTAAAAAAATAACGCCAGAAAAGCCGCCCATCGGGTTGCGCAACGACTCCAAATGACAACAATCGCAGGTAGCAGGAGTAGGGCGGTTGTATTTCCACCCCAGCCAAAATATCCGACCATTGCGCTCAGAATACAAAGACTGAGCGTTTTATAACGATTTTCCATGACATTGCTTTATGTGTGTGTGCACCGCATCGAGCGCGGCTAACCAGACTTGAATTTCTCTCTCAATTACGCGAATGCGACTGGAAACTTCTGTCGAATAGGCTTCATCTTCAACATTTAGCAAATTCGATAGTTCTATGCCAAGCGACCTCAAATTAGAAAGGATGTCAGGCAGATCCGCCGCATCAATGGCGTCAGGCTGGGAAGAATTTTCCGGTACGTCAATGGCGGAACAGATGCGGCGATACAGCGAGACAATTTTCAGATTCAAATCATTGTCGTCGCCCATTGCAACTTCCTACCTTGTCGAGATCACCCTTGAGCGCGGATCTACACTGAAGGGTGTTTGATTCGAGTTTGCCGGTGCCGGATTTCCGACGTTGGAAATGGAAACTGCCCTAGCCGACGCGCCGGACAAGTTTTAATTGAACGTGATACCCATTTTCGCGAAGCGCTGACACTAGAGGCGTGTTGAGGTGATCCGGTACGTTGGCCAGCGAATTCAGATGGCTTTCCACGATCGAAAGCAATCCAGTGTGATCGTTATCTTTTGACGATTTCGATGCACCTGGAGCGGGACTGTTTCTTTCAAGCAAGTCAATGCGAGCTAACGCTTCACGATAGAGGCGTTCGATCCGACCTTTTTCTTCCTTCTCTCTGCTCAGGTCCAACGTCAATTCCTGAATGTGCACGAACTGTTCATTCAGCGTTCCCATGATTTCAGCATCCGAGGATTTGCTTTCAGATACCGGCAGCAGTTCAGCGGAATCACGTTTCTCCTGATCGGATTGACTGGCGGTCGGTACAGCATCGACAACCAGGTCGTCATGACTCCGACGGTCCGACGTGAAAGCTCCATCGCAAATTTCGTTACGTTGAATGTTGATGTTTACCAGCCGGCCAAGCAGCATGTGTTCGATCTCGCTACTTTCCGAATAAAGTTCGCAATCGATCCATCCCAATTTTTGTAGGATGTAATTAATATTATTCAAATGGTCTTTGGAGTTTCCGAAAATATCGATGACTTCCAGATCAGCCGATATTTCAAACGCAGCATCATCGTCGTTTTCCGAATTGAAGCGCAATGCCGTCATTCCGTCTTCAATGTATTGATACGAACTGAGGATATCGGAAACCTCCGCGTCACTGACTACGTTGCCAGTAACCATCACCAGTTTTGCTACTGAATTATGTTCTAGGGTTCTCATGATGTAGTCCTTTATTGAATGTTATTGAATTCGCCAGCCGGTGATTTTTTTCTCTCGATCGTCATACGGCACGCAGAAGGTTTTATTTCCCTCGACCCGCTTTTGTCCAGCACTACACTGAATAAGTGATCTGACATCGTTCAGTTCTGCCATATGCCGGGCTGCTACACCTTCTGGGCTGACTGCCCACGCGACTTGCGCCGCACTACTGCGGGAACCGATCGCAAAAGCACTCCAGGCGAGCAAGCACATTGCCATTGCCGCGACGCCAATGCTTACAGTGAGGCCCAAAATGAATTTGTTGCGGGAATCCGCAATGGTGATTTGTTTCGAGGATGCGATGACCTCTTGCGCCATTTCCCGAGCCGCCTTCGCGACACTTTCTACCAGGTTGGCTTTTACATGGCGGTCTGCCGCTTCCGCCGTATGCTCCAAGGCAATCTTGTGTTCTGCAATGAGACGATGTGCTTGCTCCGCAATTTTTGCGGGGATCTCTTCATACAAAATTTCATAGTGACCGAAGGCCAGCAGCAACGACCACACCGAATCGTGCTCACTGAAATTGCATATTTCTTTAATTTTATAGAATTTGCTAATGTCCTCGGCAGAGGGTTCCCGGCCAATCAGGACTCGCAAGGCTTCTTCGATAGGTTTCATTTATTCCCCCAAGAGAACTTCGTCCAGTGCTTCAAACATGTTGTCGCGCCAATCCGCAACAATGAGTTTTGCATAGGTAAAGTTGGTGTGCGCATCGCCGGTTTGTTCTGAAAATTCTTGAAATGGCATACTTGATTCCCGAACCAGCATCATTATTTTGAAGGCCATTCTAGGGAAGAGAATCGTCTGATCTGCATATTTCGCTCCGAAGGTTTGATCAAAATGACCGAATTCAGAGGGGGAACCAAAGCATAGATTTTTAACAGGAAAGACGTTTTTGAACGAGCCGGAAAGCTTGTCAAACAGATGAAGTCCGTCCGGAAGTGTGTTGATTACGAACAACACCTTAATTTCAAAATCATAGCTGTCGGCCAGACGTTCCAGGCGTTGAAAGTAGAGGATTGCTCGCTCACTAATTCCATCCGGTAGGTTGGTGACAACATGACCGTTAAATCCTGTTTCGCAAATGAAGTCTGAGAATAGTGGCCAGCCAGTCTCTTCGTTCAGATCAAATTGCTTTGTGGTCGCGGTATCACAAAAGGACGCATGAACATCCGGGGTCCGTTTGTCACCGTCCACGATCAAAACCGGCGTTTGGTTGCGGCGAAGCCATTCGACCATGCTTTTAGCGACGACAGATTTACCAACGCCACCCTTATTCCCAGCAATTAACCAGACGACTTTATCCATATTTTTTGGGGGGGAGGGGAGAAGGAGAGATCGCCCGGCGCCCCGCCCCCATTTTTCCAACGTCGGAAATGTTAGGTGCCCAAGGCTTCTTGTAATTGATCGAATTGACGATGATTTTCTTGCAACCACATCAGCAATTCCATATTTTCGGAAGGCGTCAGTTTGTGTGCCGATTTGCTAACGTCCTGAACAGGAACGACCGCCGTGCTAAACGGCATCACGTTTTCATTGTCCGCAAACAATTTGTCAACAGTTCGTTCGTGCAGCTCAGACAAGCAAATAGTTCGGCCACCGGAAGCTTCGAACTTCTTCCGAGTTTCGCTGTTGTCCCAGCGGCTAAATTTGTCTTCATCGCCAAAGAAAAGGTTTTTTACAACAATCTTTGAATGAAGCCTGTCACCGACAACGTTCATCGCTTCGGCCAGGAGATTGATACTGTCGGGCAAACGATTGATCACCCAATACATATTGACTGGCCTGTTAAGCATGGCGCAGGTTTCGAAGAAGCGCGCGGATTCTCGCTTGAAGTCGCCGCCGATGCCGGCCGGCAGGGAAACAATGATGGAATCATCCGGCTTCGCAATCATGAAATCGGTTAAGTCCATCCATCCTTCATGCACCCTCAGATTGCTGTTGATGACGGGGATACTGTCACCAAACATCCTCGACACATCGGGATTGCGCGTATCGCCATCAACCAGAGCCGCAGGCACTTTCCGTTTTACCAGCCAGTCCGTAAAAACTGAGCAAGTCCAACTCTTGCCCACGCCCCCTTTGTCGCCGTGAAATAGCTCTACCGGTTTGCCGGCAGGTTTTTTCTTTTCCGAATTTGTAGCCATGACTGACCTTTATAAAAGTATTGATTGTTTATTACATTCTACATTAAATATGTTACAGAATTGCGATGATCTGTAGGGAGGCGGAATACATGACACTGCGGATACATAGAAATCAGCCAACTTGGCAACCTGGCTAAGTACCGCACTGGTACAGGCCAAGCCGAAATAGCGAAACTGAGCGGACTCGCCACATGAATTGCTGACACCAGGCTATGCTTCGAGACTCAACAAAAGAATGTCTCAGACCGGCCATGAGCGGGCATTTACGTATTTATCCGAAAGCGGTCATCCCACTGGTTGGTGGTATCGCGTCGGCCGGTACCCGGTTATTGGTCACGAAAGTACTGTGCGCATTTTCGAAGAATCAGCAGAACGTCAATATGCACAAGGGTTTCAAAGAGATGGCTGCGGCAGGATATTGCACAAGCCTCCCGATTATGAGTCACTATCTGTTCAATAAACCACGTTGGCCGTCATGAACTCTCCGAATAGCAAGTCTATCAATTTGGCCGCTGAACTGAGGTCTGGTCGCCACTATGGCGTGTTTATTGATGACACCGGCTCCCCCGGTCTGATAACTCCCGGTCTCCATGAGCAGCGGAAGTCGTGGGTCGCAGTACTCGTTCCGCCACATCAAACAGCCGAGGTCATGGATCAACTTCCAAGCGCTCTATCCTACCTTCAAGAACTAGGACTCAATGATCCTGAGTTGCACTTCACGGAAATTTGGGGCGGAAGGGGTGAGTACAGCAAGCTGGATCTCCAGCAGCGCTTGGGCATATTTCGCTTTATGGCGCACATCTTTACAACCTACCGCTTTTCGGTGCTGGTGCAGACCTTTGATCCCGATAACGCGGCTGATGTTCTCAATCGCGCTAACTGGCCAGATAATTTTGGCCCCTTGAAGTTTAGCGATCACGAAGACCTTGCATTAATCTTTGCGCTCTTGCGAGTCCGCTTACATCTAAAATCGCTTGAAGGAGGCAACGCAACGGCCTGCGTAGTAGTAGACGAAGGGCGACTCTCCAACGGTAAGGCAATCATTCTTTCTGGCTTAGCTCCAACTTTTTGTGCAGGCGCGATCCTGTTCGCTAGTTCACGGCTGGTTCACCCAATCCAACTTGCCGATTTCGCAGCATTCGTGATGAATCGCTGGCAACTACTTCGCGTAAAGGACAGGCTCAGTAAACTTGATAAAACCCTTCTTGAGATTATTTCGCCCGTTGCAGAGTGCTTCGTCAACATAGACGCTGTGCCAGTTCATGGTTTTCCAAAAATTACAAGCCTTCGCCAAGGAATGAGCTAAATGACGGCCAACCCTACAGTCAAGCGGGACTGCGCAAAAGCGCGCAGCCCCTTACTTCCACGTTAGCCCCCACCGCCGTCATCATGCAGCGCATCTATCCAGATCTTGAGTGGTACTCGAAGCAGAGCGCGTCGCGAGGTCTGCCCGTGCGTTGCCCGTACGCGAACGTCCACACTTGCCCGCGCTACTTTCAAAGCCTTGCTCTTCTGGGAGAACAAGGGACTACTACCCGCATAGACCCGGCGACCGATAGAGCACTCATGGAGAAGTGGCAAGCTTCGCCTCTTTGGCCAGTAGTTGCCGAGCACGCCACGTCCATTGTCAACAAACGTCTCTACTCCAACTTTTGTCCAGAAGTGAGCTTCGATGTATTCCACCTCTTTGCATCATCACTCTCACGCTATGCTGACGAAATCGATAGAGACGCTGCGGAGCGCGCCATGGTCAGAGAGGGCTCTTCAGGAACAAACGACTGGCGATGGAACTGGTCTCACGTCTCGGAAATGCACTACTCGGAGTGCCCCTTGTACTCGCAGCTCGTCCATCAAACGTCGCAGCCCTCCCACCAAACTCCAACCAAGCCGGGTGAGAAGCCTACAGAGATCCTCACGCTCAAGCCGGGCGCTTTTGGCATGTCAATCGACATCAAAGGTCTCTTTACACGAGTCGTGCGATGGTGGCTGTCACGCAATGGGAAATCGGGCTAACCCTTGCATCGAGGGGACATGCAAGATCAGGCTTCGCCTGCTGTCGCATGCCCCTCATCGCCAACTTTTGACCGATTGAATCCGCAGCCAAAAGCGGACATGTGACTACATTAATAAGCCACCCCTTGGTCGCCTTTTCTTCGCGGAACGCCCACCTGCCCGCATTCTGGGGTATGTTGGCGGAACTTGCGGCGATTCAGTTTAGCGCATGGCGCTGCCGTGGATATCGCCATGGCGCATGGAAGCATGCCGGGTTCCAACCACGTCCTGCGCAATAGCATTAGTCTGTCAAATTATCCGTATGCGGCAGCGTTTGTAGAACGCATCGATGTGTCACAAGGCGCCGGCGTGGCGACGGATAATAACGGCCACCTCATTTTGAGCACAATTTTTGGAATTTTCCCATGGAAATCAAGGTCAATTTTCTCGATAAGCTTCGTCTTGAAGCCAAGTTTGATGATTTCACGGTGGTGGCCGACCAGCCCATCCGCTATAAGGGCGATGGCTCGGCTCCCGGTCCCTTCGATTACTTTCTGGCCTCATCGGCTTTGTGTGCGGCTTACTTTGTGAAGCTGTACTGTGTAACTCGCAACATTCCGACCGAAAATATCCGCCTGTCGCAGAATAATATTGTTGATCCGGAAAACCGTTACCAGCAGATTTTCAAGATTCAGGTCGAGTTGCCGGCGGATATCTCTGCCAAAGACCGCCAGGGTATTTTGCGCTCCATCGACCGTTGTACGGTGAAAAAAGTGGTGCAAGCCGGCCCCGAGTTTGTGATTGAAGAGGTAGCGAATTTAGATGCCGATGCTCAGGCCTTGCTGATGTTGAATCCGACTTCTGAAGCGAGCACCTATATTGCGGGCAAGGATTTGCCCTTGGAGCAAACTATCGCCAATATGTCGGGCGTTTTGGCGGGCCTGGGCATTAAGATTGAAATCGCTTCGTGGCGCAATATCATTCCCAATGTGTGGTCGCTGCATATCCGCGATGCGCACTCGCCGATGTGTTTTACCAATGGCAAGGGAGCGACCAAGGAAAGCGCGTTGGCGTCGGCGTTGGGAGAGTATATCGAGCGGCTCAATAACAACCATTTCTACGCCGGTGCGTTTTGGGGCGAAGACATCGCCAATGCGGCGTTTGTACATTACCCGAACGAGCGCTGGTTCAAGCCTGGCCGTAAAGATGCGCTGCCGGCCGAAATTCTCGATGAATACTGCCTGCCCATTTACAATCCCGATGGCGAATTGCGTGGCTCGCACCTGGTCGACACCAACTCCGGCAATGTGCAGCGCGGTATCTGTTCGCTGCCGTATGTGCGACAGTCGGACGGCAAGGTGGTGTATTTCCCGTCCAACCTGGTCGAAAACCTCTACGTCAGCAATGGCATGAGTGCCGGTAATACGCTGGCCGAAGCGCAAGTGCAATGCTTGTCCGAAATTTTCGAGCGCGCGGTAAAACGCGAAATTCTGGAAGGCGAAATGGCATTGCCTGATGTGCCGCACGAAGTGCTGGCGAAATACCCCGGCATTCTGGCCGGGATTCAGGGATTGGAAGAGCAAGGCTTTCCGGTGCTGGTGAAGGATGCGTCGCTGGGTGGCATCTATCCGGTGATGTGCGTCACCTTGATGAACCCACGAACTGGCGGTGTCTTTGCTTCGTTCGGCGCGCACCCAAGCTTCGAGGTGGCGCTGGAACGGAGTCTGACAGAATTGCTACAGGGTCGCAGTTTTGAAGGCCTGAACGAATTACCTCGGCCCACCTTTGCAAGTGAAGCAGTGACTGAGCCAAATAACTTTGTCGAACACTTCATTGATTCCAGCGGTATTGTGTCGTGGCGCTTTTTCAGTGCCAAAGTGGATTTCGATTTTGTCGAGTGGGATTTTTCTGGCCAGGGCGAGAATTCCAATGCCGAGGAAGCCGCGACTTTGCTTGGCGTTCTTGAAGACATGGGCAAAGAGGTGTACATGGCGGTCCATGACCAGCTAGGCGCGGTTGCTTGCCGGATTTTGGTGCCCGGCTATTCGGAAATTTATCCGGTAGAAGATTTGATCTGGGATAACACCAACAAGGCGCTGTTGTTCCGCGCCGATATCCTGAACTTGCATCGCCTGGACGACGCCAGCCTGGAAGCGCTGCTTGAGCGTTTGGAGAACAGTGAGCTCGATGAGTACTCCGACATTGCCACCTTGATCGGCATCGAATTCGACGAGAACACAGACTGGGGCCAGCTGACCGTTCTCGAGTTGAAGCTGCTCATACATCTCGCCTTGCAGCAATTCGAGGCGGCACACGAGCTGGTGGGCGCCTTCTTGCAGTACAACGACAACACGGTCGAGCGCGGATTGTTTTATCAAGCCTTGAACGTGGTGCTGGAGGTGCTGCTCGATGACGACCTAGAACTGGACGATTACGTGGTCAATTTCCGCCGGATGTATGGCAATCCGCGGATGGACGCGGTGCTGGGCTCAGTGGACGGCAGCGTGCGCTTCTTTGGCTTGACGCCAAACAGCATGGAACTGGAGGGGCTCGACAGGCACCGCCGCCTGATCGACAACTACAAAAAAATGCATATGGCGCGGGCCAATGTGGCGGCTAAAGCCAGTTAGGGTTACAACGCGCCGAGCGGATTCGTAACATTTGGGGACGATTTTGCTGATTCAGCCAACTTGTTGCGTCGACCGGTTGAATCCAAGGTCGACTCCCGCCCGTCACGCTAAGAATCTGAATGCCTGGTGCCGGCCACAAAGAGGCGTTCGCCCTCACAACGAGTTTTGTTAAGCATCTCTTAAGATTTGGCGATGACTGATCGAAATTTCTCTGGTAAGTTATACCAAGGCGCCAGATTGGAGTTACGAGAAAGAATGGCGAATCACATCTCGCCGGCGCCCGACCGACATAGGTTCATTTACCGACTACAAATGCCACCCGGCCGAGCTTTCAGCTGTCTATCTCGGTCCGATGATTTCGCTACCTGATCGAAACACGATTATTAGTCTTGCGGCGCGCTACTCCCTTGCCAAGGTGTGGAATGTCACTATCGGAATGAGCCGTGAATTCGAATTCTCGAAAGCAGAGGGTTAATCATATGAGCAGGGGATGGTTTCGACTCGGTATATTGCTGACAGTGATTTGGTTCGCTAGCGCCGTTGCGTTTCTCATCTATGAATACCGTTCCCAGAACCCATTCTGTCAGTTTGATGAACCGGTGGCTTCTGGGCCGGCCTGTGAACACGTTTTTTGGACGTGGGAGCCGATCAAAAACTCATCGACACTTTTTACGACAGGTCAAGCAACAGAGGCCAAGCAGGTTTTTACACCGCAAGTTGGTCGAGTCGTTTTCTTATTGCTCGGTATGCCATTGCTTGGCTGGGCGTTGGCCATTGGCGTTGCATGGGTTGCCAGCGGATTTAGGAAATCAACCTAATCATTCCATACGAACACGAAACTCGCCGGTTAGCGTCCGTTATCCTCAATGCGAGGCAGCTGACGCTGTGCTTTCCGCCTACCTCGAATTCCGTTCTACCTTTGTGAATTGACACCCCCCGATCGACGCTTGCTGTCGCAATCGGCAACTGGCGGCCACAAGGAGACGGCTGACATTTTTCTGCAAAGCCGACGTTCGTGGGAAGTTGAACGCAAGAATGGATGTACTGTCAATCCGTGGCGCTGGCTTATTTCAGGTTTGTCATGTAGAGGAGAACAGTGATGCTAACTTCACCGTGGACTGAGTCGGATTTCCGTATCGTAATCGGAAGCACCACTATCGACTACGATCAAAACAAAGAGACGGTCAATCGCCAAAAGCACGGCTATTCTCTTGCAAGCGCAGTGTACTTTTTGGAGCGCATGATCCTTCCGATCCCGGGCCCGCTGCTGATTACGACGGACCCGTTTGAAGAGAATGGCGAAATTCGGCACAACCATATGACCAAGGACGAAGATGGGCATGTCGTTTTCTTCGTAACAACCATGCGCCCTAGTGAGACTGTGCGGGTTATCTCACTTCGTAGAGCTAGCAAGAATGAGGAAATGATTTATCTTGCGCATACTTGAGCGTAACAGTGCGTTGCCGCCCAACTTGTCGGTCACCAGAACCTGCGCCATAAAGACAGGCATTGGCCGGTTACATCTAGCCCAAATCTAGCGGAGGAATACATGTCAGTCTTCAGATTTATAACATCAAAACAAGGCCGTACCCATGTCGTTACCATTACACTTCTTATTTTTCTTGCGCTCATAGGCTGCAGCAAAACTTCTGATCCTCCATCCTCAATTGCGCTTCGTCCGGAGCCTTCCTGGCAGAAATCCACTCGACTTGAAACGGCTGCTGAGGAACGCAATGTTCTATTTATTCGAAGATTTTCAGAGGATTGGACGTTCGAAAAACCGTACACGACGGTCAAGGCAGGTGATTTCGAGTACGTTGCAGGCGGCAAAATCAATTTTCGTGGGATGGTGATAATGACGTTTCGCGGCGAAAACATAGAGATCACACGAGGCGTTATATGCGACGGTCTGTCACACGACAAAAAGAAGGTTCGTTTTGGCTATCTCGACCTTGAAGAAATTCGAGCGTTCGAAGCAGGCATGGATAGAATGGCTTCGGGAAATGAGAAGCTTCTTGAATCGAATGGAGAAGCATTTTTCACAACCAAAAGCGGTGTTACCGTGAACGGCGACGGAAAAACATTTAATTTCCGATTATTGGGAATTAAGGACACCGAGGAGGAACTGAACGTCGCTGGTCTAAATAAGTCTGACTTGGCAGAAATCAAGATGAAGCTGGAACTGGCGCGCAAATGGGCAGAGAATCAAGGGCAATGATATTACATGTTCGAACTCAAAAACGGCAACTCGCGTCGTTCAACTGGACCGCTGGATAGCTAGCACGTTGAAGGTCAGCTTTGCGGAAAACGTATGTCGCCTTTGGGTCGAATTCGGCCTGTCGCGAATGACGCAGTTCGGCCACGTGCGGTCATTCAAGCCGGTCAAAACCTGGTGACTCAAACGACTCTGATAACTGATAGAAAAGCAGACCTTCGGCGTCCAAGATGCTTAGACAACAGTTCGGCCAATCCGGACCTTCGCGACCAAGTGCTAACCATCAACTGGCAACGTCCGCTTTCGGAAACGGAACGCGTACTCCCGACACATTGGGTTGAGTAGACGCTCTTTTAAATACACTCAGGTCACCTCTGATCCTCGGAACGGCCGGCGCCGAGCGCCTCGAGCAGCGGCCGGAGGGCATCGAGTTCCGAGCCGAAACCGCTCCAATCTCCCGCCTTCAATCGCTCGATGGCGCGGTCGTAATGGGCGAGTGCCTCGCGGGCGCGCGCGTCCGCCGTGCCGCGGGGCGGCGATGCCACCGGGACGGTCTCCTTGAAGAGCGCCGCCAAGGCTTCGCCCAAGGTCTCCTCCATCACCACACGGTCACCATAGGTGGCGATCACCCGCTTCAACTCGGGCAACTGACCGGACGCCGCGCGCACATTGGCTGCTCGGCGTCAGCACCGGCAACAAGACCGAACCGGGGACGATCCTCGCGCCAGAGGCGATCGACATGCTGGCCACCAAGCTACGCACGCCGCTACAGGTCCAGCTGCGCCTGACATTGGCCCTCGAAGCGGGCTACCAGACGGGCGAAAAGCCGGTCACGGCGGAATTGGTGGAGACGGTGCTGTCACGCCAGCTCGACGACCTGGAGCCGACGCTGGCGCGCCACGGCTACCGGCTCAAGGACATGACCGAGCAGTTTGACGCCAAGGCGGCGGAGATCCGCGCGATGTTCAGCAACCAGCTCGAACCGAAGCGCACGGCGGAGATCCGCGAGCGCATGCTGGCGGCAGGCTTACCGATATGAGTCGTCATTTGCAGTTAGCGTGAGCCGGCGCCCATGGAATGCAAGCCGGCGCCGTCGATTGCAAGCTCATTTGCAGATAACGTGAGCATGACCGCGCCGTCAGTTGCAGTTAATTCGAGCTGAAATCGGCGTCAAATGCACGACCGTTTTCAAATGCGAGCCGTTACACTATAGAAGGTTTCCTGGCATGGGGCGGCCTGGCCGAGTGATCGGTACTCGCGAGCTGGTCATACACCCCAACTACATCATTCCGTATCGGATGAGTGGGGACGTGGTTGAGGTCTTGCGCGTTCAGCATGTGGCACGGCGCTGGCCCCGGCGATTCTAAGGACGGGCTCCCGCTTTTCCGAGGACTGGCCACGTACCTTGCCCGAAGCCATGGTTTCAGGGTATCCTTTCTTCAACTAACTCTGAATAGAACCAAATCCGGCAAAGCATATTCATGGCAAAAGCACCATTTATTGAGGATCACCGATTGAAGCACATGCTCAAGATCGCTGCGGTGAGTGGCGAATTCCCGGTGCGTAACGTGGCCATGCTGACCACGATTTACGGCACAGGCATGATGCTGACAGAAATCGCTCGACTGCCGCTCAAAGCGTATCTACGGCCAGATGGCGCGGTCGTAGACGAATCCGCAGTAACCCCAGACGTCGCCTACAACGGCACTGAGCGCCCCCTGTACTGGTCGAATGCCAAGGTTACTGCTGCTATCGACAAGTACCTTGAATACCGCGTAGAACACCGTCACCGCGTCACCACGCGCAAGGCAGCGTACCGGGGGCTGGACCCGGAAGCGCCGATCTTCCTAACCGATGAAGGCGAACCGTACAAATTGACCGAGCGCCGTACCGGCACTGGGGCAGTCAGCTATTCGTGCGACTCCCTCAGCCAACTGTTCCGCAAGCTCCACCTGCAGGCCGGCATCGAGGGGGCAAGCGCGATGTCGGGCCGTCGCACGTTCGCTGTACGTTTAGCGCGCAATCAGATCGACTTGAAGCACATCAAGGTGCTGCTGGGTATGAAGACGCTGCGGGCCACCAAAAACTTGATTGACGCCGATCCTGTCCGCCTGGGCGCGATTGCAGCGGGGGTATTCTAATGAAGCCTGCGCAGTTCGACGCAATAGCGAAACTCATCAGCTCGCGGGAGCCGACAAAGAGCGCGGCCCGGCGCGTGCTGGTGGACGGGAGTGCGCCAGTGGATGCGGCGCGTGAATTCGATATTTCGCGACAGTCGGTCGGCAACACCGTTGCCCGGTTCAAGGCAGCGGAAGATACGATTTTAACGGCCTATAAACCAATTGAAAAAAGCGCTTGACGTACACGTTTAAACGTGTACACTGTGAAACGTAGAAACGCACCAGGTGCGTGCCAATTTAAGCCAGATATTCAGCATAACGAAGGAAACTCATGGCCATTATTAGGGCGGCAGTAGGCGAGAATTTGAAGGAGTTCGATGACGCATCCAGCTTGGAAGATGTTTGGGCATTCATCAACTCGCAAATGGCAACATCCAATACTGAGAGGGCCGTCGTTTTGATGGATGACGGTGGCGACACAATGGGGCAAATTTGGGACAGTTCGCTGTACTACGCTCATTGGGAAACACCGGTCAAGATGCGCGCCTACTTTAACTTGATCGGCTTCGACCAAAGTAACTAGGGAAAAAGGGGGAACTATGGTGTTTGTTTTGCTTCCGTTGATTGCTGTTGCGATTGTCTATGTCTTCCTGAATCGAGGTAGAAAAGCTGTTCGGGCGTTCTTTTATATCCTCGGTAGAAACGCAGGTGAAAGTGTTTTCGATGCGAATCGCGGTGCAATGCGTATAGGCTTCCACCGGGCATCGCAACATAATCTCGCAATGATCGATTGCGCAAATAAACACTTCGGCGGCAGTCAGCTTCGGCTCATTGGTGCAGCGCGCCAAGATGGCTTCACTCAATAGGAAAACCCATGACTTGGTTTGAAAAATGGTGGGGGAGCGAAAAGGATGAGCCAATATCCTTCTGGGACGTCGACACTTCTATCCCTCCACACTGGTCCGCTAAGCCTTTCCGATCACTTGCAAAAGTAATCCGTACAGACAAGAAACTACCGTGGTTTCAACGTCCAGTTGGCGTCGTTTCTCTTGCAATTGTCGAAAGCGTGATCGCCGCCGGTATCGCTAAACGACTGGGCTGGATTTGATTGAGGAAAAATCAATGAATATGACCTACACCGACGTTACCGACGCAACCGAAAACATGATTCGAGAGCTGTTCGCTACCGATGTGCCAATGCCGCCTGCGGAGATTCAAGTGCGCAGCACGCTAGCGCAATCCGCTCTGGACGCTTGGCTCACACATGCAAAGCCGCTTGCGTCCGGCGATACCCACAAAGGGGAGCATGACCGTCTCGCGGAGCTGGTCCGCGAACTGCCGCTAACTGCGCGAGTTCTGGCATAGGAAAAAACATGGCATCCATTCATTTGGTTGAACGTCTCAACAACGTTCGTAAGGTTTCAGCCAATCCACCAATTTGGGAAAGTGGCTATTGGGTGATCTCGGAAGAAACGGCTGATCGCTTGACCGGGGCGGACCTCTACTTACATTCAGGTCAGCTAGTAGCTTCTCATTTTGGTGGGAAAATCTTAGGTTATCGCATCCATCGAGACGGCACTGAGATTGATGGACGCGTAGTCTTCCGTATCGCGCCCAGCATTACACACAAAGGCGTCTTGACCGGCCGCGAAGGTTGGGGAAACGAGAAGAAGCTCGTCTGGTAGCGGGATCATAGGAAAATCGCAGTGCCAGTTACTGATCCAATCATCGTCGCCTTTGTATCCGGTTTACTTGCGCTGCTAAGCGGCTGCGCGGGAGCTGCACTCACGCGCCGCACCGAATATGATAAATGGCTGAGGCAAGAACGAAGTACCGTCTTTGCCGAGTTCTGGAGACAGCTATACAAGGCGAAAGTTGACGCCACCAACGCAATTTAAGAAGCAAAGGAAAAACATGCCAATCTTTCCAATGGTACTCGGCGTTACAGCGGCCGGAATTCTAGTCTTCGGGTACGCCCGTGGTGGGTTCTGGCTTGGGGCGCTTGCGGTTTTCTTGATATGGTGGGCCGACAATGATCGCAAGCGCTTGTCAGGTCGAATGCGCGAAGAGGAACTCATTGCGGCAAACGCTCCAGAACTGGTTGGCAAAGATTTCGTGGAAGCGGGCGCATATATTCTGCAGGCAATCGATACTTTTAAGTCAAGCACTCCGGCCGCAGCGCAGCAGCGATTTACCGAGGCACTTGCACAAGAACAGGCGGAGTGGGCAGGCCGTGGAACTCCCATGCCACTGTGGGCTACTCTTGCGTTGCTGCGCAAAACTGAAAGTGATCTGAAATAGGACGGAAACTGAATGATTACCATCAATACGAACAAGAGCGTCGTGCGGCTTGACGGGTGGGATGACCTGATTGGACGCGCAGGGTTTTCAACTAATCTAGATCCAGCAGAACACGACCTCGATGCGATCATCGGTCGCTATAACATTGGTGAACGCGTTCGCTGCGGCCTCTCTAACTGCCATACTTTGCATGCGAAAGGTTATCTTGTCTCCACCAAGAGCGGGCGAGAAACCAACATCGGAAAGGACTGTGGCAAAGCCTATTTTGGCGTCGACTTTGAGAACCTCGCAAAGCAGTTTGAGCGTATGAGCACCGAACAGGACAACCGCGAGCTTTTGTCAAATTTCAGTTTCAATGTGGAAGAATTGGACACTAAAATCCGCACCCTCCGGCACGGGCAACGCGGTGCGGACTGGGTGAATAAGCACAGTCGGTGTCTAATTGATCCGAACTCCCGAGTTCCTGTGGAAGTCGTTCGTGCGGTTACAAAGTTGGTAAAGGCAAACGCGAACGAGTTTTCTATCCAGCGTGAGGCGACTGATCGAGAGGTAGAAACCATGGAAGCGGCTCAGGGAAAAAAACTGAATCGCCCGCAGTTCGTTGACGAAGCTGTCGCCGTAATTTATGGGTTGGACGTTCTGAACCCGGAATACGACCTGCGAAAACTTCTAGTTATCAATGTGGAAGAGCCGCTGAAAGCGTTCCGCACATTGACCATTGATGAGTTGACTTTCGAGCAGCTTGCGTATTGGAAAAAGTGGGCAGTATCTGTCGAAGGCTCCCTAGAGTCGGCAGCGTTGGCAACCGCCGCCGGTCAGCGCCTTTTGACACGCGAAAACCTATCTCCGCTTTTGCGATTGCCTTCGTTGGAGAAGGGTGAGGATCGCGCCCTGTTTCAGGCCTACCTCGACACCATCACTATTTAGAGGAAAATCCCCAGCAGCACCCTATGCCAGCCACGAGCTAGCGTAGCCATTGAGAGGGGCGGCATGGTGCCGACTTGATAAGGACAGAAAAGTATGATCGACCACAAGATTCAGTTTTTCAGCTTTGACGAGGCGGTCCAGGCTGCACGTAGCGACCCTGGCACCGAACTCGTCGGCATAAAATTCGATGAGCCTTTCAGCTATTTGGGTGTGTACATCATCCAAATCTATGCCGATGAACCGGATAACGTAAACGTCTCCTACGAAGGCGGTGCCCTGTTCGACCCACTGGGAGAGGAAGACTTCTTTGACTTGGAGGATGCGCCTGCTGAGGCGAAGAAGCTGTTCTACGCTCGGAGAACTGATTTAGGACGCGGGCACGCCAATGTCATGGGACTGACAAGCGAATTTGTGCTTCAAGAAGTGCTGCCGGGACTCAGCGAAGATGCAAAGTACCGGGACCAAGCCCATTTCATGCAAGTAGCCGGGGCGGAGTTTCGCGCCTACTGGCGGCATGCGTAACGCATAGGAAAGTTGTGAGCGCCATTATCAGCCAATGCGGAACGTATCGCTAGCGTCGCACTTGTTACGCATCGTTGATGCACGCGCGTCAAAATCAGGGGTGCGCCCCTAGAAGTCGAATCAAAGAAAGCCATGGATATTCAAATTCCCCTGATTGGAATCCTGATACTGATCTGCATCGGGCTTTGGGCACGAGTCGCTAGCTTGCGTGATCAGGTGTTCCTGTGGCGAAAGCGCTGGATTATTGAGCGTTTTGGCGTAGGAGTGGAAGGAAACAAAGGCGATTACTTCGTGACGTTCCAGTACACAAATGGAGTGAAGTGTCTCATCTTTGACAAGAGTGCTGACCGCTTGGCCGGCCATGGTAGCCCAGTGCGGCAGTGGAATAACTTTATGGGCCGAGACCCCTTTTCGGTAGACTGTGACTTACCGGAGGAGAAGGGGGTTGGGCTTCCAGAGAATCCTGAGAGAAGCAAAAGAGCATGGATCGCGGCTGGTCCCGGTCTCTGCCGGCTTCCTCCCGAGTTGCATGAGAAAGCAGCAATTCGGCAAGATTGAAATCTTCAAGGAAACCGACCTTGAGCATGAAAAACAATTATCTCTTGAGGCGCAACGGGAGAAATCAGTTCGACGATCGAGAGGACAGACTGCTGCCTTCAAATATGGAAAGGCCAGCACCAACCGATCGTGACCGCGCCATGTGGGTCATGCACCGTGAATTTAATGAAGCAGTGGTGCGCGAACATGGGGCGGCCTGGTTAAGTTCGTTTGCTGGCATGTCGAAAAAGGACGTGTGGTCGAAGTTATGTCCGCGCGGTACGCCGGCTCTCTCAACGTTCAGGTCCATGGCGCGGGAATATGCGTCGTTTGATGAATTTATGTTCTTCTGGATGGTTAGCAACAAAAGGCAGTCGCTTGCGCTGCTTGGAGTGCCGACGGTGGATATCAACGAAATAATGGAGCGATTCACAGAATGCGGCCGATATTACGTTGCGTATGGCCAGGGGAAGCGTATTTTTGGTACTTCTTAGGAAAACAACGTTGAAAAAATTGCTCATCATTCTGGCCCTAGTCACGGTGCCGGCGTTTGCAGATCAGGTTATCGGCATTGCCGACGGCGACACGCTGACGGTACTGCATGACCGCAAGCCACTGAAAATCAGGCTCGCCAACATTGATGCTCCTGAGAAGAAGCAGGCATTCGGCGAGCGATCCAAGCAATCGTTATCTGACCTGTGCTTTCAAAAAGATGCGACCTACACCGTCCAGAACATTGATCGATACGGCCGCTCGGTTGCGGTCGTTGCGTGCGAGGAAGTCGAAGTGAATCGTGCACAAGTCGAACGCGGGTTAGCCTGGGTCTATGCACAATACAACAAAGATGGATCGCTACCGAAGGTCCAGGCCGAGGCGAAATCGGCTCGGCGGGGGGTATGGACTGACACCAATCCAACACCGCCTTGGGAGTTCAGGCATCCGAAAAATCGTGCAGAGAGAGTTGCAGCCAATGATGCCGAGTGCCACACCGGGCCGCGTGGCGGACACTACCGCATCGTCAATGACCGGAAGCAATACGGTTGTTAATGCCAATTAAAGGAAAATCATGGCACATCAAGTCTTGGAAGGGGTGACGTACGTTCACGCCGCAGCGAAAGACTGCACGGCAAGCGCGACCGCGCCGGCAATGTACGCTGTTGGCGATACGGTTCGTGTGGACCGCGCCGATGGGACAGTGCTCGATGTCGAATTGAACCTGGTCGACGTCGCCCAGGGTAATTTTCAGGGTACCGTCAAGGCGAGTTCGGCTGAAGATGTTGAACTCGATGACACCGTCTCGTTTTACTTCAAGTAGACCGGAAAAATATGCAGGGCTACGTGAAGGTACTGGCAGCCGCGATTGCTACAGTCGCTTCCCTTGAAGCTGCAGCTGCGGAAACCAGTTTGACTTGCAGCGACCGCGAGGGCGCAGTGAAACGAGTTGTATTCGATGCAACCAAGACGACTGTTGTTATGGATGGCGTCAAGATGGTTGATGTGTCTGCTTCTCAGCACGAGATCCGTTTTACGCATGATCTGGGCGTGGCTGGGCGCTGGAAGGTGAGTATCGACCGAACAACTGGCCAAATGATTATCGGCATCCCTGGATCGAGTATGAACCTTGCTCCATTGCAGTGTGAGAAAGCTAGCCAAAAATTCTGACGGATACCTCAAAGGAAAATCGTGGGAGTTCGTTTTCGTAAATCGATCAAGCTTGCACCGGGAATTCGTATGAATTTCAGCGGTAGTGGCATTGGGTGGACTATCGGGCCGCGAGGCGCTTCGGTCGGAATCGGGAAACGCGGGGCACACTTAAATACCGGCATTCCTGGCACCGGACTGTCGAATCGCACCAAGCTGTCTGGGGGGGTGAAGGGGGCCGCGACCACACCGGGACCCAAGCGAACGGTGGCGATCAAGGTGATAGTGGATGACGACGGCAACATCTCATTCAGAGATAGCGAAGGCACCCTTGTATCGCAGACCGTCATTGACGCTGCAAAGCGACAGCAAGGTGACAAGATAAAGGGATTGATCCAGGAAAAGTGCGACGAGATCAATGCGCAGATCGATGCGTTGGCCGAAATTCATTTGCATACGCCGCGACCCGTGGCTCCGGCAATCATTCCAGGTCGATTCAGCAGCGAGATGCCGCGCGCGCCAGTTGCGAAGAAGGCAGGATTTTTCTTTCGCCTTTTCAAGTGGTACGTAGCCAGGATCGAGCGTGAAAACCTTCGTATACACGACGCGCACAACGCCGCCATGGAGGAATGGGAAGCGCAGCGGACCGCCTTCCAAGTGGAGCAACAGGGGCGGGAACGTTACATTGCTCGCGTGCTGGCGGGCGAACAAGAGGCAGTGGCACAGTATTTCGAGGAGTCGCTTCAGGACATTGTCTGGCCACGAGAAACCGAGGTCGATTATGATTTGCACAACGATGGCACCATGTTCCTTAATGTCGACTTGCCAGAGATTGAGGACATGCCGACCAAGACTGCGAGCGCACCGGCACGTGGCTATAGGCTGACGGTCAAGGACATGAGCGCAACGGCGGTACAGAAGCTATATATGCGTCATATTCACTCGATCGGATTCAGGATGATCGGTGAGGTATTCGCGGTGTCCCCGGCGATCAAGACAGTGATTTTGTCGGCGTATTCCAAGCGGCCATCAAAGACAACCGGTCAGGTTACCGACGAATATCTATATTCGGTACGGGTTGCAAGAGCTCAGTGGGAAAACATCAATTTCGACAACCTGGCTCAAATCGATGTGATCGATGCGCTGGCTCGGTTTGACTTGCGCCGCAACATGACTAAAACCGGGTTGTTTAAGAAAATTGAACCATTTTTGGATTCGGCTGCCGCAGCGTCGAGCGAGCGCGATGAAACATAAGTTGCCGTTGAATTCAATGCGCGCTGCGACGGTACGTACATCACAGCTTAGTTAGCGAGGAAAATCGCTATGTTTACTTTTCTCAGACGTGTCTTTAATCCTGGTGCCGCGCACCTGGACAACCTACTCGCAAAACACGCTGCGAGCGTCGCCAGCCGGTTCGATGTGGTGCGGGATGGCATCGTTTACACTTTTGAAGAACATAAGAGTGGGATCACATACGTTTATGCTGCCCGTCGCACCAAGCCGTATAAGCGCGCGACGTTTCAGGTGGAGAACAAGGCCGAGGCGGTCGCATGGCGTGAGGATGGGGTGGTTCCTGCAGGCGAAACCGCCGATCTGCTGCGCCAACTGCAAGCCGGAACCTGGCCGAAGTCGCGTAGCGTAGACGACATTTTTTAACGTACTGGAAAACGACATGACGCCTGAGCCACATTGGACCGCGTATCTGTCTGCGCTCCTTACGCCAACCGTAGCATTATTCGGTGCTTACATCGCATACCAGCAATGGCGGCTCAACCACCATAAGTTGAAATTGGATTTATTCGAGAAGCGTTGGAAGATCTATTCCGCTACCCATGACGCGATGGCTGTATTCATCAATGGGTCTGAAGACGACAGGCGTGAATACTTTGTAGAATTCCAGCGACGGATCATGGATGCTCGATTTCTCTGTTCCGAGAATACGGTCAAATTCCTTGAATCTGTCCGCGATCGAATTTTCCGTTTGATGGATGCCGAGCGAAAGTTCTCCAAGCTCGTTAATGACGCGCCGGAAAGAACCAGCACAATGAAGCAGATTACTGACGAAACGGATGGCCTACGTTCGGAACACAAATCGCTCGTTTCCATTTTCAGCAAAGAGCTTCAAATTACCTTCTAGGAAAAGTATGAACCCAGTACGGGCGGTTGAGCGAGCAGTTGCGCTGCTGCGGCCGCGTCAAGCATATTCGATGATTGACGCGGCCATGTTAGTAAGCGACTCATTAAGGCCGTCTGTACATCAGATCGTTGACGCTCCAAAGTAGTGCCCACCAAATAGTAGTGGGGACCACTTTGAATACAAGCATCAAACCAGGTAGCCGGAAAGGTCGACTCAATTACGGAATCGATTTCAAGAAACAATTGGCGATCGCGGCCTGCGAGCCGGGCGTGTCAGTAGCGCGCATCGCGTTGGATAATGGCATTAATGCGAACATGCTCCACAAATGGCGCCGTGCACATCTTGCCGGCGCCCTCGGTGTCGTGGAACGCCCGCAACAGGATTTTTTGCCGGTGCGCATTGCTCGTTCTGTCAACGAATTGGTACAAAGCCCGGCACACGCGCCGTCGCGTCAGGCAGAACTCACCGTGCCGAAGCTGCCCACGCCAAAGCCCGGTGTCATCGAAATCAGATTGGGCGCAACGACCCTGCGTCTGGAAGGTGCTGTTGATGCAGTAACCCTGGCGCAGGTGCTGTGCCACCTCCATCCATGATCGGCCTGCCCGCCGGAACACGGATCTGGATTGCCGCCGGCGTCACCGATATGCGCTGCGGCTTTCAGGGACTCGCTGCCAAAGTGGAAACGGCGCTGGCGGCAGATCCCTTCAGCGGTCATGTCTTCATCTTTCGCGGTCGCCGCGGTGACGTCATCAAGTTGTTGTGGGCCACCGGCGACGGCCTGTGCCTGCTGGCCAAGCGTCTTGAGCAAGGCCGGTTTGTCTGGCCACAGGCCACCAGCGGCTCAGTGTATTTGACACCGGCACAGCTCTCCATGCTTCTCGAAGGGATAGATTGGCGGCAGCCGCGACGCACCTGGCAACCCACATCGGTGTTGTAAACTTCTTTGAGCTTGCGTAAACTCCGCGCATGCCAATCTCCTCGACGCTCCCTGACGACATCGACGCCTACACTGCGCCGCCAATGACTTCGGCGCGGCGGCCTTCGGCATCGCCGACAACCCCGTGGGCTTCACCCGTGCGGTACCGCGCAAATGGATCCGCGCCCTCTAGGTAGCGTAGCGCCGACTGCATATTCTTCCAGCCCACGTATTCCATCAGCGTCTTGATGTCCCAGCCATTCGACGCGGCCCACTGCGCGAAACCGCGCCGCAGCGAGTGGCTGCTGTACTGTGTCGCGGACGCGATGCCGGCCCCGGCGAACAAGGATCGCAGGAGCGGCACCAGGCTGTTGATGTGGAGTCCCTCAGTGCTTATATTTCCCCAGCGGTCGATTCCGCGGAAGACGGCCCCCTCGGTCAGGATGGCCAGATCAACCCAGGCTGCATATGCGGTGACTGGGCATAGTCGCGCAAGCGCCGGCGCCTTGAAAGTGGCTCCCCTGTAGCTGCGATCGCCCTTGGTCTGCGACAGGAAGCATGTCATCCCCTCGCCGGGCACGACGTTGACGTTTTCGACACGCAGCCGCGTCAGTTCGTCACCGCGAAAGCCTCGCCAGAAGCCGAGTAGCAGCAAGGCCTTGTCGCGCGTGTGGCGCAGCTGCGCTGGACGGTCGCCGGCGGCCGCCGCGACGGCGACTGCCCGGTCGAGCCATTGCGTCGCCTGTTCAAGCTGATCAAGCTGCAGCGGCCGCGCGCGCTTTTCCCGCGCCGGATGCAGCGCCTGAATGCCGCGGAAGACCTTGCGCACCACCGGCGCCTTGGTCGGATCCGAAAACCCCTGATCGATGTGCCATTGCGCCAGCGCGGCCAGGCGCTGGCGCAGCGTGTTGATCGCGAGCGATTCGGCGTGGTCGACCAGGTAGCGCGCGATCGCATCTGCCGTCGCCGGCAAGAAACCGCCCCACTCGACCTCGAAATGACGCGCCGCCGCCTGGTAGCTGCGCCGGGTGTTGTCCCGGGTAGCGGCGTGCAGGTAGGCATCGAGCTTGCTCATGGCGTTTTACTTGGGTTGGCTGGCCAGTACAGGCCGAATCAGGTAAATCATACGCTTTTTCGGCGGTCACCTATTATCCAATCTCATCTCATTATCAAAATAACCTTGAATTGCGGAAGTAAATAGTATGTAATTACATGGTATGTAATTCATTACGATATATCAAGGAGAGACCGTGGCACGCACCGGACTATATAAATCGGATGTCAAAAAGGCGCGCGACTCCTTGCTCGCTCAGAGCAAGAATCCATCGGTAGACGCGGTACGGGTGGCGCTCGGCAATACCGGCTCGAAAACCACGATCCACAAGTACCTCAAAGAATTGGAAGAGGAGGGCGGCGGTACTGAGGGCCGCAAAGCGTCGATCAGCGAAGCATTGCAAGACTTGGTGGCACGCCTGGCCGTACAGTTGCAGGAAGAGGCGAACGCCCGCATCGATACCATTCGAGCGCACAGCGCCGACAAAGAGAAGCAACACTCAGAAGCGCTGACTGCTCTGCAAAAGGATCTCCATGTGTTGAGCGGACAGCTGAAACAGGCGGAAGCAGCCATGCACCAAGAAGCAACAGCACACAGCCACACTCGCGAGACACTGCAAAGAGAAACAATTAGCCGTCATACCCTAGAGCAGCAAGTGACTGATCTGAAAGAACGCCTTGCCGAAAACGAGGCACACCGCCGATCGCTCGAAGAAAAACATCAGCACGCGCGCGATGCGCTCGAGCACTACCGCCAATCGGTCAAGGAACAGCGCGACCAGGATCAGCGCCGGCATGAGCAGCAGATCCAACAGCTACAGGCCGAGATGCGTCAGTTGCAGCAAAGTTTGATCGTCAAACAGGATGATGTGACGCGTTTGAACCAGGAAGGCGCGCGCCTCGTAGCTGACCTCGCCCATGCGCAAAGTGCCTTGTATGATCAGCAGACCCGTGGGCGGCAGTTTGAACAAAAGCTGGAAGCACTGCAGGCGGTCGAGCAGTATGGAAAAGCCGTTGCGGCGCGGCTCGCGGATAAGGAAATCCAGACTCAAGCGCAAAGAGAGCAGCTCGAATTATCAAACGCTAGGGTGGGCGCACTGACCAGTCGGGTACGTGATCTAGAACTGGCACTGGCGGCGGCGGATGCGAAACTTGCCGCGCAACAAGGCGTCGCCGCTGAATTGCGCGCCTATCTGGATGGCCGAGACCGAGTATCCGAAAATCAGACCAACTGAAAAAATTCAAAATAATTGAATTAAGTTACATGATTAACGCCATTTTGGCGAAAAACCGCAATCCAAGCCGCCTCTCAAATACAATTCGAACGATACATCTGCCGATGCTCCGGATCCATTGATGAGAAATACAATATAAATAGGGGAGAAGCGTTGAAGCTAAGCCATCTAAAAATTGCAAACTTTCGTGGAGTTCAGTCCGCAACGTTGTTGCTTCCGACACACACGGTATTGATCGGCGACAACAATACGGGCAAGACTACTATCCTTGAGGCCATAGACTTGGTACTTGGTCCAGATCGGCTTAACCGAACACCTCCGATTGATGAACATGATTTTTATCAAGGAAAGTACGCCGAGGCATCACCTACGACTGCTTCGCCGGTGGCAATCCAACTTGCAGTTGCTGCCGGGGCAACCGACGGCGGTACCGCGGTAGCTGCTGCAGGCGGTGCGCTGGCCGGTGCCGCTATACCTGGCGTTGCAGTTCCAGCCCCCGCGGCGACAATAAATGCGTACCGGATCGAAATCGTAGCTACTATCACCGAACTCTCTGAAGAGCAGGTGGCTCGATTTGGCGATTATATTGAGTTCTGGAACACCGATCTCAATACGATGACCGGCGGTGCCGTGCTTGCCGAGGTGGACGCGGCCAATAAAACGCCAGCACTTCGAGTCACCTTTCATGGCTGGTACGATCCCGAAGAAGACGATTTCGAAGCCAAAACCTATTTCAGCCGAAGCCTGGAAGAGGGCGGCGCGCCCGTGTTCTTTTCTCGGAAAGACAAGCAGATTTGCGGCTTTCTTTATCTGCGCACTATTCGTACTGGGTCAAGAGCACTTAGCCTTGAACGCGGCAGCCTGCTGGATATCATTCTGCGCCTAAAAGATGTGCGGCCGCAGATGTGGGAAGACACGATAGCTGCGGTCGCTAGCTATTCGGTTGCAAGTGACCCAGCGTTGGGGCTTACGGGTGTTTTAGAGAGTATTAATACCGCGCTGAAAAACTACGTACCGAAGGAGTGGGGGATTGAACCTCACCTGAAAGTATCTAATTTGACGCGCGACCACTTGCGCAAGACAATTACTGCCTTCATTGCAACGGGTGAGGGAGCGCATGCCGCGCCGTTCTACCGGCAAGGTACAGGAACGATCAATATGCTAGTCCTGGCGATGTTAACAATCATTGCCGAAGACAAGCAAAACGTCATTTTTGCTATGGAGGAACCGGAGACAGCTGTTCCACCCTATGCGCAAAAGCGGATAGTGCATGAAGTCCGGCAACTAGCGTCGCAGACGATCTTTACCTCACATTCGCCTTATGTGCTTGAAGAATTCGCGCTGGAGGAGACCGTTGTACTCACGAGGGCCGGCGGCTCCTTGCGGCAGGCTACGATTTCCCTACCTGACAGTATCAAGCCAAAACGCTTTCGCCAGGAATTTCGCACGCGATTCTGCGAAGGCCTACTGGCCAGGCGCATCCTCGTCGCGGAAGGAGCATCGGAGGCGGATGCCTTCCCCGTCGCTTGCCGGCGCCTGGCAGAACTGAGGCCTGATGTGTATTCGCCGTTGGAGGCGCTGGGAATCTGTACAGTCGACGCCGGCGGAGAAAAAAGCATTCCGGACCTGGCCAAACTGTACCGCGATCTGGGGAAACGTACATTTGCGATCTGCGACATGCAGTCCCCGGAAAATTGGACGCTTATTAACGCGCAAGTCGATCTATTGCTGATGCACGGAGAAGCGGGGATTGAACATCTTGTGCTGAGGAATACTACGGACGCGGCCATGCGTCGTTTCGTTGCATTGATCGAATGGCCCCCGCATCTTATTCAAAAATATCCGATACCGGCTGATCAAGCGCAGGCCGCGCTCGACGACTACTTCAAGGGAACAAAGGCTGCCTGGGGAATCGCCGACTTCCTTGCACAATGCAGCGAGGCTGAAATACCCCAATGGATTCGTGACGCATGCATGGCGCTAAAAAAGGCGTGTACAACTGCTCCAGCAGCAATAGAAGAACTGGCTGCTGCCGTGGCATCAGCACCGGCTAACTAGTAGGCAGATGGGGATGCAGCTCAGTGAACAACAGTTAGGCATCTTGGGAGCGGCGGGGCACCTACTCGTGATAGGCGGACCCGGTTCCGGTAAAACGACTGTGTCGATCTTGAAGGCCGCCCAGATTGCAAAGGATGAGTTACGACCCGGCCAGAAAATTCTGTTCTTAAGCTTCGCCCGAGCTACTATTTCGCGGGTAATGGAAGCAATTGAAGAAGAACGGGATATCGCCCGCGAGCAGAAGCAGCGAATTGATGTCGACACATACCATGCGTTCTTTTGGAGGATCCTGAAAACGCACGGGTATCTGCTTAGCTTGCCAAGGAATATCTCTATCTTGACACCGGCGGCGGAAGCGATAGCGCTATCGGCGATTCGCAGTCAATTTGCCATTGGCAGGAAATCGACATTGACGGACGCTGAAAAAGAGAAAAAAAAGGAGCAGCGTAAAGACGCAGAAGCAGCTGAGCGAATGCGGTTGGCACACAACGAAGGACGTATTTGCTTCGACCTGTTCGCTAGCTTTGTCAGTGCGATTCTTCACGGGAGCGACCGCATTCGACAGATCATCGCGACGATGTATCCGGTCATCATCCTGGATGAATTTCAGGATACCAATGCGGGTCAATGGCATGTGGTGGAAGCCCTTGGGCAATACAGTAGGCTGTTGGCGTTGGCAGACCCCGAACAGCGGATCTACGACTGGATAGGAGCCGATCCTGAGCGTCTCAATCATTTCAAGGCGGCTTACGAGCCGTCTGAATATGACCTGCAGGGTACCAATCACCGAAGTGCCGGTACCGATATTGCTCTGTTTGGAAATCACGTTCTAACCGGACAGTACAAGGATGGCGAATATAGTGGCGTGTGCTTCGAGACTTATGATCCGGCCGAAAAGGTTGCCATGGCCAGGCTCGTAGTGCTTACCTACGATGCACGCACCCGGCTAATCGAAGCCGGGATAAAAGATTGGTCGATCGCCATCCTCGTTCCGACCAAAAAAATGACCAGGATTGTGTCTGACGCTTTTCATGCCCCTCCGGCGGGATTGACCAAGGTCTCACATGTTGCGACCATAGAAATGGAAGCGGCCATCTTAGGCGCCGAGGTAATCGCTTTTCTGATGCAGCCTGATGTAGACGGGCGTCATTTTGAATTGTTTATTGGACTGATGCTTGACTACTACCGGGGCAAGGGCGGCGACTCACCAACACAGGGAGACTTGCGCGAAGCAATTAGTTTACAGGATGCCTATCAGGAGTGGCTCACTCGACGCGCTGTAGGGCGCGCGGTACGCAGCAACAGCATTCTCGCTGCGATGCGGGATGTTTACGAACAGACCCGCTCGGTGGCTTTGGTGGGCGATCCCGCTCACGATTGGCTCACCATCCGCAATATTTTGTCAGCCGGGGCGTGCGCACGGTTGAAGGGATTGGCCGAAGAAACGCGGAATATTCGGTTACTCCAACGAGGTACGCAATTACGAGACCACCTGTCTCAGGATTGGCGCGACAACGGCGCCTATGCCAACGCGTTGTCAATTACTCGGCAGGCGTTCATAAGGGAGCATTTTTCTAGCAATTCAAAACCGGAGTCCGGTGTCGTCGTGATGAACATGCACAAGGCCAAGGGCAAGCAGTTTGACGAGGTAATTATCCTCGATGCGTGGCCTCGCATGGTGAAACGGGAGATCGTCGCCAATCCCGATCGCTTGGTTTGGAACAATGAGCGAGCGAACATAAACGACCAGGCATGCCAAAATTTCCGAGTTAGTATCACCCGAGCCAAGCGGCGTGTGACCATCATGACGCCCAAGAATGATCCTTGTGTTTTGCTGCACGGCAGAAAATTGCCGACGGTATCCATATAGCGCATTACTACTGAACCACTGGTACAAGTAACGCGACCATATACATCCTCGACACAATTCTCGATCGTTTTCTAGCGGATTGCGAGACGACAGACAATTGTGTGGCTGTACGACGAAGTAATGTGCCGACTTACTGCAAGGGCCATGGGAATAGTATCTCGAGACTGAGGGGATTTCTGTCTGCGGACTGGTGAGTAAGGCACGGCCGACCGGATAATAGTACTGATTTTCATACTTTGCTGCGATTGAACGAAGTTGAAGATTCAGTTCCAGAAAAGTGGAAGATTCACTTCGGAGAGCTGTAAAAAGCAATCAGTTATACTATACCCCCTATTACATAACCTCCCTTCGCATAATACACGTTATGTAAAGTACTATACTCAGTACTGTATATAAAATGCTGACAGATTCCGAACCTTCTTCTTCCCGAAGTGCTCACCTGGAACGATTCGCAGCTGCCTTAAGGTCTTTTAACCAAGCTTTTTCGAACCACTCAGGCAACTCGCCAACTGGATCATCGACAATCTTTGGGGGGACATCGTTCCAGAACGCCACGATGGCAGCCGAAAAGCCTTGGATCTGCTCCTCCGTCACTTTGAGGTCCCTGTGATCCCTGAAATCCATGTCCAGCGGGTCATCGAAGCCCTTGAGTGGATTGTCGATGTACTCCGGGTAGCACCGCTTCAGATCTTGGAACGAGCCTCCCTCGCCGTGCTTGTAGACATTTACTACCAAACGGCACGCGTCAAGCGTTCGGTAGTACGGCCTGCTTCGAATATCCCAACCTAGGCAGGCAAGCAGATCAGCCAGACTGCCAAAGTTCTGCGACCAAATCTTAGCGCGAACATCAGCCCCGCTATGCCAGTGCAGGATCTCGCGCGTCATCCAATCGCGCAACTGTTTGTCCCACTCATGGAACATGCCGGCAACGACGCTCAGGCGCGTGTTGTCGCGCATGTCGTTGAGCAGCTGGTAATGCGCGATGCCCTCTTCCTGGGCCGCCTCGCAGAAGGCTCCAGGGTCGTACCGATCTGGGTCGAAGCGGTGGCTGTTGCGTTCCAGCCAATCAGCAGCGGCTTTGTCGGCTTCACTCTCAATGTCGTCGAACTGAGATAGCAGGCGTCTACGCGCTTGGTCTACATAAAACTGATGACCTTCAATCAACAATTGCCGAAATGGCTCCCACATTTGGAACAGCACATATCCGCTCACAAATCGACTCCTTCGGTATTCAAAATTCTTCCGGCCTTCATGGGTGTTACGGCTTGAGTTACAAACTGGCAGCGAGTCACATTGGACGCCTCGTAGCATGCCTTCCTTTCAAGCTAGACACGCTACGGCGCCACGGTGCTCGATACCTGAATTCCACGAACGCGTCCGTCGGCAGGAGTGCTATGTACTCGCAGGGGGCGCGAAGTTAAAAGGACTAGATGCACATGGTAATGAAAGCTATTACTCGCCGAGGGATCTGGTCCCATGTACTGACCTACTCGTGTTTGGCTAAAGGAAAATCGCTCATGTCAATTTTCAAAGTATTTGTTGCTCTATGGTTCCCCTATAGTGAAGCATCGGATTTTTGCCGGTCAATACATCCTGAATCGCATCTGCCCAGGTTCCGCCGTTCGAGTGCTGTTCTTGCTCAATCTGCACGCGCAGACTGTCAGTCATCCATTGCTGAACATGTGTGGCAACGTCGCCTATGTAAGCCACGAAATCGCATAATCCAGAATCAAAGAAAGCAGCAGCAGTTTGGTACAGGTTATCTACGGCCTCACTATGGGCGCTGGAAGTTAGACGAATCTCCAAAACTTCATCCGTTCCACGGCGACGAAAAAGCACCGTATTTGCAGTTAGCGTTCGCAATTGGTATGCCATCGATTTATCCCTTTCTTACTGCATGGAATTGAATTGGGCTGCGATCAAGGGCGAGATGCCGCGCAGTGTCTTGTAGCGCCTCTCGACTTCGACAAGTGAGCCGAAGTCCTGAGCGTTGCCAAGTGTGCGCCACGCACGCGTTGATGCGTTTTCCACGACCACACGCCAACCTTCGCCGCGACGGGTCAGGGTGAAGATGCTGCCCCGACCGCTGGTCCTGAAAGTATTTTCGTCGATACATTCGATAATCATCTTGTCGTTTTTCGGTATGTTTCGCGCCTGCCGCACGACTGGCGCCAGGTTGTTTAGGCTACTAGGGCCGCTTCGGCTTCTTCGTCGTAACGGTCTTGATATCCACTGTTGAATGCTTTCAGTAAATCAATACTGGAACCGATTACCGACGTTTCGATCAGGCTCATGCAGTTTTTATCCATCGCTGGCGCGCGGCTACGGTTTTCTTGTGCTGCGACGTAGCCAAATTTGTATGCTGCTTGGATTTTTTCTGCTGAGTTCATAATGTTTTCTCCAGTGTCCGGCGCGCTTGGTTACGCTGCACATGACCCATTATAATCTATTTATCGTTGAGCGCAACATAAAATCAAACTATTTTCGACGCGACTATTAATGCCTGTTCGATGGCTCCGCGATCACTACCATACCGTTCGGATAAAGTCGCAAGGGCCAACGCCGCCTCCGGGGACAAGCGCACCCGGCTCAAAATTCGTCCACCGGACGCAAGCAAAGCCGCTTCCAGCTCTTTGCCGCGCTCGGTCGATGACTTGGCCTTACCCGTTACTGGACGCCCTCTGGGGGCCACTTTTTTCTGTACTGTCATTTGCAGCGATTTTCCTTGGGTTCAGGGCTTAGTAGCGGTAGGCGCGGCGGATGTCGCCACGGGTTTTTTTGGGCGGCGTCATACGCATCGGCGATCTTGGCCAGCTCAGCGAATTCCCCCTCGTCCTTGGCCCGCGTGGTGGCCAGCGTTGGGCTGTAATTCGGATGAGTGCCTTCGACGATCTCCTTCAGGGATTCGGACCCGCTGTGCATTCGCACCAGCTCATCGATGCTGCGTTCGGCCACACGACTCCACGCGACCACCGACCATTCAGCAACCCAAGGATCATAGGATCCATCTTCGAAGTCGGTCATGCGTTCTGCGTAGTCCCAGCCACCAACAAACGAGACGGTGTCCACATGGGGAAAATTGGCAATGACGTGACCGATCATGCGATTGAACTCGGCAGCAGTAGGCGGCTTGCCGGTGTAGAAGTTTTCGCTGAGCGGTGCCACGAGCCCTTCCTTGTCGTTCAACGTATTCATCCAGACACCACGGCTGCGATAGAAGCCTTTGCCACAGTCCTTGCGAGCTTCGCGCTCGGCTTCGGTGCGCGCGATCTTGATCTGCTCTTGCAGTTCAGCGAACGTCGTGTGCAATTTTGTCATGTTCATCTCCGGATGCTTGCGGCGCACAACGCGCTGCCCATGCTTTACATCATACACTATTTATCGTTGAGCGCAACGCTTATTTAAAATGTCTTTGCAGCAGCCACAAGCGCCTGCTCGATTGCCGCTTTGTGCTTTGTCACGGCCACTCTCAATATCGACCGTTTTCAAGACACGCGCTTTTGCCATCGTCACTATTTTTTAGCTTTGGTCTGCCCCTGGCCGCCGTCCTTCGCCGCTGTCTTGAAAGCATCCAGCATTGCTGTTTGCTGGTCCTTCATTGCCCCTACCTGGCCGCGCAATGTGGCCGCATCCTCGCGGGCCTGGCTGGCTTCCTTGCGTGCCTGGTCAAGCTCGGATTGCACCGCGGCGAGCGTCTTGTGTTGCTCCTGGTACGTCCCTTGCGCTGCTTCGGCTTGTGCCGTCACGGTCGCCAGTTGCGCCCGTAGTGTCTCGGCCAACGCGACTCCGGCTTCGCGAGTGTCGGCCAGCGTAGCGGCGTCCTGCTCTGCCCTGGTCTTTGCGGCCGACAATTCGGCCCGCACCTGGCTTACGTCCCGGTGCGCGTGGTCAAGCTCGGCCCGCAAGTCGGTAGCGCGTCGCTCGATTTCCACTGTGCGGGCATCGGCTCGTTCTGCTGCTGCCTTAGCATCAGCCAACGCGCGGCGGGTGTCGTCAAGCTGACCGGCGATCTCGACAGCACGGTTAGCGGCCGCGACGCGCTGTCCCTCAATGTCCACAATCTTGGTTTGGGCAATTTCAAGCTCGGCGGCCTGGGCCTCATAGGCGTCGGAAAGCTGCTTGTTCAATATGTCGGCCTCGACCCGCTCGGCCTCCCACCCTGCTTGCGCGGCCCGCAAAGATTCATTCGCCATTTCCTGGGCTTGCTGCCACAACACGGCCAGCGCTTGGGTGTGATGCTGCTGAACAGTCTCCGGCACCTGGATCGCCACCGGAGCGGCTTGAGCCGTCTGCGCTCTACGCCACTCCTTCATTGCCGTGCTGGCATCGCCCATGCTGACCTTTGCGGCCTTGCGGACTGTATCAACGGTAGGAAAGCCGGCGCGGCCGGCTTGCTCGAAAAGCGTATCGGCGGCGGCAAAGATGCGGTCGCGGGTGTCCTTGTTCATTTCCATTTTGCCAGCCCTTGCGATAGTAAGTAGTAATGTAAGTAATATTACTACTATTACTACTTACTTTCAAACTATTTTTAAATCGCCCCGGCGCCAGGCGCAAAAAAACCCGCTCAAGGCGGGTTCGTTGTAACGGTCATCGACCGGACACATACATGCGGCGGCTCGGTGCCCAAACCATAGTCCCATTTCATTGCCTCACTCCATGCGTTCGCCATGCTGCTACGCAACTGTTCTACCATGCACGCGCTCTCACTAGATGAAGAATTCTGAAAGTCACTAGCCCTATGCCTATCCGACGATCAACCTTCGAGCAAAAATACCTCATTTTCGAGTCGCTTGTTCCACACCCATCGGGCGCCATGCTAAACCTTTAGGCATCCATGTTGATGAACTTGTTAGAGTTTCATTCGGCATGTCGTTTCAAAACGGCAACCAGGATGGGTTCCGGCATGACTCAAGGCGCTGCCTAAATTCGGGGCCAAGATCAGTACATGCAGATATGCATTGGGAAGAATCAGTCCTTTTGATGCATCGCTCAACACATGCGCTTGCTACACTTCGCATCATATCTAGGTCTTCGTCAGCTCTCTTAGTTGCAGTAAGTAACGAAAGCGGATCAAGGTCCGCGAAGCGAGGAACAATATAAAGTCGGAGTCGACGTAGAGCCGATTCGCGAGCGACTAGACCTTGTTGCATTTCAGCTAATGAATTTTGGATTTTTCGAGACTGTGCGGGGTCTTTCAGGATAGGATTTCCTGACTTAAGCAACCCATCAAGCTTCTGTATTCCCTCGCGCGCGATGTCCACTTCGAAAGCAACCATTGTTATACAGTAGGTCGCGCGTAACTCTGTGTCAGTTGGCAAACGCTGAGCCAATACGACCCGATATGGCAGTGATATGAAAATTACGACAGCAACAATTCGAAGAATTGAGTATCGCATCGTCGAGTTCTTATCGAATATCCCAGAGTTCGCAGGGCGCAATCGGGCAGAATTGCACCGCATGTGTTTGTCAGCATAATTCTAGACCATCCGTACTGCTGGTGCCTCCCCTCTGCGACCACCTCGTCATTGCCGCAGAGATTCCTAGGAAACATCCGGTAATTCACGTTGTCGAGTTCTCATTGCGATTCTTACGCGCCGTGGCCACCACTTTGCCAGCAATCGTCGCGACATGCGTCTGAAGACCGGCCTTGCCAGGCTGGAGCCAAACCAGTTCGCCATGCGGCGTACCTTGCGGTTCTCTCCAGCGTCCTTCAAAATCGGTGACTAAATCGACTGGCCGCATGATGCGTGTCTAGTGATCACCGCCGACCCTAGGGCATCAATCACTGAGTAACCTGGGTATTGCGTCAAAGCATCGCGCGTAAATCCGCCTACTGCTTCATCCACGGAATTAGCAACTCTAATACCCTGGATCAGTTTAATGACGATTCCATCCGAATTGCTGCGCAACACGCTAGAAACCATGTACTCCGTTTGACGACCAACGCTTAGAACGGCCTTTGCGAAGTCCGGCTGTTCCGCCAATGTAGGCAATGATTGGAAAGCGAGTACAACGGCGAAAAATTGAGTAATTAATTTCATTGATTTTCCCTGTCACTGATTAATTAGATTAAAACCAGTGTAACGTATTTAACGTTGAGCGCAACGAAAAATTAAATTATTTTTAACGTGACTATTAATACCTGTTCGCTTGCTGCGCGATCACAACCAAACCGCGCGGATAAAGTCGCAAGACAATCCGCCGACCTTGTTTTCGAGATCGGATAGCACGACATCTGCGAACTGTCTGAATTCGATCCAGTTGTTACATTTGGTGGTGACGGCGCCGTCGTTTTCCGACGTTGGAAATGTCAGATCACCGAAGGCATTGAGACGAAATCTTTGCTTGATTTTCCGTTGGTCGGAGCAATAATCCGGCCGGCCGTTCTCAGCAAATGGATCTGCTTTTTTGTAAGTGGCCCGACAAATGGAGCGCCTGAAGCGCTATACACGTGATCGTTTCTAATATCGAGATCTTCTATAATCTGCGACCTCTCTTCGGTTGCCATACTAATTGCTTCAAGCTGATCGACTGTCAAGGCCTCTGTAGCCGCAGCCTGGCCGACCGCCGTTGTCTGGATTGGCCGTGCCTCGGCTCTTAAATCTGTTTTTTCCCTGTTTACAATGCTCGGCCCCGAAGCTGGGGGCTTCGGGGCCGACGGGTTCGCCAGTGGCGAACCCGTCGTTTTTGAACCCGCGTCGGCGGGTTTTTTAATTTTTGCCGGCGAAGCCGGCTCTAATTGCGATAAGGCGTCGTATAGCTGGGGCGTCTGTGATTCCCCTCTGCGAAATTGGTATGCCAATTTCGCGCCGTGCTCTTGATGAACTTTTAAGCTATTGCTTTCGATTGCTTTCCTAACGCTGACGATCGAATTTGCGAATTTGGTCGCCTCTTTTGCCAAGTCCTCTTCTGTTTTTAATGAATAGTAGTAGCGTTCAAGCGTACTAATCCCAAGGAGTATCCCCGACTTCTCGAATATTTTTAATATTTCTTCGAATGACAATCCGCTCTTCCTGGCCGCGATCAGTGGACCAAGAAGCTGCTTAACCACTTCCAATTTTGCATGGCGATCGTCAGTTTTTTCACTATAGATTTCAGCCAGCAATAGCTGCCTGGCCTGCTCTATATTCTCCTTAGAGATCTTTCCGACAGTCGCCATTTTGCCATTCCTTCAGTCAGTTACATTGCAGTTAAATCTACTTAAATTATATCAATTGTAGTATGAAATAGTTGTAGTTGAAAGCTCTGTTTTCCATGTAGGCGTTGCTATCATTTGGAGTCCTTTTTTGAAGTCGCCTTCGATCCATGAATTCGTATTGCTTCAATGTGGCGCTCGCAAGTAGCTCTGAAGTGAGCAATTTCTGGCGAAATTGCTTGGAAAAAGCATCATATTTAAATACAGAAAAACATACAGAAAGTTATTCAGTAAATGACTACGTTCCGTCAGGGCAGGATGCCAGATAGGTGCCTCACGGGAACGTTCGGCCCTACCTGAAAAATCAACTTGGTTGCCTTCGGCCCCCTTCGCTGATTTTCCTTTCTGATTTCTCAGGGCTTCGCCCCGAGACCCGTTGTTAAAGCAGGGAAAAATCGATGCGTGCAAACAACATTGCATGATTGACAAATGCTGTGGTGTTTCCGACGTTGGAAACGGCTATTGTTTGTAGTAGAATAAAATTATTATGAGATTCAAAAAATCAGCTAATCCCAAATCCGCCCGGATAGTGGTCTATGCGACACCAGAAGACAAACAGTTGATAGACGCGAATGCTCGCGAAGCTCAACTCTCGGTGTCCGAGTACCTTATCAATGTGGGGTTGTCCAGGAAAATAAAATCTCAAATTGAGCAGCACGTTATCAACGAAGTGCGGACGACGGCAGACTTGTTGCGGGATTTTTATTTCAACGGAAAGCCGTTAAACGATATTCGAGTGGTTGAAGCGTTTGACCATATCGTTGCGATATTAACCACGCTAATTGCTCGAAAACCACGCGGGGCGAAATAGGTGATGAATTATTTTGAGGTCATTGGTTGCATATTTGGACTACTCGGAGCGCTACTTCTCGCTCTCAACAACCGTTACTCAGGTTTTGGTTTTTATGCATTTTTGGTTTCGAATCTTGCATGGATTGGATATGCGATCGTGCAATCCGTTGGCGGTCTGACCATTCAGCACATCGGCTTCTCGATCACTAGCTTGGTGGGGATTTATCGTTGGAGAGCCGGGAAAGCTTCGACCCAATACCTAGATGAGCCACAGAGCCGTGATCGTTAAGGTTCCCCCGGCCAGGCAGGACGGCGGATCTTCCTTTGAAGATCTTGAGGCTTACATCACTGAAGGCATCGAACAGTCAGGTAAAGACACTCAAAAAGGAAGCATAGAACGGTTAGCGCAGTACATCACAAAAGAAAGTGTGTTGGATGCGTTAGGCGAGGATGTTGAAAAGACAATCGCAGTTGAAATCGGTAATGTGACGACCCTGGACAATGCAGCCGGCGAAATGCGCGCTACCGCATCGTTCAATAAGCTTGTGACCAACCCTACCCTGCACTACATTCTGTCTTGGCCAGAGCGTGAAGTACCGGATACACAAGCCATATTCGCAGCCGCCCGATCGACGTTGAAGGCGCTTGGTATGAGCGATCACCAATACATCATTGCAATTCATGGTAACACTGACAATATTCACGCGCATATAGCGGCAAATCGGGTCCATCCGATAACCTATAAGGCCGTAAGGCTAGAATGGTTGCACAAGACTTTACACAAGGCCGCGCGCGAAATAGAAATTGAGCACGGCTGGACGCACGATAACGGGCTGTTCAAAGTCATCGAAATCAACGGCAAAAAACATGTCGTTGAAAACAATACATATGTCGATCCAGAGTTGGTGGGTGTTAAAGGGGCCGCAGCTTCGTTTGAAACGTGGCATGGCGAACAGTCGCTTGAAACTTGGTGCAAAGGCGTACCGGCAAAAGCGTTAAAAAAGATGCTGGCGAAACCCACTTCAACAACATGGCAGGACGTGCACCGAGAGCTTGCACAATTCGGCTTGGAGTTGCGGGATAGCGGCGGTCGCGGCATGCGAGTCTTCTCCCTTGACGCTTCAGGTGACGGCCAACAAGCAAAGAAGGAAATCAGTGTAGGCGCATCAAAGGCATTTCGCTTTTTGAAACGACAAGAGCTGGAAAAAAGATTCGGTGCCTTCGTACCTAGCACAAAGGATTTTTTTGAACCAAAAGAATCGCAGACTTACAAGCGCGATCCGGTGAAGCGCCTCGATCGGAAATTGGAACGCAAGGCCCTTCGCGATGCGCTCCATGTCCAATTTTTGGAAGAGCAAAAAATCGCCAGGATCAAGTACACGGTAGCGAAACGCGAGCTGGACATTGCTTTCAGGGCGGACGACACGGCTCGGCGCGATTTTATTGAACAACGATATACGCGCGATCGAGCGGCTATAAAATCAAAAATCGGCATTACTCCCGCTCAAAAGAAGCAAGAATTCGTGATCGCAAAATTGACGGTCATGCATTCGCGGCAGCAGTTAACGGAACAACTTGCCAACGAAAAGGCGCAGAGAAAACTCTTGCTCCCCCCTCTTCTTCCGTGGCGAGTTTGGGTAGAGGAACGGGCACTTACAGGCGACGAAGCGGCCATTAGTGCATTACGCGGTATGGTGTACCAGGAAAAGCGCGACGGAAAGCTACCAGCACAAGATCCGGCAGAAGAAGTCCTGGAAAACGCCATCAAGCCGGCTGTTATAACGATAACCGATCCGCTCGTTCGGAAACTCTCATCATTGGTTTGGAAAGTGCATAAGAACGGAACAGTTGCCTATAATTTCAAATCTGGCGACAACGGCTTCTTTGATGCCGGCGAAAAACTTACCTTTGGTCGCGCACATGTGACAGATGAGGCATTGGCGCTCGCGCTGCAGTATGCGAAGGACAAATGGAAAGGCGAACTAAGAATTACAGGCGGCGACGCCGCGTTTAAGGCCCGTGTAGCGCGTATGGCGAATCAACTTGGCATCGACCTACTAAACCCCGAATTGAAAGCGCTGCAGGTTCGATCTCGCGCGCCTGCCGCGCCTACCACGCCTACCCTCCCCTTGGCATCGGCGGCAGGACCAACGCGAAGAGAACAATCGATCGAGGATGAAATCCTTAACATCGCGCCAAACGCGGATGTTCAGCACGCCATCACTCAATTGAAACGATATAGCGGTAAGATCGTTTTTGAAAACAAGGAGTTTTTCGCGCAAAATATCGGTAAGGAGAAGTTTATCCTCCACGATAAGAAAGCATTCGGTCCCGAAATTCTTAAAAAGGGCGATCACGTTACGATCGCCTATAAATCTGGACAACCGACAGTGACACAAAGGATCGCAAAATCGCGGTGATTGAGCCGACGGTTATTCGATCAACTAGAAACCGTGGGCGCCTGACATTTCCAACGTCGGAAAAACAGGGCGGGCGCCCGATGCGCCCTTCCCCCTCCCCCTCTCCCACTACAATACACCAGTTCAGTTTCGCGACTCGCGCATGAAATTCCGGAGCATCACAGGAGACTGCCACGTTTGAGTTGCCATTTGCGCTACTTCACCAGCGCATCCAACTCACCCGCAAAATTACGCATAGCATTTGCCGCTGCCACAATCGCCTCTTTGTGGAACTCAGGATCATCAGCAAATTTCTCAAGTAAAACAGTACGGAGATCGATCAGTGCAATGCGTTTGAATTCAGGCTCGTCCCACATGAATTCAACCTCCAATGGACACGACTGTTGATAATGAGGCCCTGCTCCGAACGTGCTATTCAAATATGCAAGCCCACCTTCTAACGCACCATCCAAATAAGCCTTCACAGCCAATGCATATTCATGCTGATCGTTCTCGCATTCTGTTGTATTCGCCGCACTTCGCTGATTTAAGTTTGTCATGCCATGTTCCTATAGGGCGTTCGTAAAATCGACAAATTCATCTGAATTACGCCGATTGTTTAATCTGGAAGAAGACATCGAATTGCTGATCGCAAATAGCATACGGCCGACTCCCTTTTCTATTTGTGTAACGTGGCATTAATTGCGGCCTTAGCGCCCGGATGCCATACCCATCCGCTTCGTAGAGCGCGGCCCATCGCCGAAAGGATGCCATCCGGTAGCGGCATGCCTGGCGGATGTGAACAACATTCGCCGTGCGTGACCACTAGCCCCAAACCAAATCCCGCACAACGATCGATCGCAGCCGCAACGAATTCAGGAATATGGACAGTTTTAATATCAAGCCAGACGGTCGTGGAATCTCCGTGATTGTAGACGCGCATCGCCGCCATCATTGCATCCGCCAAAATTTTTTCAGCCTTCTCAACCGGAAGCACAGGTCCCACGTGCATTTGCATTACATGATGGCGGTTGTCTCCCACATCGATCCCATTGGGGCGAAATGATTCTCACGCGCCAGGTTCAGTGCAAATGCATCGTCAGCGTTGAATCCCATATAAATAACTTTCTCTTTGATTGAATTTGTAGATTTACACCACCTGTAAAGATCGTGACGTATTCATGTCATTTTCGCAGGGATCGGCAAAAAATATCCTACCGCAAGCACTCCTTAACAGCTTTTTCCAAATCGTCCATATGGATCGGCGTTGGACTACCGGATTTCATTTTCCATACTGTGTAGCCGCCTCTAATTGCTTTCCCACGAAGTTCGGTTTGCTTACCCTCGGTAATGAACCGCACGAGTAACTTGGTTTTGCCATGATCCTGAATATCGAAGAGTTTGCGCGCCACAGCATCAGTCAGGAGGTGTCCGCCCTTGGTATCGAGGCAATAAACTAAGTTGCCTTTCCAAACTATGAAATCCGGAAAAAACGAGGCCGTGTCGCCTTCCGACAGCAAAGGGATGTGGAACCCACCGCTGCTCGGGTTGCGGTGCCAGGTATTTCCCACTTTATCCAGCGCGTTCGCAAATACTAGTTCGAACTTGTTGAAACCGGCGTAGCGCTCGTAAAGTCCATTGGTAAATGAGAGGCCACTTTTCGGAACACGAAGGACGCCAAACTGGAAGGGCTTCAGGCTTTCATACACCAATTCGGATTGCTGGTAAAAGGATCCCACCACTTCGGCTGCGAGTTTTTCGGCATGTTTATTGGCGGTGCTTTGCACCTGCACACGTACGTCGAACTTGGGGTCTTTCAAGTCGATAACGGCCAGCGCTCGCGATGATCTCGTTTTCACCGCGGTGTTCACAAGCCAGCGGAGACGCACCGGATTGGTATGCCCTTCAGTCTTCCATTCGATGACTCTGCCGTCCTTGCCAGGTTCGATGAGTTCGACGACATGCGACGTGGTATGTGCTTGACCAATCGTGTCGATGCTGCCTTCTGCAAACGTTGGAAAATCACCGATGATTTCAGCGATTCGCTCACGTGCGGCTTCGGAATCGACGTAAATGTGGTGCAGATTTACCTGGACGTCTTCTTTCGGGTGCAGGTCATCGGCACCAGCATTACCCCCGCCGAAGTTCTCCACGATCTCAATCGGGGCGCCTTCGGCCTTCAGCTTCGCCTTCACACCGCTGATCGCTTCGGTGAAAACGCTCTGTTTGTCCACGCGAAGGAAAAAGTGGGCACTATTCAGTAATGGGTTCTCGTAGTGCTTCGCGTCGTATTGCCGGAGCACGCGACCAATGAGCTGTTCCACTTGGATCGACGAACCCATGCTTTTGTCGATGTACGCCAGATAGCAGGCGGGATCGTCCCAACCTTCTTGCAAGGACAGATTGAAAATGATGTGTTGAAAGTTGCCGGCTTGGAAATCGTCGAAGTCGTTCTCGCCTTTGGAGAACAGGTTGACTTCATCAGGTTTGTTGCCGTCGATGAAAGTCAGGTTCGCATAGATGGCGATGTCCTTCGGACTGACCCCTTTTATTTCCACCAAGTAGCGCCAAATACGAATCGGCGGTGCGTTCCTGTGTTCGAATGGTTTGGTATGATCGTCTTTTTCGCCGTCGTCCGCGATGTTGGTTTTACAGACGTAAATCGCTTTCGGCTTGACGCTCAACCCACGGTTGGTGATCTCCTCGTCGAGAATGTCCAGACGTTTCATTAAGTCGTCGAGGCATTTTTCCATCGGGGCGGTGCTGCCGTCGAACTGGATGGCTTTTTTGACTAGTTGCGCTTCGACCACTTTGTCGCTACTGACGGCGGTTGTGATGAACCGTTGCGGGTCCGGTTTCCCTTGGTCGTTGAGTGCGCCCAACCGTTCAAGAGCCGGCGCATCGTCGGCATCGTCTTCAACCCATTGTTTGATGTACCGGATGACCGATTTGTTGAAGTTATCCGGCAGTTTGAGCGTGGCACTGGCCAGCAAGTAGGCATCCGGTTCGAGCTCGGCCAGCAATTCCGTTTGCTGCGGCGAGAGATTGTGCCCCTCGTCATAGACGATCAGCAGCGGACGGCGCTTGCCGTTGTCGCAACGCTGGATCAAGCGCTCCCAGGGGGACTTATCACCAAACAGGTCGTTGTCACGCTTGTAGATGTTCAACGCGCCTTCGGACTGGTTCTGGTTGTTGAACAGGCCCGTGGTGGCCATGATCATCAGCGGAGTCGAGCTGTCCGCGATGTATTGCGGGGTCAACTGGGACACGTTGATCACGCTGAAGCCGTCGATGATGTCGCTGTATTTGCCGCCTGGCGAAAAGTTCGTGTAGGTCTGCGCAACCACCGATTTGGCCTTCGACATCCAGAACACGATCGGTTCGGCGGCGAAATGCCCACGCATCAATGCCACTGCCTGGGCAAGGATCGGGGTTTTTCCGGCCCCTGTCAGTGCAGACAGGGCTTGAAAAAAAGCGCGTGACTGATGCCCTTTCCGAGGCCGAGATGGATGGTTGGCAAAAAAAGCATAACGATCTGCGATGAGCTTGGCACTGTCGGCCTGGAACACTTTCAGGTCAAGCATGCATAGCCTCTTCATTGTTGAACGCGTCGGAGCGTGGGTTGAAGCCGATGTGTTCCAACACCTTGTCCGGGATTTTGTAGAACTCGATTCCCGTGCCCGTGTAAGGAGCCATGGCGGCATACACGTGGTAGCGCGAACCTAACTTCGCTGCATTGGCTTCTTGAACAATTCCCTTGAAGGCATCGCGGTTCAAAATCGAAGGGCTATCGGGCGAATCCCATATGAGGAAAAAACCCTCTTCTTTAGTGTTTACCCCGAACAGGTAACGATTCTCCTTGTTCGGCGGCAAACGACGCAGATACGACTTTGCCTTCTCGGCTTTGTCCCAGTAGCTAGTCAGCAGCAGGTCAATCATTTCCTCACGAGCCAAAGTATTGACCGCTTCGGCATCAATCTTTTCGCGCTTGAGTTCGATGAACCGGAAGCCTCCAGGGATTCCCGCGCGCTTGCCGGATGCCCAGTTTCCGTTGATGGCACGACGAACCCTCTCAGCAGTGAGCGAGCGAGCATAGTGATCACCCTTGTCAGTATTTCCCTGCTCAATCAAGATGAATCGCCGGTTTGCGCCCGATTCGTGATTAAGCTCTACAACGGCGTGGCCTGTTGTACCGGAGCCAGCAAACGGATCGAGCACGATGCCGTCAGGACGGCACCACAATTGGATGATCTTCTTGATCAACCGAAGCGGCTTAACGGTCTTAAAGTCGTGCCCTTTGCCGACTACGGCATCGAGTTCATTAATTCCTGTCTGGCTGTGCCCAGACTCTTCGTGCGCCCACGATTGGCTATCGATTTGGAGAGGAGCGTCATAGTCTTCGCTAGCCCAGTATGTCATGGGCACGACGCCGCGCCTGACGTCCTTCAGGTATTTCTTTAGACGGAAAGCCCCCATGCCATTGTCGCGCCAGTAGCCAATAGGCCAGGTTCCTTTCTCCAATATTTCTTGTGCTCGTTTGCGCGCTTCGGCAAGACTACCTTTGATTACAAGCGCTGGGGCTCGTCCGTCGTCGAGAGATTTCGCGACGTATGTTGATCCCCAACCTTCGAGCATTTTCTTAATGCGCGCCTTCTCTGCAGCCCAGCAACGGCCTTCCGACGGGTACATCATTTCGCCCGTGAACGGAGATTGAATAGCATATACCTGACCGTAGTGCGTGTCAGCGCCTGGACCAGTTAAGTCGCCTGGCGCCCAAGGTTCAGGATCGCCATCCTGCGAAGCGTAGCGGGCGTCCATTGCCGCGGTACGGTCTAAGAATTTTGTCTTAGAGCGGTCAATGTTTTTTGCGTAGATAAGCACATACTCGGTCGCAGTCGAGACTTGACTCTTGCCGCCAACGTTGTTCTTTGGCGCGTAACTCTTCTGCCAATTGATGATAGCTATGCGGTTGTCTTCCTTAAAAACCTCATCCATCAACATGCCGAGGCGATACAACTCGCGATGGTCAATACAAATAGCGATAACTCCGCCTGGCTTCAGCATTTCGCGCATCATCCAGACACGTGGCGTCATGAACTTCAACCATTTGCTGTGGCGAGACCCGTCATCTTTCGGCACCAATTCGCCTAGGTCTGGGTCGTTGGGGTCTTTGTCCCATTTATCGTTGTAACGGAAGTCTTCACCGGTGTTGTATGGCGGATCGGTGACGATCAAATCAACTTGGCCACGGTATTTGTAGAGCGTGACCATGGTAGACAGGTTTTCACCGTCCCAGATTTCGTTTTCCGACTGAAGGCTTTCATCACCAGCGGAGTATTTTTTGATGATGCGACTCAGCTTCGGCTTAACCTGGCGAATGATCTGCCACGGAGCGGTTCTCCCCGTGTAGTTCATGATGATTCCGTCTTTGCCTGCATCGAGCAGCGCCGTATCGTGCTCTTGAAGCATACGGATCAGCGCCGACCTCGGAAGTTGTTCGTAATCCATCGTTAACCTTTGTTCTGCAATGCAGTGCGCCCCGCCAATCCGGGTGAACTACTCCCGTGACGCCGTTGGTTGAGGGCTTGTGGAAAAACCTTGTATTTTAGCGCCAAGGAAGGGTTCCACTGACGATCGCGATAGTTTTATTTCCTCTTTTCAATTCACAAGCCGCATGCCAGCAGTCTTTGCTGCATTTCCATCAAAGGTAACGGTATATTCGCAACCTACCTTGTTCGCGGATCGCTCGATGAGGCAATCCGAAAAATCTGCTTTTGATCCCGCAAAAATACTTAGTGCTTTGATCGCTGTTTCAGCGTTTTCCACCGCCAACTCTTGGGTTCGAAGTAGCATTTCAAGAATTTCGACGATCTCCGACTTGGTCGCGTTGTAGCAGCCCTGCATCACCCACACTAATTCAACAAGCGACACGAGCGTAATGAACCCCGGTTCTTCGTTGGACAGCGCATTGATTACGGCCGTAGCGCGTGGTGACTGCTTCGGATCGTCCTGAGCGATGTATCGCACCAGGACATTGGTATCAAGACCTATCATCGCGCTTTGGCTCCCTGCGAGGCAATTGCTTCATTCATACTCTCGATCGTCACAGGCATAGCAGGCTTGCGCAGCATGCCCTTCAGGGCTAGGACGGGACTGGTAGCCGGGACGATTGCGTACTTGCCTTTTTCGATTTCAACAAATTCAATCCGGCTGCCGGCGTCGAGACCAAGTGCAGCCCGAACGGCTGCCGGGATAGTGATCTGACCTTTTGAGGTTACCGTTGCTGTTGACATGATAATCCTTTCATTCTTACATATACCTTACTTTAATGTAAGGCATGAAAATTGTCAAGGAGCAGGATTGAATAAAAGAGGCACTTGCCGAACTTCACGAGCTTACATATACTGTACGAACATACAGTATAAATTATGAATGCTCCGGTCCCTCTTTCTTCCCTTCCCTTGGTGTTGACCTTGTTTGACGCGGCGGTTTGCGCCGGCTTTCCGTCGCCGGCCGCTGACTATGCGCAGCGCCGGATCAACCTGAATGAACATCTGCTGGTGAACGAGCAGGCCTCGTTCCTGTTTCGGGTACGTGGCCTTTCCATGATAGGCATAGGCATTTATGACGGTGATACCTTAATTGTCGATCGCTCGATTACGCCTGCGCACAACCATATCGTGCTGGCCATCGTCGATGAGGAATTCACCGTGAAACGTCTTTACCGGCGCGGATCCGATGTGAGGTTATTGGCAGAGAACCCGGCGTATCCTCCGATTGTGCTAAAGGAAGGGCAGGAATTGCGCATTTGGGGTGTTGTCACATTCAACTTGCACAAGCTACTGAATGTATGAGGCGATGGAGTGGGCGGTATGCAGGGAAAGACTCGCAGTATCGCACTGGTTGACTGCAACAATTTTTATGTGTCTTGTGAGCGCGTGTTCCGGCCGGATCTGCAAAATCGGCCGGTAATAATTTTATCCAACAATGATGGCTGCGCTGTTTCAAGGAGTAATGAGGCAAAGGCACTGGGCGTCAAAATGGGCGTGCCTGTCTTCAAGATCCGTGACCTGGTGCGAGAGCATGGGATCGAGGTGTTCTCATCGAACTACGTGCTGTATGCCGACATGAGCAACCGGGTCATGTCGATACTGAGCCAGTTCTCTCCGGTCCGGGAGGTCTACAGCATCGATGAGGCCTTCCTGGATCTGACGGGATTCACTGATATCCAGGAGCGGGCACGCTCGATGAGGGAGCGCGTGTACCAGGAGACCGGCATTCCAGTTTGCGTCGGCATTGGACCATCAAAAACGCTGGCCAAGCTGGCCAACTTCGTGGCCAAGCGGCACCCGCGGTCCAATGGGGACTTCAATTTCAATCTGCTTTCCAAGTCCCAACTCAACAGCGTTCTGCGTAATATCCCGACCGAAGAGGTCTGGGGCATCGGGCGCCGTCTAACTGCAGCTTTGAGCAGCCTTGGGGTCGAAACGGTCCTGCAGCTGCGCGACGCGGACGCCCCCAGCATGCGCCAGCGCTTCGGCGTGGTGATGGAAAAAACTATGCGGGAGTTGCGCGGTGAGCCCTGTATCGAGTTGGAAGAGCTGGCGCCGGCCAAGAAGCAGATCATCAACAGCCGGTCCTTTGGCCAAGCCGTGACCGCGATCGAGGATCTGCAGGACGCCCTTGCCCACTTCGTCAGTAACGCGGCCAAGAAGCTGCGCGATCAACACTCTATCGCCGGCATGCTGCAGGTGTTCATCATGACGGATCGATTCAGGGAGGACCGCCCCCAATACTGTCCGAGCGTCACCATCCCACTCACGACGCCAACCGCGAATAGCATGACGCTGCAGGGCTGGGCGCTGGCTGGCCTAGCATCCATGTACAAATCGGGCTTTCATTATAAGAAGGCCGGCGTCATCCTGAGCGAGGTCTGTGATGCCTCCCGTTATCAAGGGGATCTGTTCGCGGCCGTTCCGGAAGATCCTGCGCTCATGACAACGCTGGATGAGATCAATGCCAGGTACGGCAAGGGCACGGTAAAACTCAGTCAGGACGGCTCAAGGCAATCGTGGAAGATGCGACAAGAGCGTAAGTCGCCTGAATACACCACCAATTGGGACGAATTGCCGGTCTGCGGGTAAGGTTTATACTGCCTGGAACGCAAATTTAAGGACCGCTACCATGTGTGTGAACTATTTGCCAGCGTCCCGCGAAGAACTCGAAAATGACTTCAATGCTCCCGTTCAAGGCGAGTTCGATTGGAAAGCAGAGACATGGCAAGACTATCCTGCCCCAATCATCATCGGGCAGGAAGGGCGAAGAAAGGCCGTTGTCGGGCTGTATAGCATGATCCCAAAGGCACATATCCCGCCTGGCGTTAAAAGGTTCAGCACGATGAATGCCCGTGCCGAGTCGATTGACACGCTCCGCAGCTATGCGAAGCACTGGCGAGAGGGACGGCTGTGCCTCGTACCGATGACCAGGTTTTTTGAGCCCAACTACGAATCCGGGTCGCCTGTACGCTGGAAGATTGCCATGGCCGATGCGTCGCCGTTTGCCGTTGCAGGCCTGTATCGAACCTGGGAAGAACCGGACGGCACTGAATCTTTTTCATTCACCCAGATCACGATCAATGCCGAAGATCACCCACTGATGCGGCGATTCCATAAGCCCGGAGCCGAGAAACGCTCGCTTGTCATCGTGCCAGCCGGCGACTACGATCATTGGCTGGAATGCCGGGATTCCGAACGCGCCAGGACGTACCTGCGTCATTACCCAGTTGAGCTTATGGCTGCGATGCCAGCTCCAAAAGACGCCTCTAAAAAATCAGAGAATGCCGTGAACCAAAGTTTGTTTGGATAGCCGATTTTTCGATCTGGAATCTTCATTAGGTGAGATCACCGCTCACCAAAGATTTAAACACATCGTATGGCTCTTGAACGTGGAGCTTTCGAACACCATGTATCACGCCACCTCCCTCGCCAGCATCTTCGTCCATGTAGTCGTCCGGCTCCAGGTGTGAATGGTTAGTAAGTGGTGAGACGCAGCAGAGACGATGGATCAGCTACTGATTAGATAACACCGCCGTTATTTTGGACTATCACATTTAAAATCAATCACTTACGAATGTCTCATCAGTAGCTGATTTATCCCATTTATTGCTGATAGTTCACACCAGGAGCGTGATTGTGGTATGGATACCAGTCTGGCCGTATTGGGCTTCGACATCCACGAAGGTCGCGATCTGGTCCACTCGAATGCTGCCCTTTCTCGCAGCCGCGTTGGTATCTGATGAATCACCTACGATAGTCAATTCCACAAATCTTGTGCTCACGGTTTTTCCTCGACTCAAATCACAGTTACCCAGGCTGTTTGCGCTTTTCAAAATGTGGTCGGTTTGGTTGAAACGTCACACCACCGTCCCACTCAAGCGTCACAACGGCGCCGCATACCGTACAGGTTGCGGATTCGCCGGCATGCCCGTCACCAGGCAGGTGCATTTCGCCGTTATAACCGCACTTGGCACACTTGTAGACGTACAAAACGAGATTGGCTTTCACGGTTTACCTCGACGCCCTTATGCATGTTCAAAGTGTTTGCAACGCCTTCTCGATCTTCTTATCGGTCTTGTACTGACCCAGCGCATAAACCGCCCAGATCGTCGCTGGAATCCATCCGATCAAGGTCAGTTGCAAAATCAGGCAAATGATGCCGGCGAATGGGCGTCCGATCGTGAAAAACGTCAACCAGGGGAGAAACAGAGAGATAAGTAAACGCATGTGACGGAAAACCTTTCAAAATGCCCCTGATGCCGCGAGGTGCCGGAATAGGCGATTGCCTGGTACTGCTTTTCCTAACTATTACTCAAACAGGGTGAAAGTCTTCCGGCCAAAGAAAATAAGGGCCAAACCGTGACTTGGCAATGAACTCAACGCCGGCCTGTTCGCCCTTCACTGCCAGAGCATGCTTGCCATCACGCAGTTCGATGTGGCCGGATGCGACGGCTCGTTCCAGGAGTTCGTTTGTCTTGATTCCAAGTTTCTGGCCCAACTTGGATGAGGTGATCTTTCCAGCAGTTTCTTCGCTATCGGACTTTCCGGCATCTGCATTGGATTTGCCATCAGGCTCGCTGGCCACCCGCTCAAGGGAGATACGCACTTCATCGCTAATCCGAATGATCCTCTGAGCTTCCTCGTAAGCGTCCTTGTAGAGCGTGCCATCTTCCGAGCGTCGAATCAGGATACCCATCTCGTTATTGTTGACCTGGCTGAACTCGTACAGGTTCAGACTGGTGACAATGCACAGCTCTTCGTTCATGTAGCACTTGGCGTGCAGGTTCTTGCAGAAACTGGTTCGAATGTAGGTGAGTCCACGTAGCCACTCGATTTCTTGGGGTTGCAATTCGCTCTTTCCATACACAATTCGTACATCAATTTTGAGTCGGTTCTTGTCGGCGAGAAGTTCTTTCATTCTGTCGTTGAGCTTTAGGAATGGACTGATCAATATCAGGCGATCCGTCGCTTCTTTGATCATTTCTTCAAGGAAGTAATTAGTAGCGCTCGTGTTCAAAAACTTTGCCATCGCTCATTTACCGTAGTTATTTGTTGTAGTAAGTTAGGACCGCAAAAATTGCTTGGGGGACCGCCGCAACCGCAGCAATAAAAATAGCGGCATTCACCCATCCTTGCAGCTTTACTCGCTCCTCTGTCACCAGAGGATTGCCGTTCCAATAAACACGTCCGCCGTCATCGATGCCAAATGTTCCGGTCGTTCCGTTGTCAAGCTCTTGAGACCAAACTTGATGAATGTTTGCCATCGCTGCTCACCCTTCTCCTGCCCTTGGTGACAGGTCGCGTGCGCCCTGTCGGCCGACATTCCCGGATTTTTCCACTCGATTAATGCCACGGTCAGCTTCGCCTCGTCCACTGATGAAATTATCGCAACCGCTTATATTCGATCGAACCACCCATCGCACCAGGCATCGAAAGCGTGTCGCCTTCTTTTACGTGGACAATATTTACCTGACCCATACCGCCATGCGCCTGCAATGCGCCGTCCCTTAGAACCGCAGGCACGTTGCTCGTGTCCATCTGACCACTGCTAAAAAAGGATGGCCGCGTCTCCTTGATCAGGTAAGAGTCACCATTGCGGACGATTTCAAGCGTGTCTTTCTGGTTTTTGACATTAACCCACTTGCCTAAGTATTCGCCATCGGCACGGCCACACGCGGCCAGCAACAAGACAAGACACAAATAACTTAATTTTTTCATTTTGACTTTCTGCTTAGTGTTGGTGTTCGATTTATCAACAATTACCTACTATTCAGTACTACCCGGCGGCAAGAATTTTTTGACACTATTTTTCTTAAGTAGATCACCCCACGTTTTGATGCTAATAGACCGGACCGTCCTTGTGAATCTCTACGCCAAATTGATCGCGTAGTTTATCAACATCAGCAGTTATCGTACCTTTGTTGTGGCCGGTGAATTTCGTTAATGTTGTCAGTGTCGGCCGCTCCAAGTAATCAATCGCCGCAAGCAGTACGAACAATCTCCGTGCGTCCCCCTTCGGATATTGCACAACACCATATTCGTTTTGCTGATACATCGAATTGCCTGCTAGTGGTTACATTTCCGACTGGATCATATGCGCCGATAGCTTGACCAATTTCCCGCCATACGATCGGATGCTTTGGACCGCAAGAAATCCACCATACCGATCGACATCATTGCGCACCCCGCGCCGAGGAAGGGTAAAAAAACACCAAGAATAAGAATCCCTCCGACGACAGGCGATCTCGCTTCACAGATAAGACCATATCCGACATAAGCGGCGAAGATCGCCGCACAAATCGCCATGGTACCCAGTAAGAGCATGGACATAATTTTCAATTTGAGCCGTTGAAATAGCATTGTATTTCTCCCTGCAGGCATTAGGCTACATTAAGTTTTTCAAACACGGACGGGTAAATCGTGACGAAGGTTCGGGCGGCGGATTTTGCTGCACTCTCACCATCACACGGCTTTCGATTGGTATTTCCATCGACGCACTCAACAATTACAAACCATGCGCCGTTAACACGCCTTGCCCATGCCGCACGGTCATGAGAAACGGGGTGGACTTTGATGGGCGTGGGTTTTGGATCAATGAAAGCCATTGGTGCCTCACGCCTCAGAATAAAGTAGTCGGTGCGCGTTCAGCCAATCAGCCGGCAGTTCCGAGATTTTATTTGTGGCCCATTCCCGCACAGACTTTGCGGCCAGCGAGGGCGGCGCGGATTATGCTTGTACGGCACCAGGCCAACCGATAATTTCGACGCCACAAAACTAGCGCGGAACAACACCCCGGCGACCTCTACAACCGCGTTCCAACCGCTTGCATCGTCATGGATGGTTTCCCTAATAATTTTCAAGGCGCCTCCGGTATGAATCATACTGTGACTCATTGCAGGTTAGTTAATTTAACCTTGCAAGAAATTTTTGCACTTTATTTTGAGGTAAATCTCACGCACGACCTGACCAGACAATAGACTTGTACTGAGTGGCGTGAATAGGCATGGTGCAGTGTGGGTGTCGGGCGATTTCCAACGTTGGAAAAATTAGATGACTAGCGAATGCGTTTCACGCGATACGCCGTCTTTTAGACAGGTGTTCAAGGTCTCGGAAAGCCTTGACTGATCTACCCATTTTTGCGATAGCCATTCAGCAAATTCGGGAAGACTTAGTGGCCGTCTTAATAGGAATTCAAATACGGGGCGAAGCGTAGCTTCTGCCGGCATTCCCTTGACTAGAGCGAAATTTGATAATTGATATGCCATGAACGCGGCATTACGTTTCGATTCGTTGTCCACGGCGAGCGCTTGCCAGCCATCGGTAGAAGGCGCGCGAAGTTGATCCAATAAAAAGAACGCGAGTTCCTGCTCCCATTCACGGAAAGTAGGAAAATCATCTTTTTTGAAAGGATTAGCGGCCATTCTCATTGCCTTTGTGTTCTTTGCGTAGATCCCGTTGCGCCGTCTCTACAACGCGGATCGCCTCACGGAGATTCGAGCGGACTCTCTCGGTGCTACCGACGTAGTACGATATTGCTTCTTCCGCGCGCTCGGCCAGCGCTTTAGGATAAATCAATTTCTCTCTTGCTAAAGACGCGATGTCCGCGCGGTCCGGGCCTTCAAATCTTGCTATTTTGCTAACGGCCAAATCGAGAGGTGAAAGCAAAAAAAGCTTGATATTTTTTGCATCGAACTCCGGCCCTTCAATCGCAACGGCATCGTCTTCGGCATCTTCATGCATGACGGCAAACGTCGTGTTGTAGTTGCGGTCAAGATGCACCGAAAGGATCTTGCCGTCCGGTCCCTGATAAGGAATAACCAGGTCATCAGGCAGCATAATCCTCCGTGAGAACGATGCATCGACATCCAGGGTAACGCGAGCGCCCGTATAAAAATTGACGGCCACCCCCCCGGCAATCAACATTTTTACAGGTTCTTTTAGATCAGGCATCGCCCGGTCAATGCGGCGAACCATTTCCGCGACCGCTTGCTTCAACCCGACGAAGCCATGATTATCGTTTTCAGGCAGCGTTTTCAAGCTCACGTACTCCTTCCATAGAAATTGTTGGCCGTGGTATTAGGCTAACCATGTCAACTGTAACCCACTGGTCGAGCCCACGGATTTTTGATAGCTCAATAATCGCCATATCGACTGTCGGGAAAACATAAGGCTCATCGTTTTCTGCCCTCACATCGTATAGCCTACCCCCAAAATCAACAAAGAGGCGGCACCCATAATTGGGTATCACTGCAATGGTTGCCGTGCAACGCGAACAAACGTTCTTTCGCGCCGCTAAAGTTGACAATTTGCTAAAAGCAATGCGGCTTCTGCTATTCATCGGCTCCTCCTATATATTGAATGTATAACATATTAAATGTATTGTAGTACGAAAAAAGAAAGACACCAAAACTTACGGTCCAAAAAATTTTTTTCTGACAATAAAGTTTTGAACAAAACTATAAAGTCTTGATCCGCAGCCCATAGTTCAAACAAAGCTGTTTGAATACCGTGAGTCACAGACTCAACGACAATTGCGGTTTGGATTGCACCACAACCTTACCAATGTCATTTTCGTGAACCACCTTCATTTTCGCGCCGAGCTTCGGCACGCGATCGAGCTTTGACGTGTCGTGAACAATCCCGGTATTGCGCCCCACGTCCTGGATTACCAGATTGCGATCGACGGCGACGACTGGACCGGAATACGTATGGCCATTCTCCGCGCGTTTTAGCGTTGCGACGACTTCCTTTGCCAAGTCAATGAATTGCGGATCAAGATCGGTCGCATTCGATTCCACCAGAATCGATGTTGCTTCGGCGCGTTCCATGTCGATCTCTGGCCGGCCCACGAAGCGGTTGATGGAATTTCCCACATGATGCCCAACGTCCCGAAATACAGAAAAAATCACCGACTGTCCGAGTACCTCGTGTTTTGCAGTCGAGGAGAGTCCATCAACAAGATGTGGCGAAATGCCCTTGCACGACGCATGTTCTTCCGGAGTTAACAGGCGTAACAAATCAGGATTGTTAGGGTTCTGAACCAGGGGCTCAGTGCTACGGCGCTTCATGTAGCCTTTGCCTATCGTGCCGACATGTTCGGAGTCTGCGGTAACGATTTGCATTTTAAAACCTTTGCCGGCATCAGCGTCACGCACGGCCTTATCCTTGAGATAATCCATTCGGCTCCATCGCGGATCGTCGTCAGGAATTTGCTCTAAAATTTCCCCTAGTTTGCGCGGCGCATGCGTAGGCGGCATCAGTTGCGAAAGGTCGAATTGAATGCCCTCACTAACCGCGACCATGACCCAACGATTCCTATTTTCCAGTTCGCCCCACTGCTTGCCGTTTAAGACCGCCTCATGTGTGACGTACCCCAAATCTTTGAGTTGCGTTCTCAAAATTGCGGCACTCGCGGTTGAAAAATAGTTGGGAACGCATTCGTATATAACGATGGCCGGATTGACTTTCGCCAGGATGATTAGGCCGGCGACAACCAAGTGACCAGTATGCTCATGCGCCTCGGCGATCTTGTTGCCGTTCTTGGCCATTCCACTCGAAGAGCTTGACTCACAAGGCACTCCAAATTCCATGATTTCAGTTTTCGGAATTGAGCAAAGCCCTCTCTCATCGAATGCGAGTTCTTGCATTGGCGCCGCATATACTTTTGTGTTTTCATTCCACGCGTCGTTATGCACCGCCGCATGTTCGAGCAACTCACCGCGTATATCGTTCGCAAAAGCGAGTTCCGTTTTAATCCCAGCGTTTTGCAGCCCGTGATGAATTGCGTTCGTGAGAATACCGCCACCGTGCGACAAGCTCCCGATTGTTAATGCGTCGCCCGTTTCGAGCTTGCGACGAAGCCGCTGCGTGCGTTCTTGCTTTTTCAATTCTGTGGCGAGCGGGACTAGGTATATCTCCCCTTTTTTGACAGCTACGCGGATGGCCGACATGCCATCAAACATGGCGAGCAATTCCCTGCTATTCAGGTCAATCACCGGATTGATTTTGTCACCGCTCTTTTTTGAAGATACAACGCGCGTGCCGTCTTCGCACGCCGTGAGCACCAGCGTCTTGCCCTGAATTGCGATGTCATACTTCTGGCCTGGCTTGAAACCTGCCTTCTCAGTTTGAGTGCCTTCCAGCCAAATGCGCGGCGCGCCCCTGTTCTGACCCATTTTCTTCACGTAGTAACCTTCTAATTCGTGTGACATATGCTCCCCTTAGTGACAGATTGATTGCGCCGGCTTCGTCCGGTCCTTGCTCATTGCAACACCGTTCTTGTACAAAAAATGCGCGTGATCCCCGGCATGCAAGCGATCCGCTTGTGGCACGTCCTTACGACGATGAATCGTGGCCGCATGCATGCCCACTTCCTGTAGCACAAATTCATCCATCACCGCGATGATTTTGCCGCTGTAGGAGCCGTCCATACGGTTAGGCATCTGCGGCCGATACCCGTCCAATCGAAGCTTTGCTTCCGGTATTGAAAACGCTGCGACTGTCTCGTTCGCACGCACCAGCATTTCAGGATTGGCGTAGCGACGCGCGTCAGGCATCAGCACAGCTTTTGCAAGGTCATGTGACTCTTCAATGCGTTGCATGACCACCTCGAACACTTCGCCACCATTACCCTGCTCGAACCAGGCATCATGTTTTCTTGACCCGAGAATTTCAGATCCTTTTTCTGGAAAGAGTGCGGCGCGCAAATAATCAGCAATTACGCCGTCCGCGTTCTTGAGCACGTCCGCGTCATACGTTTTGATTACCGGCCCACCAAGCAAGTCAATTGCTGGCGCATTTCGACTATTACCTCGCACGAATTCATCATAAATTTCTTGCACTTCGTCACGCGGCTTGCCCCATTTTTTCGACATGGATTCGACCACCATCAAATCGACAACCCCGAGCACCGTAATGTTGCGCTCACCAAGCCGTGCGATCTTGTCCTCGATGTCTTTAAACTCTGGCGAAGGCAAACCATCCATGTTCGGTATGGCCGCGTTAGGTAGGTTATTTTGTCTGTCCGTTTCCGCAGGACGCTGACTCGATGGCTTCCACGTTGAAACGTAGTTATCATCTTTTTGCATCTTCTTCAGTTCCACCAGGATCTCGCTGTTGTCCTTGCGCAGTTGTTCGAGCTTGGCGATGTCCTTGAATGGCTTATTTATCTGTTCGCGCGCCTTTGCGAGATCGGTATGTTCGGACGCAAGACGTGTTTTTGCAGCATCTATGTCTCTTTCAAAATTGTCGAGAAAGTTATCCATCCGATGCAGGAAGCCAGTGATCGCGAATTTGTCGTCCTTCATATACGACAGATTCGTGGGCTGATACTTCTTGTCACCCTTAAGCCGGAACATGATTTCATTGCGCACGCAGTAAACATGCACGTCAAATCCGCGATAGGTGCCTACCTTGAGTTCATTGATTTTTTCGAAGGCTTTCTTTGCCTGCGTTTCAACGGCGCCCTGCATAGCAGTCATGACCAGGTTAAGCAGTTGGTCCTTGTCCTCGTTCGTATAAACGGCATTCCCGCTTTTAAATTGCCATTCTTCCTTCGTATTGCCGTCGCGACGGGCAATTTCCCGCTGCGTTTCGGCGATTGAGGTATCTGCACGCTCCTGCGCCTGTTCATTCCATGCGATGCTGCTCTGCATCGCATGCAGGTTGCGTTTGTGGTTGGAGAACAAGGCCTCAACTTTCTTCAGCTCGGCCGATAACTGCACCTGCATAAAGATCAGGGGATTGCCCGATGCCGCCGCTTTCATTTCTGCCGCGTTTGCAGCCTCGCCAGCGATATCCTCGATCGTGCGCAACAGGGAATCCCCTTTTCGGAATTGCTCGATGCCAGCGGCCTTGTATTCGATCGTCTGCCACATGCGCGAATCGTAAGTTTTTTCTGTGGCATACCTAATGATTTCCACTTCGAATTCATCCGGTGCGGCTTTGAAAAATTCGTTACCTTGACGAATGATCCTGCCTTCGCGCTGTTCAAGATCACTTGGGCGCCACGGGCAATCAATGTGATGTTCCGCGACCAATTTGTTCTGCACGTTCGTGCCGGCGCCCATCTTGGCCGTTGAACCAATCAGCACCCGAACATCACCAGCACGCATCTGTGCGAACAGTTTGTCCTTTTGTACATCGGTTTTCGCGTCATGAATGAATCTGATTTGGCCCTCTGGTATCCCTTTGGCGATCAGTTTTTGCTTCACGTCGTCGTATACCGAAAAGCGATTGCTGCCGGCCAGGATTTCATCCATCGACACGGTTGTATCTTCTTCGTCCTCGATCTCGTTTTCATCATCGATCGTGACGGCCGGCGTCACGATCGCAGTGGCGCCTTTTTTCCCTTTAGGCGTGGACAGATCGCAGAACACCAATTGCGTGCCCTTCTTGGCATCCCAATCTTCATGAATGCGAACGATGTTATCGATCATGATGTTTACTTTGCTGCCGGCAAAATCCGGAGCAGACGGATCAATCAGGCGATAATCCAAGCCGGCCTTGCGCGCGTCATTCGTGATCTTCAGAGGATTGTCGATGCGTGGGTCGGACGGCGGATGTTCCATCCGCTCGATGATGCATCCCTTCGGCCATTGCTTGATGAGCGAGCCGTCCTCGCGCAGTTGCGGCCGGCCGTCCGCATCTAGCACCGGCTCTTGTTCGCCAATGTAGTGCGCCTGATCCGGCGAGCGCGGTACCACGATGTTTTTCGCTCTGCCGCCCTTGATGTTTGGTACCGGGAACCGCTCGCCCCGGTCAATCGCCTGTTGTTTCAAGTCCGCCAGCGTCACCACGTCCGCAAAGGTCCGGTACTGCGCAATCAGTTCAGGCACGTTCTGGAATTTCGCAAAGCGGGAGTTCAATTTGTAATTCATCCCCGTCGCATCAAGTTCCCAGCCCGTCACCACCTGGCCAAAGGTCGACGCCCAGGCATCGAAGTGTTCCACGCCTTGCAGCTTCATCGAGTCGTATTGCATGTAACGCTGCACCGTATACATTTCCGCGAGCGTGTTCGAGATTGGTGTGCCGGTACCAAAAAACAAGCCGCGGCCTTTGTATTGCGTTTGCAAATAGCGCGCCTTGACGAACAGATCAAACGCTTGATCACTGCCGACCAGGTTGCCCAATCCAGCGACGCGATTTAATGAAGTATTGATAAATAAATTCTTAAAAATATGACTTTCATCAACCATGAGGCAGTCGACGCCCAACTCATCAAAAGTCACAACGCGATCCTTCACGCCGGACGATGCTTGCCGTTCAAGCTTCGCCTGCATGCGGTCCTTCGCTTTCTCCATGTTCTTGATCGTGATGCGATCGCCGCGCTCTTCTTTCAAACGCCGCAAGGCGTCTGTCAAATCATCGATTTGCTCGCTCAGAATGGCATCGAGCGTTTCAGGTGGCATGCCAATCTTTTTCAGGCTTGAATGTCCGACGATCACGGCATCCCAATCGCCGGTTGCGATCTTCGCGTAAAGCTTTTCCCGGTTTTCTTTTTTGAAGTCTGTCTTTTCCGCAATCAGCACCTTTGCCTCTGGATACAGTTCGTAGATCGCATCCTTCCATTGCAGCAGCAAATGATTTGGAACCGCCAGCATCGGCTTCTTGACCAGACCCATGCGCCGGCTTTCCATTGCAACGCCCACTTTCACATAGGTCTTGCCAGCACCGACGACGTGATCGAACAGGCCACCGCCCTCCTGCACGCCGCGCCAGATCGCATTCTTCTGATGCTCGCGCAGTTTGATTGCCAGCGACGCGCCCGGTAACGTCAAATGCGAACCGTCAAAGACCGGGGCGACATTGGTATTGAACGTGTCGTTATAGATGCGTGCCAGGCTGTCGCGGCGCGTCTTGTCTTCCCACACCCAATCATTGAATCCCTGCCGAATTTCATCGGCTTTCTGGTTTGCGACCGCCGTTTCTTGTTCATTGACGGCATAGATCGGGTTGCGATGTTCGTCTTCGCCGATCTTGTCTTTTACCTGAATCGTCTTGTGCGAAAGGATCGCTTCAATCAATTCATTGGCTGGGTAACGTGAGGTTCCCCACGTCACGGTATTGGTCGTTTGGTCCGCGCGGCCAATCTTTGTCACCCACTTGCCGATCGCCGGCTGATAGCTCACCGTGCGATGCACCGGCCCCAGCAGATGACCAACAAATTCATCGACGGCCGTTGCCGGCACCCAGGTACTGCCCAATTGCACGCCGATATCTACTGGCTCGATGTCCTTCGGTTGCACCGCTTGTAGCGCGTCGACGTTCGCCTGAAACTCGCGATCCCCGCTCGCGGCATTGACTGCAATTGCCAGTTTGCGCTTGACGTTGCCCGTCAAATACTGGTCCGCGCTCTCCCAGGCGCGCGTTGCGGGATTTCGATGGATCAATCCGTTTAATTCTTCGATCACCCTTTCTTCCGTACTTCCCGTCAGACGCACGATATAGGGCATATCAATGACGCCGCGCTCATTGAGCGACACCATCATGCCGTCCTTGGCCGAGTCGACAGACGTGATCTCGCGCGATGCCGCGATCACCCTCTTTGAGAAAATATCGGCCTTCTTTGCGGACGGCTCCCGCGCTTCAACGCCGTCGCGTTTGGCGATCTCTTTCGAAATCCCCCGATCATAGTCACGTTCGAGCGAATGCAGCAGCGGATAATCCGGATCGTCGGACATCGCCTGCTTGTTTGGCAATGCGCTGATGTAGCCATGTTTCTTGTTGAAGCTGTCGTAACTCTTGTTGAGCCTGCCACGCATCGAATCGATTGCATCGTCGCTTTCGTAGCCGGCGCGCTCAGCGGCCATCAGCTCGCGCAAAGCCGCGCGAATGTCGATCATGCCCTTGATGCGCTCGCCCTGCTTCTCATTCTTGTGATCGACAAATTCATAGTCGCCGTGATCTAGCAGATCCGGGAGCCGGCGCGCAACACGGCCGTCCGCGATGAAGAACGCGCCAACTTTGATCTTTGAATGCGTAAAATCGATGTTGCTTTTTTTGATTTCAACAACCGTGTTTGCCTTGCTGTACACCGCTGCCGGCAATTGCGCCATTGCGCGCGAGAGGCCTTCTTTGATGTCAGCGCCGGGAATTTCAACGCAAGTCGGCGAGTCGTCGCGGTACATGGTCCCGGTCAATGCCATCTTGCCGAGGATCATTGACGGATTATCGACAAAGTATTGATTGAGCGGAATGTCCTTGCCGGTTTCGTCGTCTACGATCTTGCCGACATTCACCCAGGCTTTCGACGGCGTTTCTCCCTCTTTCGCTTTTTGGATAAAAACGATGTCCGTTGTCACTTCCGTTAATGCGTTTTCTTTGAACGCGGTATTGGGCAAACGCACCGCGCCGAGCAGATGCGCGCGATCGGCGATCCATTCCCGCGCGGCGCTGTTTTGTGCGTCCATAAAGAAGTTGGACACCACCACCGCCACTACGCCGCCGTCACGCACCTTGTCGAGAGACTTCGCAATGAAATAGTTATGAATTGAAAATTCGGAGAGGTCACGATGCTCCGCATCAAAAATTGACTGACTCCCGAACGGTGGATTTCCCACGGCCAGATCGAAATACCCTGATGGAATCGCCACATCTTGATAACCGCGATTGATCACGGTTGAATCCGGGTACAGATGCTTCAAGGAGATGCGCCAGTTCTTGGAATTCGCTGCGCCAATCATCGTTGCGATGATCGAACGCTTGCGGAATGCCGCCCCAGCCAACATACCGGACCAGAACCGCTTGTTCGTCCGGTGTTGCGGAACGGGCTTCGCTATTCAGCGTTTTAAGAAGTGACAACGCAACAACGTTGTCGCGGTACTTCGCCTTCGCGCCGCCTGTACCGAGGCGATCGGCTTCGGTGATTACATAGTTTGCTGGTTTTATTCAGTTCTGTCTCTACCTGATTCATTGCCAGGATCTCGTGTTCCGCCATCCCTTGTGTCGTCGCGTCGTCCTGATCCTCCAGCACTCGCGCTTCCAAATTCTGTTGCTCCAACAATCGGCTCAGAAGCACCATTTCCCCCTCTTTCTCCAGCTTGCGCAGCAGCGCCGGGGAGTTCATCGCCCATCGATCCGCGATCTTCCAACCCCGCAGGCTGAACGGTTTTTGCGCGATCGCTTGCACCGTTGATAAAGTCAGTACTCGCTTGGCCACGTCCAGCGGTTGCATTTGTCCTTCCAGCATCATTTTCTCCCTGTATTAAATCATCGTCCCGAATTGCATCGTCCTGAATCCGCTCGATCGTCGCGATCGTTTCATTGAACTCAAAATCGAATCCAAGCTGCTCTATTTTTCTTTCGCTCTTACCTTTTGCCATGATACGCCGCCAATTAATATCGATGACATATTTTAGAACATAATTATTGCATTGTGTGAATAAATAAATAGTTTAAACACTTTATTTTCTCTTTATTGCTATGTTCTCGTACTCGATTTCCGACGTTGGAAATGAAATTCACTGTTGCACTTCTTTGATCATTTCCAGCAGCCTAGCCCCGCCGACCAGATCAATCGGCTTACCTTGCGCGAACCGCCATGCGTCGTTGGTGAACCGGCCCACGCACACAATCGTGACTGCCTGCGCCTTGTGATGCATCATCAACCCGAACATTTCTCTCACTACCGACACTCCGACGCTGCTCGATCGCCACTGCTTGACCTGGACAATCGTCTTTCTGTGGTCTTTCCATAGAACGAGGTCAATGCCACCATCAGCACCGCCTTGCCCCGTCTCCTGAATCACAAAGCCCAAACGTCTGTATGCCTCACCCACAACGCGCTCAAACGCGGCCCAATCCATCGCGCGCAGCGTAGTTAGATCGCGCTGGCGATCCAACAAGCGGCGGCGACCGCCTTGTTTAAACCAGGTTATCGCGGCCGATACGCCACAAAACAGCAGAAACACACTAGCAGGCAGTTTCAACAATCCGTTGTGAGCCACCAATTGCCAGAAGCCGTCCCGACTCGATGATGATGCAACGCTTGGAATGACCCACCAGATGACAAGGTAGATGGCGCCGGCCACACACAGCGGGACCCACCACGGCGCCGTGCTGCGTGTGCGGTGAAGGTCGCGGCGTTTTTTCAATTCGCGACCTGTGGATGTTGGTCATCAGAGAGCAATTTGTATTCGCGGACCAACACCATTAAGCCGCTCGTATTTTCGTCCAACCAGAGTTTGCCGCTCACCCGCATGGTAGAAGGCGCCAACGGCGGCAACGCCACGCGTGCCACGTCAAAGCCTATCCGCACATTGGCATCGTGCGTATGCAACGTCCCGTAGATCCGATCCGATCGAGGCTGCTCATCGCTAGGACGAAATGAGCCGACGACATCCTCGATTTCGCTCATCTGGCCACCGATCCGACGAAGAGCGCCCAAAAGCGTTGAAGGTTTATTATTCATAATATGTCTTGTTAATATGATTCAACTTCAATTTTTGCAAGCTTTGCTTCAAGTAATCCGCTCGAAATACGTTTCCCCACCACATTTTTAGATCTCATTGCCGTTACACCCAAGCTCGCAGGTTTAATCGGACCTACCCGGCCATATTTCAATTCTGGAACACGATATAGCGATGCATCGACCACTTTTTGCACATACCCATTGCCAAATCCATTTTCAAAATTACCGGTGTTGTATGCCGAAATTGCGGCCAGCAAAGCTTGCTCAGGATTTTTGTATTTCTTCAATGCCTCGGCATAAAATTCCGTCAGTACTTGTGCGCCCATGCGCAAATTATCGCAAGGTTCTAGCGCCGTCTGCACCGATATCCCGAAACGTTTTAAATGCCGGCTACTTAGTTGTGTAAGTCCGATCCCAACCATATGCCCTTGCGCCGTCAGCGATTCAACGAGGTTGGCCGCTTCGTCCTTTGTTGATGGATCGTAACTACGAAGCATCAATTTGCGCTCAGCCCACGGCAGGCCCATAGGTCCATCATCAGAAATTACAAATGCTCTCCCACGCGATTCCGTATGAACAATCGCGCTCAGCGTCTTCGGATGAACTTGCGGAGCACAACGCTGCATCAATGCATCCATATCATCGGCCAAGGCGCCTCGTGCCATCACCGACAAGCAAACGAGCGTCAGCAGGAATTTCACTCCCATATCCCACGCGTTTCCTTCAGGATAAGGAAATCAGCCAATTCCCCTTCTAACCCGTTTGCATAAGATGCGGCCATTTCGCTATCCATGCCGGCAGACAAAAGTGCAGCGTAACAGCGATCCCGATACTCCATAGGCAAAAGCAGATCATTTTTATAGGCCAGCATCGCGCCCCCGAACGGCACCGTGGCCTGAAATCCGTCCGGACTGACAGCGGCTAAGTGCGCTGCCAATTCACCAGGATTAGTCAGACTTGCGTAAAAACGTCCAACGACCTTTTCCAGTTCGGAAGCGACACTCGGGCGCAAAACCACACGTTCGATTTGCCCCTCAAACGCCTCTAGTTCAACTGGCAGATTGCTTACATCCAGCCGCCTTCCAAATTCGCCATTTGAATTCGACATTACCAGCAATGCAAGGGCCTTTCTCTCAACCGGTCGTAATGACGGCCAGAATGTCGCCCATCGTTCCAGATAGCGAGTGTCATCTTCGAGGCAAAAGTTATAGACCTGCAGCAGCCGGTACAGATGCCGCGCCGCGCGTCGATCTATCTTTTCAAAATTAGTATGCGGGTACAGTTTTACCCGCACTGTGTTCCTGCTCACAGCGTTCTCCGACAACAATGCATCATTTCGGGCTTCGAGACGCATCATACGACGCCCCCTTTCTTGCCCGTATACACTATTGTCGTACTTTCTCCCATGAGAGGCACTTCATTTAATTTGAATTTTCGGTGAATGGAAATGATGTCGTGTGAATTTTCTAACACTACAAAGTCCCGATTGTCAAAAATCACCTTGCCCGAATATCGGCCCCCATCAGTGATTTTGTCGATCGTCACATCGATCGCTTCGCCGGTTTCGTGTAATCCGATCTCGCGGTACCGTTCCTTCATCAAGCGCCGTATATCGCGCTCGCATACCGCGCTGTCGCGATAAAATCCCTTTTGCGAGAATTCTGGCAATGCCGACGGGTCTTTTACCTGGAAATGAACTTCATACGCTTCGTTGATATTGAAGCTGTCAGTGGTATCGACCGGCACCAGACTGAACTGGACATCATCGACGGTCAGTGCGCGATCGACAGGAGATCCTTTAGCATCCACAAGCTGAAATGCGTACTCATGCACAGTCTCGGTCTGCAAATCTTCCTGCTTGACAATCACTCGGACGGGCGGAAATTCTGCGTAACAATTAATCGAAACATCGAACGCCTTAACGCCGTTGGCCTTGCGCTGCACCAGCACCATGAACCAAGATCCGGCGAGCATACGATTCGAACTCCGATATGTCATCGCAACGCGGCTCGGACTGGCGATAATCGCGCGCGATTTGAATTCATCCATCTTGAAATATTCGAGCTTTTTCCCTTTGATTGGCGGGTGGCCTGCGTTGAAAATCAATGTTTCGTCACGCGGCAATTTCATGATTTCGTCAGCGGTCATCAATGGCCGCTCTACCAATTCCTCGGACACGCTCATTTGACCAAGCATCGAACTCATCCGACTACCCGAGTAAGAAACGTTTTGACGCGATACCGTCGATACACCCGTCATTTTCGACAGATCTTCCGCAGTCGATAGTGTATTCGGCGCAAACGCGATCCGCAGTTGGCATCCCGACGTGATCGTCTCGTTATCGCCGTAGGCTTCCTTCAACTGGATGGTGTCTTGCACGAATAAATATGCCGTGATGCCGTAACCGGCGATGTAGCCAAGTCCGTCCTGCAGTTGCTCCAGCTTCTTTAACGAGGCTAACTCATCGATCAGCAGCAGCAACTTGTGACGGTAGCCTTTGACGCTGCGCCCCTCTTCAAAGTCCATGTCTTTTGTCAACCGGCGAAGCATGAACGTAATGAACAGACGGATCAAAGGCCGGAGCCGGTCTTTGTCCGAAGGCGGCACCACCAGGTAGAGCGACACCGGCTTGATGTGATTCATCAAATCTGAAATCGAAAAATCTGAACGGGCAATGTTGCGTGCTACAACCGGCTCCGCGAATAATGTCAGTTTTGTTTTCGCCGTGGACAATACGCTGTTGCGCTCCTTTTCTTCCTTATTCAACATCGACCGCGCTTCTCTCGCAACAGCCGGATGCGTCTTCGTTGGTCTGCCGTCAGAATCCATCCATCCCATCACCAGTTGCGGATCATGTTCTGCATCCAACATACGATTAAACATTTGCTCCGGGTCGGTGAAGCTTGGATCGGAAAGGTACGTGGCAACGCCCGACAACGACTTGTCGCGCTCGAAATAAAGGACATGCAAGATCACGCCGGTCAACAGGTCGAATGAGGTCGACACCCAATGGTCTTCCATCCCTTTGCCTTCAGGGTCGGCAATGGCAGCGGCGATGTTTTGCGCATCCATTTCATCGAAATCTGAGAACGACCGGATTTCTTGCAGCACGTTCCAACCCGAAGCCACGTTGTAGCGCGTTTTCCCATCGATACTTTTTTGGTCAAGGGAGGTCGGATCAAACCGAATCACAAGCGATCCCGCCGTATGGCGGAACCCGCTCGACAATTCGAAATTCTCGCCCTTGATATCGTTGGTAGCGGTGCTATGAGGATAGGACAGAAGCGTGCAAAGAACCGGCCCGACGCCCTTGCCGCTTCGAGAAGGGGCATAACAAAGCAAATGCGCTGGCTCGTTGTATCGCAGTACCTTGCGCCCATTCGGTGTTTCGTACGCACCGATATAGACGCCTCCTGCCTTGTAGTTGACGGTGGTTTTATTTCGGCCTTTACCCTCGGAATACGAGTGTGAAATCAATCGCATCCGCTCGATGTCTTGCAGGTTCGCCCAGCGCGCTGAGCCATGCAGATCTTCCGGCAATTCGCTTTGCATGCTTCGCCGATAAAACATAAAGATGCCGATTGCAACGCTGGCCACTGCACCAAATAAAGCAATGAACTGAGTACGCGTGATGATGGCTCGTAAAGGCCCTTCCTCATTCATCCATTGCAGATTCCAGAACCACCAGGCGAACGGTTGATAGATCTTCCGGCGCCCTAAACTCCATGCCGCCTCGCCCAGCCCTTGTTGATAGTCCAACGCGGCCGCGAGATATTGCGTTGCGATCCACGAAGCGACAAACATGCACATCATAAATGTCAATACAACCGACATCCCGAAGCGCACATTTGTATTCCGTTGATTGATATTCATGGGCAGTGATCAAATTTATATATAGATGTTATTGTAGTATAAAAATGTCATAGCCAATTAAAATAATCATCGCTGTTTGGCCGTCCCTTCTCTGTCGTGCGGCGTCGTTACGGTGCCACGACCAGCCTCATAGGTTATTTTTGTGGCCATACCCACGGCCGGCACGCGATCGAGCTTCGTCATGTCATGTGAAACCGCCGTCAGTTTGCCGATATCCTGGACACTCATTCCCAACGTATTTGCGATCACCGGACCAACGTAGCGTTTGTTGTCTTGCGGCAATTGCAAGATCGCATTCTCGCCCAAAGCCGCTTTCGCATATTGCTCAGGCGAATGGTCCTTCAAAGTGCGCTCAACCACCGTTTGGATCTGTTGCGCCACAGCCGGCAACCCTTCTACGCTGTGCAGGTCATTGAAGTCGGTCAGACCGTTGGATTGGTTCGAAAATACCGGGAAAACCGATACGCCACCGTGCTTTTCCGCTGCCTGGGTCGCCTTCTCCCTGCCCACGTTATTGATGAGCACGTTGGCCCTGTGGCCGGTCTTCCCGTTCACAATTTCACCAACGATGCGCGGCACGCCATCGACCACCATATCGAAATCCAACCACATCTTGCAATCAGGATTGGACTGCAACACGACTTCACTGCCATCGATGCGAATCTCTATTTTCGCGATGCCAGATAGTTGTAATTGCCCATTGATTTTGTTTTGGACCAGTTGATTAAGCCCGTCCGTTATGCGGTCCTGCGTCAGTACATCATCATCCCCGCAGATGATGATCGCTTGCCCGACCAGCATCGGCTTCACCGCGCGAACCGCGGCCTCAATATTTCCACTGTCAAAAACTTCAATGACCGGCAAGCCAGTTGCCATATGAAGACTTGCGACCGTCGCATAACCTTCTGCAAACAGGACCGTTTGCGAACCGGCCAATTCGCCCAACACATGAAAATTCCCGGTTTTCTGCCCGCCTTTTTCATACATTTTGATTTTGTCAGGATCGGAAGGAATGTATTGCAGGCTCCACAACTTGCCTTCCGCATCACGGATCGGCGTTACCAGGCGATCGCCGTCAATACGAAGCCCGAACGCTGCAACACCTTTCCGGTCCAGATAAGGATGTTCGACTGCCTCCGGTAGCGCCTCCCATTTTTTGCCGAGTTTGTTGGCAACGCCTTCGCGTTCTGCCGTCAGTTCAGCGTCACGCACACGCCGGTTTTCCTCAGCCTGACGCTCGAATTGTTGGCGCCGCTCTTCCGAAATCACGACACCTTTTGGAAACCATGCCTCCGCCACGCCGATATCGAAGTTCTGGATATAACCATTGGCTAAATCGCCGTCAAGATTGCCTATATAGGCGCCCTTCAACGCCTTGGCATTCCGGCTCGTACTCACTGTTGTTCGATGCCACTGGCCATCCATCATCGGATCACCGTCAACAACCAGACCCTTCGCACGCAGCTCATTACCAAACTCCGCTGCAAAATCATTGGTCGGCAGCGCTGGCACACCCATCCACTTGCCGAACACGCCTTTGTCGGTCCCAGCAGGCACATACCAACTGGTGCGAGCTTTATCCCATTTAGCCCCCAGCTTCTTGGCTTCCTCCCTTTCGGCATACGGCACATTGATGTAAGAACGACTCACGCTGGCCGAAGCAGCCGCGATTTCCGACGTTGGAAACGCCTGCCCCTTGTTCTGCATAGGCTGCGCATCTATTTTCGCCGCTACAGGCGCCCTATTCGCTTCTACGGCCTGTTCTACCGCCTTTTCCAGACCGTAATTCATCACATATTCGGTAATTTCTTCGGCGTCACGCGAAGCGCGGAAAATTTCATTTTTGTCTTCCTTGAGAGCCTTAATCCAGGAACCGACATAAGATGAGTGCTGCCCCACATCGAACTCGATACCGAGTCGGGCCGACAGGAAAAAGCTTGCCATTTCCGCACGCAATTCTTCTTTTGCATAATCTTCAGAACCAAACACGTTGCCGAGCTTCCGGTTCAGCCTGCTTTCATGGCCCGTCGAATGCCCCAGCTCGTGCAGGGCCGTGGCATAGAATTTGCCTGCATCGGGAAACGCTTCGCGCGGCGGCATGTGAATCTCATCCACCGCTGACCGGTAAAACGCACGGTCCGCTTGATCGTAAAAGAACGGAACCCCGGAGCGCGTCATAATGGTGTCCGCCATCTGAAGCGGCTCCCATTCGTACCCATTTTGAATCAGGTCGAGCGACGGCACATTATCGATCTGCGACGCATTAAATACGTTTGCATACCGCACGATCGGGTTCTCACGACGCACGCGGATCTTCTCGACTTCGCCGGTCTCCGCGTTCACTTGCTCTGATTCGTCATGCCACTTCCAGAACTCGATGGACATGGACTTTTCGCCCTTGCGTACTTGCCACCCTTGAGACTCGGCCTGCTTGTAAGTACACCAACGCGGATCTGCATGCTCCGCCATCATCAGCCAGAATCGATTGGCGCCCCGATACTGGGTGCCAGAGACAGGGTTAAACGGCTGCATTCTTTGTACAATCGATCCGTCCCAAGGCTTTTGCCACGGCGCGGTACCGGCCTCCAACGCCTCGATAATCTTGTCTGTTAATACTTGACGATAATCAGCCATGCTTATTTCTCCGCAACGCCAGGGACAATAAACGGCACCGCGTCGGGCAGCATTTCGTCTTCGCCAATACCGGCCTCATCCACCGGGACGCCAGAATTAGCGGCGTCCAAAAGGCTGTCTTCGTCAACACTGCTTACAATCTTGTTCATTCAATTTCCCCTGAGTGAGTCAGCAGCTACTACTGCCAACTATTTATCTACCGACCGATCGTGGCACGCGATTTATCCATCGACGCTACCGATGCATGGCCTTTGTTGTAATGCACCTTCAGCGATTTTGACGCTTTCAAAATTGTCGCGTGTTCCGGGTCCAGGTCCCGCTTGTCATGGACGGCAACAGTACCCTTACCGGTTTCTTGCAGCAAATGATGCGACGTTTCATGAATGATCTTGCCGGCGTAACGGCCATTCGCCTTATTCGTTCCGACCACCCCGAGGCCTTTTTTCATGGCGATGTCAAACGCTTCTTGTTGTGAATCGACCATTTCTTTTGACGGGGCCAAGACTTCCGCGTGAGGGGTAATCGATTTGCCTTGCGATTTAAGACGCTTAAAATCCTGCTCGTTCGGCTCGTAGCCAATCACATCGAGTCCCGCCGCTTTCGCATGGAACCAAGCTTCGGCGCGGAACTTCTCTGTCCCTGTCACTTCAATCGCTTTCCAGCCCTTGCTCTTCGCAAGCTCTACACCGGCCTCGAACGCGTCCATCTGCTTGTCGATGAAACGAATCACCTGGCCTTCATCGGCGAGAGCTTCGCGCGTTTCTCCGACGCGTCGATAGATGCCGGCCGCATCACGCGTAAATCGGCCTTTCAGCAGTGTTGCAAGCGGTTTTTCTTCCTGCGCAGCGACCCCCTTGACGGTATCCAGCGCGTCACTTTCATGGTCTGGTAATGCAACTGGGCGAATGGTGTTGATCGGATCGTTTACGTCCGGTTCCACGCGACGAAAACTGTTAATCTGGTCTTCTTCGCGTTCCGCACTCTCTGACGTGATGCCATGTGCGAGCGGAAGGCGAACAAGGTCCAACGATTCAATTTCACCGGTTGCTGCCAATCGCATTTCAATCGCATCGCCCACGTCGAGCTTCAGTTTTTCGAAAAACGGAATAGAAGACTTACGCGGATCACGGCCTTTGATTGTTGTCCCGTCTTGACTCTTGATCTCAACGTAAAATTCTTCGCCTGCACTATCGGCCAGGCCAAAGGCCGAAATGCGTCCAGCAACAACCCGTACAACCGACCCCGGCGCACCGACAGGTGCGGTCGCGTCGACCGCATTTTCAGGCTGCTTATTTCGCTTTACATCCTTCATGTCGTACTCCCTCAGTCTTTGACTTGTGATTAGTTCCGCCCCAGATCCCGGTCTTTTGAAACTTCCCGCACGTTCACCTCCGCCCTGCCGCTTTTGTAAGAGAGGGCCACCTTCTCGCCGGCAAGCGGGATTTTGTCCAGGTTCCGCTTGTCGTGAATGATGGCGCTTGACCGACCGGTATCCTGAACTACGTGCAACGCGGTTGTTGCGACAATCATTCCCGCGTACCTGCCCGAATCCACGTTCGCCACGTCCACGGTCGAAAATCGACCTTTCACGATGGCGACGGCATCCGCATGCGATTTTTGATCCTGGCTTTGCATCCCAGGATGCGCGAGACTTTCCATTTGATACGCAATCGAAATAATCTCTTCGGAGGCGCCGAATTGGTGCGCATTCGCCTCAAATTCTTTTGCGCTACCGAATACGACGGTGAACTTGATGCCGTTCTCGCGGTAGTCCAAGGCCAGGCTGTCAGTGAGTGGATCGATGTACGGCTCCCCCGCAATTTCCCGTTTCGACTGATTTGGCGATATCTTTGGTGACGCCGTTCGAACATCCATTGCCTCACGCACAAAATCTTTACCGAGTCCGTGTTCGCTGGCGAACTCGGACACCATCGCCATGCTGCCGAACATCACAACGTGCTTGATATCCCCATCGACGTTGGCCAGATTTACGGCCAGGTCGCCGCTCTTTGCTTCGACATAGACTTTGCCGATCGCCACGTCCTTCATATCGCTTATTACCTGTCCCTTGCCACGGTAATACGCAACGGTAACTTCTGACCCTACGGCGGGTACCGCAGCTAGACGCCGGTTCTCGTGGGCCACGATGCGGCCGTCACCGATGTCTTGCACAGTAAATTCGGAATTTTGTGAAATGACCTCGCCACGCGACACGCCGGCTGCAGCTTGTTCCCGCGCTTCTTTACCCAAGATCTTCTGCGCATCCGACAATACAGGCCTGAGCAGCTCACCAAAGCGTTTTTGCTCTTGTATCTGTTCCTGAATCAATGGGTGAGAAAAGCCATTCGACACAAGCGCGTATTCGTCCTGAATAGCCGGCTCCAGCACATAAAGCATCGACGCTTCAAGTACGCTGGACATGTACGCATGTCGCACTGACACCAGTTCGGCCACCTTCACGTTGTCCCGGAACGACTCTGGATTCAAGCCGATTTTTTCAGTCAGCGCATGAATCGTCACGTCTCTAAATTCATGCGTGCGCGCGATTTCCGGCAATGCGTCGGCAATTTCGCCATTCATGAAAACCGAGTACGACACAACCTCATTGGCCGCGCCCAATTGTGGCCAGCGGTTCATTCCCCCGGAAGCCTGGATCGCGTTCGAGAATTCTGGAAATGTCATTTCATGAATTTGTTTCATTTTGGCTTTTCTTTATGTATGAATTTATTAAAGTACAGTGACGCTATCAAAGCGCCACTGTCACGGTCAATCAGCGTTCTGCGCCCTGACTTTTGGATAACCCCCGGTCTGCCACTTTCGCTTTGCGGTCCTGGTACTCGATGCGCACATTGGTACCGACTTCCGGCGCAAAGTTGAACGCCGATGCACGATGAATTGCAACGTATTCTTTGCCGGTGTGCTGCAACACGTAGCGGCTGTTTTTGGCAAGCACTTGACCGGAATGGAAAGTGCCGTCCTTGGTAAATGCGTCCTTGATCTTGACGCCATCGATTTTTTCCTGCGCCACGACTTCCATTGCGGCACGGTCGTTTTGATCGGCAAGGACTTCCAGTCGCATGTCGCTGATCGCACGCACCAAAAAATCTTTCTTGTCGGCGCCGATGTTCCAAACTTTGGCCGTCTTGTCGAAATCGGCACCATCGAGCCGTTGAATGCGTTCAGTCAGCGCCGGGTTGTAGTCGAATTCGACGGTAAATTTTCCGTCCTGCTCAACAACGCGTACCCCGTCGACATTTTTGCCGAGGTTCTTTTCAAATTCCTCGGTCCGCTCTTCTTTCGTCTTGACGTGCGTCACCCGTCCTTTTTGCGAACCCTCGTTGTAGTCAATGAAGACGCGATCGCCTTTAAACACCCGTTCACTCAGCGAGGACAGTTTGTGCACTGTCACAAACGCCGCGCCATCGTCTTTGCCGAAGCCGGTAAGCTGAGCCGCATAGCGGCCATTGGCGGCGAGGATAACGCCCGTATGTCCGTCGGCCACGGTAACGTAATCGCTGATACGAGGCTGGACAGAAGCGACCGTACCGTTTTCTTTTTGGCGTGCCTGGGCCGCAACCATTGCGGCCTTATCGATTTCAGAGCGTGCAACGCCGTCTTGCACCACCTCTTTACGCATTTCAGGCAGCGCCACAAGCAGCTCTACTTTTTTCTCGACCGGGACCACCCAACGACCAATATTGCGATCGTAATTGGCGCCCTCGATATTTCGCATCATGGCGACCAACGCGGGATTGAACTCGAACTGGACCAGCAGCTTGCGGTCCGCGCCTTCCGTAACAACCACACCGTCTTTGTCGGCCTCGAAATTATTGGCACCCGCCCCCTTTGCCGCTCTTGGAGTTTGTTTCTTTGCACCTGTAGTTTCAGCATTTTCAGTCATCGCAGCCATTTGCATCTCCTATACATTAAATAAAGCAAAATAGTTAAATTACTGGCCTACGATTACATCAAGAACAGGCCGACCAGCCCAAGCCTGCACCATCTGATATCAACGCGAATGACCCCCACGCACCTTCTCTTGCGATCGGTCAACTACTGATCCACGACCCGCCGAATAATCGATTACCACGTTACGACCGATTGGCGGCACGCGATCGAGCTTTGCCAGTTCATGAACTACGACGGCATCTTTACCGATGAACTGCACCAAATGAAAATCCGTCCGCGACACGACCTGGCCGACACTTCTTCCATCATCCTTGGGACGATTCAAAGTTAGATCGTCGCCATACAGGTCTCTTGCCTCTTTAACAGCAATGGCGTAGCTAACGCTAACCACATCACCACGATCCGTAATCGCAATTTTCTTTTCTTGCTCACGGCGTACCGCACTCGCGATCTGATTCATGCGTTGCGGAGAAATCTGCATCTGTTGAGCAGCTTCTATTTGCGACATGCCTTCGACAAAAACCAAACGAGCGGCTTCGCGACTATCTGAAGATAACCGCGTACCGCTCACCAGGCTCTTGAATTCCTTTTCGTCCATTGCGCTCAACTCTTATGCAAAATTTTTCGCCTTATTAGGCTGAGCGATTGCCGCGCGAACCTTTGGGGATACAAGTTCCGAGCAATCAGCGAAAGCTTGAACTGCTTCGGCGCCGATATTACTGAGCCATGTTTGATAGACCGATGAATCGACCGAGCCATCCTTATTCAACAGAAAAGGAGCCGGTTCATCCTGGAATACTGCGGCGATCACCGCCGGGCAAATCACCTTCTCCAGCGAAGGTACGTAATTCTTATCCGACACTATCGAAAGCACCATCGCCCCGCAACCCGTTCCATGCATTTCAATCTCCCTAATTCAGTGAATTTGTATTGCCTACGATCAATATACTCTCTAATTGCAAAAAATCAAGCCTTCTAAACCTTTATTTTCTATATACAACTATAACCCCTGACCTCCCTTTCCGACGTTGGAAATTACAAATTGACCCAATGAACCCGACTCTGCAACTCCCCCGCGTTTTTCATTTGTGCGATGAGCCTCTTTCTCGGGACCACATAACGCAAAGATTTTTCATCAAGACCAAATTTGCGCGTCAGGACTGGCCAGTAAAATTCATCAAGTCCCAGCACTATTCGCACCGCGACCCCGGCCAGCAACTCATCCGAAAAATGGGAAGGCGCTTGTGACGCCATCAGCAGGCCGACACCGAATTTCCGCGCTTCACGGATCAAGCGATTAATGATGTGATCGGTATCGTCAGTTAGATACAGATGCGCCTCATCAATCACTATCAATTCAACCAGGTCGGATTGTTCGCCGCGTTGAACTGCTGCAGCAAAGATAGCCTCCAGTCGAAACGTAACAAACAGCTTCTTTTCGTCGCTGGATAAGGCCTTGATGTCGTAATGCCACACTGAAGAGCGAGGATTGAAAGGCGGCGCGGTATTCCGAAAAATACCGATCGCATTCAAATTGTCCAAGCGATCTACAATAGATTTCAGAACGTCGCTACTATCGTACTTGATGATGTCTTCCAGCTCGCGGCCGGTTCTAATCTCACCTACATATCCCCGGAAAGAGTCTAGTAGTTTCCCCTTGGCAATGTCAATTTCTTTCAACAGTTTTGCTTGGTCTGCGACATCCTCTCCACGCTTCGCGGCGGACATTTGTTTGGATTGCAAGGATTTGGCAAGACGGTTTGTTTCATCAAGAAAATGCATCGTTGCCGTATTGGTACCGAAAAACATGGCATTGAGTCTTTTTTTTGCGAACCGCACGGCATCGAGCAACGTGGGCTGACGCCTACCAAATTGTTTTGGCCCCCATCGCAATAGACCGTCCGCATGTTGACCTTCTGCGCACCACCAGGATTTAACATCCGTATCAAATTGCGCCCCAGCAGCCTTCGCCCGGTCTTTTTCCTCATACGGGACATCGAGGTAGATCCGCCCTTGCTTTACGCCCAAAGGAATCGATTCAGCACCAATGTGCCAGGTGTCCGGATCGTCAGCTTTGAAACCGTTTGCACTGTAGAGATCCGCTAGGATATTTCGCAAAACAGCTTCCTGCTTCGGTCCAATCTTATGTGATGTCCGATTGATCGCGGAAATGAAGCTTTGAATACGTTTGCGTACCCCGCCAAAATCTGCATGCGAGTTGACTTCCAAGGGATTAAATCCATAATCCGTTGATTCCGAAAACTTAACTGATGACGCCCCGTCGATTCCCATGTCTCCATGCGGATCGATCACATGCACGCGGAGCCGGCCTGCGCTTGTTGCGCAAGCTTGTGAAATTATCTTGCGCAGCATCGTGCTTTTGCCCGTCCCAGTGTCGCCCAATACCAGGCCATGCGAACTGATGGTGCGTCGGCTGTCCCACGTTACCGGGACATCCCGTCCATTTCTTGCGTCATTTGCATTTGATCCCAAATTGATTTGCATCGCTTTACCCGACTGCCTTCCATTATTTAGACAATGTTATGTCTTTTTTATTTCATAATACATTGTTAGCCAAGCGCAATTTGCGCCGGCCTCCACGATTAGGATTGAAGTTCGTTCAGTCGTTTAATCAGAGCAATCACCAACTGATTTTCATCTTCAGGCACATCACCGCCGATCATACCGATAGCGTTTTTAATTTCTTCCACGGGCAACATGGCGCTGACAAAATGACCCTTTGTTTCGAAAGAGTCCATGCTCAGCAACACTTCCAGTTGGTCCATCGTCAGTTTCACTTCTCGCTTGTCGTTCAGTGCCGGATTTAAAGCTCCCATGCCTTCCGGTATCGTCGCTTCGCCACCGAAATCAATGATTGTTTTCCCAAGCCCGTTGCCGCTAAAAGCCCCCGCCTTAGCACCTGGGTATTGGTAGTTTTCCGTTTCCGGCATTTGCGATTTAATCGCGGCTGCAGCTTCAGTAATGACTTCTTTGGTTAGACCCCCTTTCCCTTTTGCCGTTGCCGGGATAAAGGGCCATGAGTCATCGCCAGGGCGAACAGTCTTTCCGTCTGCTTTGTCTTGGTTATTTTTGCGCGCATTTTTCAAATCGGTTGAAGTCAAAGGACGTTCTTCGCTCTTTGCCGTGCTTACCAACTCGTTCCGCGCATCTTCCGGCAACGATTTAAATTGCTCCAGAAGTGACGCATAGGTGATGATGCCCGAATTGACTACGTGCGCCCACTGCGGATCAAGAAGTGCAAGCAATCGCGAAATATGCGAATTTCGAAGCTTAAGTATCTTGGCTATTTGCTGCTTTTGAAGCTCCGGGAATTTGGTGAAAAGTACTTTCAAAGTAGCAGCAGTTTCCAAATCAGTGAGATCGTCACGCTGCAAGTTTTCGGATAATTGCGCGACCACTAACGCGGCTCCTGTCAAATCCTGACGAACCATCGCATTAATCGTGTCCGAGTTTGGCACGCCTCTCTCACGATTCAATCTGGTGGCACGCCAGCGGCGCTCGCCAGCGATGATCTGATAATCACCATCAGGCATTTCTCTGACCAGGATTGGTTGATACAGGCCTTCGTCCGCAATGGAAGCGGCGAGCATCTCCAATTTTTGCTGATCTTCTTCATCCACTACACCGTCGATCGGCGCGAGGCTTTTGCGCGGCTGGTCCGGATCGGGACGGATATCGTCAATCGGAATCGCCATAACCTGCATCCCAGGCTCGCTGAGGTCATTCATAAAATCGACTGTGCTGATTGTTTTTGCGTTCATGTTGGTTTCCATATTCATTCACTCACCGCCAAAGCGCGAGCCGTAAATTCTTTCCACTCCCGTTTCAGTTTGGCGTCCTTCGTGTAGTTCCATACTGGCTTGAAATTGTCTAAGGCGTCCGCCACATGCTGACGCAAAGAGAATTCGCCAATAATATTTTTGCCAAACTTTTGATGCAGAGCTTCGCATTCTTTTTTCTGTGTACCAGACGAGCGATTCATCATATTGATGACAAAACGGATATCGAGAATTGGATTTCTTTTTTTCGCATTCCCAATCGTTTCGAACATATCTTCAAGACCCACCATAGATGACAAGCTAGGTTTAATGGCAAGAATCGCGATATCCGACCAAAACAACGGAGATGCCAAACGGGGGCCCAAGTTTGCCGGCGTGTCAAAGATCACATAATCGAATGGGAGCTTACGCATCTCACGCCGTTTTGCAATGGCCATTTCCAGAACCTCATTGTTGCGAACATCGAGAGCCTGGAGCCTTTTATGTCCATGCAACAGTTTGATATTACTGTGAGGTGTCTGGCCGAATATTAGCTCTTCGCCACCGAACAATAATTCGGACCCACCAGCATTCTTGGTTATTTTCATGTTCTGGCTGAGAAATTGTGACGCATTCCCCTGCGTATCGAAGTCTACCAACAACACAGATCGGCCGGCTTCATGCGCGGCAAATGCTAGATGACAAGCAAGCGTAGTTTTTCCAACGCCGCCTTTTTGGTTTCCGACCGTAATCAGTTTAGCCATTATCCTCCCCTTCGTTCTCTAACCAGCATTCAAGTTGTTCAGTGATTAATGTTTGGACCGTGACCGGCGCACCACGCTGCAACGTTTTTTCAGTCGATTTTTGCAGTAATATTTCGTAAAGACGCTCTGGAACGCGCAGCAACACCTGTTTTTTTGCTTCTGTTACCTTCGGCACATCGGTCTCCTTTGGATATCACGCAATCATAATATCGTGTAAAAATTAGAGCGGCAAGAGAAACTCACATATTTATGTCATTTGTACGAAAAAAACCGCTTCGCAATCGAGCGGTCGTTTTCGGTTTCCGACGTTGGAAATTATTTAGAAATTTTCTTTGTCGCAGGCGGATAGACATACGTTACCCACCAAAAAATTGCTGTATAGCAGAAACAGGCTTTGGAGACGCCACAGATGGTAGCGGTTTTTTCCACCCGATCAGCCTGCTCTGGCGTCAGCGAAATATTGAGTTGGATCCATCCGGTGCTTCCCACCTTCTTACCGACAAGCGAAACCGCTGTTTTCGGCTTTCTCCAATGTAAGCCGCTTTCCCACGGACGTTCGTTCATAAAGCGGTCAAACATATCGGCAAACATTGCTGTAAGCGAAGTGTTCAGGAAGGGGGTGATGCCCTTCAAATAAGTGTACACGGCAGCGGGGCACCGCGTCGATATGGGCTTGAGCTTCTCGTGGCGGGTTTTCGGTCTACCGATCTTTGCACCACTTTTCGATTTTAGCCCCGGCTCCACCTTTGCGGATGCTTCAGCGGTATTCATAAAGCGCCTCTTAATATTTTCCGACGTTTGGTATGCATACTCTCATTTTAATTGAATTTGCCCCCACTCAGTGAACATGTACGTCTCGTCATAGTTATATGGGTGTCAGTACAGCATGCAATTTTTGGACGCAAGAGAATGAATTGTCAAAAAAAAAGCCCCGCGTAGCGAGGCAAAGGAGTGCATTCACTGAGCGATCATCATGCCTTGTACGGTCCTTTAAACACGATATCGCGCGTGATCTGGATGTTGAAACGATAGCCCGGCATTTGCGTAAGCGTTGGCTGTATCTTCAGATCTCTCTGGATCATTGACGTCGACACCTGACCGAGTTGTTGGCCAAGTGCCGCCGCCACGGTCTGATTAGTATTTGGAACGCCGTTGGTTGAAGCCTGCTGCGGCTGCGACAACTGGACACCCGCAGAAATAATGCTCAGCATTGCAGCCGCCGAAAAAACCTTGAAATAATGGTTATCCACTTCCGCGTCGAATCCAGCATATCCCGCCTGATCGGCTCCCGGCATTCCGTCGAGAGCCAAAGAGCTGCCATCGGAAAATATGATGCGATTCCAAACCATCAAGATTCTGTTTTGCCCGACCGCTATCTGACTGTCATACGAACCGCAAACCTTGGCCCCTTGCGGCACCAACAGATACTTCCCGGTCGCCGTGTCATAGACGTTTTCACGCACCTGAGCACACACCTGCCCTGGAAGATCAGAATTAATACCGTCTATTAGGAAGGCGGGGATCTTCCATCCCATCTTGATTTCATACTTCGATACCGGCGCTTGTTTCGCTTCCTTCAAATAATATTGACCGCTCTTTGCTTCGGCCTCGCGCAAGAACGCTTCTTTTCGACCCTGCTTATTTTGGTCGTCCTGTTCCTGCATACGTGGGGCAGGAAACCCAGGACTTGCCCCGGCGCCGGCCCCCGACAGACTGGCCAGGAAAGGATTGTTCGCAGCGGCGCCCCCTTGTGCGCCACCGGATGCGAAACCAGATCCTACTTCTATTTCCCCCGCGATCGCTTGAGCCTTTTGCTGATCGCGCAGATCCGCAGCTCGCGCTGCTGCCATCGCTGCAGGAGAAACAGCGGCCACTGCCTGCACCGTTGTGGATGTGGGCGCCGGTACCACGACAGACGGCGCGTTTGGTGTATTAATGGTCTTCGCAGACGAACCGAGCGGCAGCACCATTCCGGCTCCCAAGCCAGAGGTCCCGGCTCCACCAGGGGATGCGGAGGCATCGGCATTTTTCGTTGGCAGGACTACTCCGTCATTCAACGGAAAAGCTGGCGAGTTGAATCCAATCGCCGCATTCCCGTTCCCTACGCCTTTTGTCACCACGTCAGCCTTCGCCGGCTCCATGCCCTTCTTCGCCTTTTCCGCTTCTAGATCGGCGGCAGCGGCCTTGTCGCTTGTGGACGAATCGTTGGAGCTGTCGAGTGTAAAAATCGTAAAGAGTAAAAACACCAAGAAAACGGTCCCGAGGATGAAAAACAGGATTTTCATTTTCTTGGAAATGCGAGTAACGCCTGTGACCTGGCCCTTCATAACCACGGTATCAGACGTATCAAATGCAGGATTGTTTGCCATGTTGTGTGCCTATCGGTTCACCAGAACCAACCCTTTTTCTTGTCTGATCCACGCGAAATAACAACCTTCGTTTGCGACTTATCAGCGCCGGCAATGAGAACCGCTTTGTCAAATAATTTATCCACGATGTAGTACAGATCTTTGACCCGATAATTCACAACTGACGGATTTCCTGCATTGTCATAGAGAAGCAATATCGGTGCTTCCGCCGATCGCATTTCTTCTGGCATTTGAATGAATACCCGTGTGCCGTCGTTGAAAGCGCGAACTGGTTTGATTGCAGATTTATCCGCTTCAAATGAATATTCAAAATCGAGTTTATCGATTGACGATGCTGGCAGATCCGACACAACAAGGCGCTCTTTTTCTTTCGCCTCCTTTTCGGCGACTTTCGCAGATGTGTCCCACTCATCAGCAATGTCTTCCGGATAGTAGAATCCGACGCGATTCAAATAATCGGTCTCATTGGCCGTCGATAACATGCGCAGATGATATGTTCGGCGATCCGTTGTGATAATTAGATTGGTGTCGAGGTGGGCGTCGGTCGGTTTGATCACCACATGCGTAACTTTCTTGTCACCGCGCCCCGATTCAGCATGCGTCACCTTCCAACGCACGGCATCGCCGGCAAGCGGCTTGCCTGTGACAATTTCTCCTGCTTCCAATTCGATATCGCACGCACGCAGGGGCGCGCATGTGATGGTTGGAAGGTATTGGCCATACGGGAAAAGAATTTTCCCATCGTCACTCATGATCGGTTTGGCCACACCGGTTTGCTGCCATTTGCGCGCTTGTGCCACCGCCGCATCTTGAGCAGTCAGGTACTTTGTTGAGCCGGCCAAGGCCGGGACACTTACCAGCAATGCAGCAAATAACGCCCCTAAATTTTTATTCATCACATTCCCTAATAAGCCAGTTGCCATGCTGTTTAAATTTGTTTCGACCAGGAGAAATCAGTAACGTAGATGCCGGCTGGGTTAGCGCGAAGCGACTGTTCAGAATCCATCGGCACGAAGTCATACGTAATGACGCCCTTCCAGCGCTCGGTTAGGATAATGTCACCCGACTGGTTGCGAGTTGTCTCGGTCCATTCGATTTGCCATGTATTGCCGGCGGTTGGCAATGCCAATGTCACTTCCGCCACAATGGTTCGTGTCGCCGCCAAGTCAAAGACTTTTCTGTCTTTGTAGTACGCATCCAACTGTTTTTTTGCCTTGCCTTCATTCAGTACGTGGGCATATACGGTTTCAATCGTCTTCTTGAACGCCAATTGATCGCTCATGACGACCCTTGAATTTTCAACCCACTCCATAACAGCCGCGCGAATAATTCGCTTCTTATCGATCGGATTGCTCTTGTCGGCAACCCCTACATTCACGATATGGCCGATCTTGTCGACCTCGACAATGTACGGAATAAATTTGCTTTGCGTCATGTAGTAGCCATTAAAAGAAATGGATATCGCAAGCAGCCCTGATGCAATTTGAAAGGCGCGAATCCAGTTCTGACGACTTACCGCCAAATTCATATAGCGATCGTCTGTGTCACGACGATTTTCAAGATACGGATTAGGCATTTTGTCGGGCTGCGATCCAGCAGCGACATCTTCTACGCTCTTCAATTTATGTTTGCGACTCAACACTATAAACTCCTATGCTTTATTTATTTCAGTCTGCTGTGTGTTTTAGGTCGATGTTGATACCTGCGGCCCCCGCCGCGTCTGACGGAATAAATCCGTCCAGCTCGCGAATTTTCCTGTGCATTGGATCACGGTCGCTTTGTATAGGATTCGGGGCACGATCATTAGATTTTGCTGCCCCATTGTCGATCGACGCAGAAGAAGCGTCCCCCGATGGTCCTGCGGTGCCGCCAAGGGCGCTGGACACAACCGGCTCAGAACCGGGGATGCCGCCACCACCAGCCTCCGACGCCGTAGCACTCGACGCCGGAGCACCAGGACCAGGGCCGCTGTTCGGCGGTGAAGCCGGCCCACTGCCATTTGCTGGGCCAGGCGCATTTCCCATCTGTCCGCCGCGTCCAGCCTCTATGTTCGCGGCGATTTTGCCGCCCGTCGAACCAGCGACCTTCTCACCGAAACTCTTTGAGCCACCGGCAATAGCATCACCGATTCCGCCCTTCGCCATGCCAACGGCCTCATTTGCGACCTGGCCAGCCGCATGCATTGCGCCTGCCATGCCAGTTTTTCCGACATCCATCGCAGAACTCATGCCGGCTCCCAGTGCTTTGGAAAGCCCTGCTGCACCGGCCATAGCACCACCAGCGCCACCTTGCGCCGCTTTGCCACCGGCAACTGCCGCGCCGCCAGCACCGGCAGCTGCAGCACCCATTGTTAGTGCGGCCCCGGCCAATGCCCCTGCTGTCATACTTGGGCTGCCAGACATCATCGCCGACGCCATTGCCGGGATCTGAATCGCAAGATAACCAAATACCAGTGCAACACCCATACATTTCAAACACGAATCGATCAATTGATTCGGATCAATATAAAGCTGCTGAGTAATGGTTTGTCCAACGCCCACGACGAGGTACAGCAACATTAATTTGATGCCGGTACCTACCGCGTATTGCAGATATTTTGTCGCAAAGTCGGTTGTCCATCGAGACCCGCCAAAACCAAGCAGAATCACGCCTGCGCCAATCGCCAGGAAGCTTTCGATTTGCGTTACCAAAAGTTGTGCGGCGACAAACAAAAATGATAAAAGAATGATGATCGCAACCATTGTCACCGGAAAGATTACTGCGAGCGAATCCAGCATGCCCAAGTCATGAATCGCCTTAAACGCAGCCATCGCAAGTTCGAACCCGGTTCCAGCGAGGCCATCCGGCGAAGCAGTGGAGGCTGAAACATTGCCGGCAGTCTGTCCGATCTTCGTGAAAGAATCGATGATTGCCGGAATCCATGTATTTGAAAATTTCAGGAGGCTGTAAAAAAATCCAATCGTGAGTATTTTCTTGACGTTGCTGATGACAATTTCGGCAATATCATTTTTTTCGAGCACATAAATTACACCGGACCAGGCGAAATCAACCGACACCAAAATCCAAAAGAGCCGCTCTGCCGTCGCTCTGATTGAGGTGTACCAAGTATTCTGAAACTGCGCGTAGCTATCTCGGACGGGATTTAACACGTTGAAAGTAGTACTTGCTTGGGCCAATGATTCAATCGAGGCGCTTCCCAACACAACCAGAATAAATAATGGCAAAAACGCCCTGTAGTGCTTACGAAAACTTCCAACGCCAGCATAGAGAATTGATTGCATAAAGATACTCTTTTTCAATTTGGAAGATAGCCGTCCACCTAGCCCAACCGCAATTACTGTGACTTAAGCCGTGTCGAGGTCAAGCCGCCAAAGATTTTGTCATACCCCTCTTGCTGATGATCCGTCTTACTCTGTTGCCCGGCGACATAATCAGCCTGAACGCGCGCTTGCGCCATCTGAAGCTGCCTCAACTGCTGCATTTGGCCCACCATCGCAAGACTGACCTGGTTGCCGGCCTGCGTCACTTCCAACTGCCCTTGTGCGGTCTGCGATTTGTTCTTTAATTCGTTAACCATGCCTTCTTCGCTCGAAAAATTTTCCGAATGCGCAGTTATCAAAGACAACGCATTCTTTACGGACCCGAGCGTATTGCCCGACCAATCTTTATACGACTTCGAAAAGTCGGCGCCACCGCCGTAACCTGGATAGGCCTGCTTGAAGCGCGAATCAATGTTCGCCAGCGAATAGCTGGTCTGTTGACCTGCAATCACAACATTTTGCAAATTCTTGAAGGTCTGCATCATGTTCTGATCGGTAAATAATTTTTGCGCGGATTGATCGAGTAAATTACTCGGGGTCATTTGCTTCAAGTTTTGAAGCATCGCTTGATATTGCTGAATTTGGGTCGCAGTTTGCTGGGCCTGCTCGGCGTAACTTGCCGCCAACTGAAAATTATTCAGAATCTGCGTTATCTCTGTCGCCCCGATAATCGCTCCTGCCATCGCATTAGAAAAGCAAAAAGCCGTAGCAACCATTACCAATAAACGTTTCATATCTACCCCTTAATTTCCACTTCCCGGACATACGGGAAAATTTGACGAGCTGAGAACGAACTGATATTTCGCTTTTTTTGTCAGGTCCTCTTGGATCAGCGCCAATCGGTGCATGTCCGGATCTACAGTTTTCACCGTCCGGCCAGGCAATTTCTCTTTTGCTTTTTCAAGGGCAGTAATAGACGCCTGAACAGAACGTTCCGCTGCCACGGACAAAGCGCCATAGCCAACATAAATATTTTGGGTATCTGTCATCAAATCCGGCACGGTGCTCAGGTCGATTTGAAGCCTAGCGTTTTGCAACCCCTCTCGAACGACCGAATATGCCGGGATCATGCCGCTGCCAACGGCAACCCAGCCGGCCGCGCTCAGAAAATACGCTTTCGTCTTGTCACCATTGATGGTCCCTATATAGAGAATCCCTGGAAGCCCTTTGTCCTCATCATTAATGTTGATTTCAACTTGCAATGACGGCCTTTCGGGGCCTTGGCAGAACGTTTTCAAATTCCCTACTTGAATCGTCGAATTCGCTGAATACGTTGAAAGGGATAATTGAGCAAATGTAGCCGAACTGCCCGAAAGCAGAACCGCCACAAGAATAAAACGGATAATTTTGCTCATGGCCGCTTAGTGCGCTTTTTGATGGGAGGGAGAGAACAATGCTTTGAAGCCGAAGCCAAGCAATGCCAGCGGAAAGACCAGAGCGAACGCTGCATATTTAGCAAAACGCTTCAGCAGCGGGGCCAGGATTGCCACGATTAGCACTAGAAAAATTGTCATTTTGCCCTCCCTTTCAGTTTCATTATATATGCCTTTATTATAGCATAATATCGCAATATTGCTATATTCCATGTGTTTTTTATTGCACTGTTCAAACGAAAATGAACTGAACCGCGACGCCGCTTTAAGCGGCCTCGCGGAGTTCGTAATCAAGCACCGTAGCCCAGCGCTCCAGCCCCCTACCCCACGGCTTTCTCGCATTGATCCTGAGCCATTCCGCAGGCCACGATTTGCCATGCGTCTCCATCAAGTGCCGCGCCATAGCAACATCTTCCTTTCCTGAAGCCCCCACGAACGACATACACACCGGCCCCAATCCCAGCCGGAACATCCGCCGCCCGAGGGAAGATAGATAGTAATAGTCCTGTTTCGGCGTCGCATAGGCAAGCATGTCAATCTGTCGCTCATTCATACCGATCAATCGGTATTGCTCATTGCAGGATTCGTTAATTCTTGCCTCTGCATTCGGCAATAATATTTTGGTCAGGCAGCTCTGGTAAATGACATCACGAATCGGGCTATTTCCAACGTCGGAAATGGACTGCGTTGCAAACACGACTGCGCAGTTGGCCTTTCGCATCACCTTTAGCCACTCTCTGATTTTCTCTTGGAATAGCTTGTGTGACAGCATTAACCACGCCTCATCAAGCACCAACATGACAGGAGAACCGTCCAACTGACGCTCGACGCATCGGAACAAATATAGAAGAATTGGGACGACGTGCATTTCGCCCATATTCATCAAGTGTTCCATTTCGAATACCGAAACGCGGTCAAAGTGCATGCTATCTGAGCGAGCGTCCAAAATCTGATTGCCGCCGTCAAGGGTATAAAACTGTAGTGCCTGTTGCATTTTTTCGTCTTGCAACGTCGCGACAAAATCCGTCATCGTCCTGCGATCGGCTTCTGTTGACGCCAACAAATTCATCGCATCGCGGATCATGATTCTATGTGCAGACGTGACCTTGAAGCCCTGCAGCTCCAGCAGAACTTCAATGTACCCCTCCGCCCAAATCCGCTCGCTGGCATTATGCACGCGCGCCAGGGGGCAAAACGCATATTGCTGATGCTCGCCGCCGATGTCGTAATAGGTTCCGCCAAGCGCATTGCAAAGCACGAATGACGAATAGCCCTTTTCAAATTTAAACAGCTTCGCGTTCTTGTAGCGCAAATGTTGCGCTTCCATAAATTCCAACAAGGTTGATTTGCCGGCGCCTGTCGGCCCGAGAATTAACGTGTGACCGACATCGCCCACATGGAGAGACACGCGGAATGGTGCATTGCCTGTGGTAGCGGCATAAAACAACGGAGGACTGTTCTTGGGATAGAACGGGCATTGATTGCGTTTCGGTCCAGGCCATGCAGCGGTAGTCGGTATCAGATGGGTCAAATTCAGCGAGTGGATCATTGGCTTTCGGACATTTTCATAACCATGTCCAGGCAAACTACCCAAATAAGCTTCGATCGAGTTGACGTCTTCCAGCCTTGTGACAAATCCCAAATTTCGGATCAGCGTTAGGCACTCGACCACGCTTTCATCCAGAACCGTGCGATCTTCATCCATAAGCACCACAACGCTTGTGTAATGACCGAATTTCACCAAGCCCGATTGCGCGGCCGACATTGCCGACTGCGCATCCACCATCATTTCCAGTGCATCCTCATCAACTGAGCCAGTGTTTGTATTCATCATCTGGTCTTTGACGCCACGCACTTTTTGCTTCCACCGTTTTCTCAGCCGATCCGAAATATTGCGCCCTTCTTGAGCCTCAAGAAAAATGAACCGAGAGGACCAGCGGTACGAAATCGGAAGCATATTCAGTGCCCCTAAAATTCCCGGCACACTGGCCGAAGGAAACCCTTCGATAGTCACAATACGAATATTTTTCTTGCCAATTTTTGGATTGTTCCCGCCCGTAAAATCCTGACTGCCAATAATCGAATCGGCGTAAATCCCAGGCTTAGGCACCACGATGTTTTGCATGATGCCAGTGGCACAGTAATGCAAATAGCCCATCAGATCATCAACCACAACCTTTGAGCCGTCCACTTCATTTATCCGATCATGGCAACGCATACGCGAAATGTCTTCAAAGACAGAGCGAAGCTGTGCAAACGCTTCGGCAATAGCCCGCTCGAATTTCATCAAAACATCGTCGTGGACTGTGCGCGTCGCCACGGATACGTCGTCGCTCTCGTCGTACATCATCGCCTTCGCTTTGCTTTCAAAGCGTGAGGGCGGCAGATAGGTGAACACGATCGCATACAGACTTTCGTGATGTCCACCCTCTTGGTTATATTGCTCTCGACGTTCCGCATCCATCAATCGCGCAACAGGAAAAGAAAAATCACCTTCTTCGGGATAGCCAATCGCGGAAGACCTGATCGCATCGACGTGGATCATCCAACCGGAGCCGAAGCGCGCCATCGCGGCATTAAGCCTGGCGGCAACCGTTTCCAATTCTGGATTGGTAGCGGATTCGGTGTCGGTCCCGCGATAATAAAAGCCGGCGATCAGCTCCCCCCCCTTGCCCAACATTACGCCGTCAGCCACCGGACTCGAATACCGTAGCAAGTCAGCAAAGCCCTGCGCGCTGTCGCGGTATTCGATTTGCATACCCGACTTCCCGGACCAGAGGGAAAAAAGCACCAAGCCAAAAATGCAGCAACTTATTACAACCCAAAATCCCATCACGGCCTCCCTGCCTATACCGACATCATTTTTTAAAATCTTTTATCGCTGGCAATGACGCGTCAAATCGGCCACGCGCAGGATAGAAAGCCTTGTATTTTTTCGCACGCTGCAACACTTCCCACATTTGCGAATCCGCCAAAGCCATACGGCGCAGCATATAGATCATCACGAGCCACAAACTACCGCCAACAGGCACACCCCACCAGATACCGTACCGCATGGTCAGCATGTAGCCCATGTAACCCGCGAACATCATGCTCACGATCACCAGAGTGCGCTCGCCGCCCATAAACAACATTGGGCGAACGAGTGATTGATGAATCGCTACCTTCGTCAATTCATTCCGATGGTTAGCACTCATAAATCATTTCCTGATCGATTAGCAGGCAGCGCCGGCAGCGCCCATTTTGGCCGCAATCCAACCCACCAGGCCGGCACCGCCGATCAAAACCGTGACGCCCATCACAATAGTGACCAGCTTTTTAGACATACCCGCGATCTCTTCACCCCACAGGAAGGAAGCGCCGGCCGCAAAAAATGCCACCGTTGAGATTGCCAGCGCAGCAGGACCGCGCAAGGCATTAGCAAAGCCACACAGCGGACCATCCCACGGCATCGATCCGCCAGCCGTTTGCGCGAGTGCCAAGCCACCATAAACCATGCACCAGACACCCACCCAAAATTGAGTAGCAGACATTTTTGGTTTTTTAAATAAGCGTTTCATCGTTTTATTCCCTATGAGTTAAAAAAATTAGTTAAAGCGTTTCAACTTCGTATTTTTGCGCCACCTTGTCATACCCCTTTACCCGCAACACATTTTTAACCATGCGTCTTCGCTGCCCGGTTTCCTCCTTCTCGATATAAACCAATACGTTGACCGCCTGGGCGATGTTCCACGGCTTTGCTCTTCTATTTGGATTCTCTTCAATCAGATCCTCAATCCGCGTCAATCCCTCCACGGCGGAATCGGCATGAATGGTGCCCAATCCACCAGGATGACCGGTATTCCATGCCTTTACCAAGGCGTGCGCTTCCGGCCCTCGGACCTCGCCAACAATGATTCGACCGGGACTGCGCCGCATTGTATGGCGCAGCAAGTCTTCCATGTCGTAGACCTTTGGCACCGTCATCAATGCTTCGTAATTTGCCGCGTTACACTGAATTTCATCGGTGTCCTGGATCAACATAATCCGATCGGCGGGTGTTTTTTTGGCGACTGAATCTAGCATCGCATTCAGAAACGTCGTCTTCCCCGAGCCGGTACCGCCGACAACCATTATGTTTTTCCGGTCTTGGATGGCGCGATGTAAACATGCCATTTGCTCAGTCGTCAACGTGCCTTTTTCGAGATAGTCTTCCAGCGTGAATACTGCGATCGCCTTCTTGCGGATATTGAAACTAGGCGCAGGGGAAAGTGGCGGGATGGAACCTGAGAAGCGGCTACCATCGAGCGGCAATACTCCTTCAAGGAAGGCATTTTCCGCGTTGACCACTTTTTTTAACAAGGCCGCAACGGAGGTCATAACCTTCATGGCCTGTGACGGGCGCACAGCGTAGTCCGACCGAATCACGGCAGAACCGAACCGATCGATCCATACGGTGCCATCGGAGTTCACCATAATTTCAGCAACTTTGGGATCGTCTAACGCGGCACAAATGATTGGTCCAAGATCACGTCGCAAACCGTCCTTCAGGCGCTCTATGCCTTCATCGCGCATGGTCGCTGCATTATTTGGTGGCGCATCCGAAGCAGCCGCGTTACCCATACATCACCCCTTTCTTGATCCCTAAACAGCATTCCAACGTCAATAATGCTATGACTTTTTCAAAGTATAATGCTATTATAATATCAGAGGCAAGAAGTTATTTTTGTTTTTTTCGCAGCATTTCCAACGTCGGAAATGGCCGGCGTATCTCGATACAGGAACCCAATATGAAACGCACATTTTTAGCGATCGCCATCACTGCAGTACTGTCGACTTCTGCGCAAGCTGCGTTCACCGTAGATGAAGACGCGCCACACATTACAGCGGTAGCGCCGGCACCCATACCGAGGCAAATTGAAAAAGCGGCCGACATCAGTTTCGACGTGACCTTTGTACCATCCCACTCCTGGATCAACTTCGGCGGGACAAGAGTGTTGAAGGAAAATGTCGATGAAATGAAGGCGTCGGATGAAATTAAAATCGTGACCTACCGTACCGCCAACAGCAACGCAAATATCCAAAAATTGCGCGGGCAAGCTATCAAGAACTGGCTTTCAACGAATGGCATTCCAGCCTCAAAAATTGTCGTTACGAATGAAATAGAAACGCTTGCTCCAAGCGATCCTAGCGCCAATACCGCCGTCGTCACCCTCATACAAGCAAGAATTTCGGCGCCGTCCTATGCCACCACCGCTCCCCGCTATTTGAAGACCTCTTACGTGGCGCCGACAGCATCGATCAGCGCAACCCCGAGCACACCAAAACCTACCGATTCGACCAAGAGCAGCGGATTGATAGACGACCGCATGAAACTCACTCTCGCGCAAAAAATTATTTCTATGTCTCAGAACAAATTAATTAAGCCAGAAGATGCGGTAAATATGCTTGCGGAGATATTGAAGATGCAGGACCAGATCCCGGCCTCTGCGCGTGAAGCTGTCATGACCGACCCCGCACCGCCGCTCATCCTGGTCGACCTGCCGCGCGCATGGATTTTGGACGGCAAAAAAACTTTGCATGACAATGTGCAAGCGTGGGCGAAAATTGCAAAATGGGACCTTCCGGTCTGGAGTTCCACAACCGCATTCCAAATCAGCGACGCGACGTTGAATGGTACGTTCCTCGATGTTATTGGCCAATTGGCGAATGCTGTTCCTACCCTGGACTTCAAAGCGAATAGAACGATGCGTACTTTGAGCGTCCAAGACGCCAGGAAATAGCAGCCATGTACTTCTTCGCTCTCATTGCATGCATGACCATCTTCCTCGGCGGTATTGTTACCAAGACAGATATATTAACTAATCAAAATCAAGCACGCACCGAAGCGACAGCAATTGCCGGAAACATGATGCTGTATAGGAACTATGTGGTTTCCTATTCCCGAGCGAACCAAGGAATTTCAGGGACGGTGGCGGATGCGTCTTTGAACTTACCCACATGGTTCAATCGCAATTCGCGTTTGATGAATTACATGAATGCGGGCAAGGGATATGTGTACTACACGCCCACTCGGAGCGATCTCGCGTACCAGGTAGCGAAAGGTTTGGGCGCTTCGATCAATGCAGGAATCAAGACCAACGGAAACCTAATCAGCCCGTTCAGTACGACAAATACCTCTACGCCGATTGCCGTTCCTGCAGCAATACCAGATGGTAGCATTGTCATTATTCCCTAGTTGTAACGGCTCGCGTTTCAAACCGGTCATGCTCGCGTTTTACGCACATTTCGGCTCAAATTAATTGCAAATGAAAAGCCGCTCGGGCTCACATTAACTGCAAATGTGCTTGCATTTATCGGCGTCGGCTCGCATTTCATTGTGGCGTGCTCGAATTAATTGCAAATGAAATGCCTGATTCCAAGCTATCCAAAATCAATAGATGCAGTGGTGACTGCCCGCAAACTGTGAACAGCTAACGACCCAGGCTGTGTAAAAACGTAAAAATTGGTTCGTGTGCCGCCAGGCTGAACTTTCTGGGACAGGCATGCCCCGTAAATCATTTTTGCCGCGTCGCCAACAAATCGTACCGCGCTCAAGAATTTTTATGCCGCGTCGCCTAGTGGCCCCATAAGGCCTTCAATTTGACGTTATTGTTAGTGATAAAAGGACCTCAGGTCCTCACCGCTCTCATCAGGGCGCCGAGACCCAATATTTTCATCATGCGCCAAGTTGTAGGCTAGGACATGCAAGCTCATCTCGGTCTTCACGTGATCAAAGCCTCTCGTCAGAAAGTGCGTCCAGCCCATCCATGCCTTGATGGTGCCATACGGATGCTCAACGGTTGAACGACGAACGCGCATCGTGTCTGGGGCTTGGTCCAGACGGGTCTGCATTTCATCAAGCACGCCCTGGTGCTCCCATCGCGCTACTCGGCGCTGCGGACTTGGTGTGCATTTTTCCTTGAGGGCGCAATCTTTGCAATTGGAACTCCAATAGCGGTGGTTCTTCATACCCGCTTCAACGGTGGCAAATCGCCAGATCAACGCCTGACCTGCTGGACAGCGATACTCGTTTTTTTGTGCGTCATAAATAAAGTCGGCTTTATCGTATCGTCCGTCGGCCTTGGCGTTGGAAGTCCGGCATCATGACATGCCAAGATTTCCTCGCCCTTGAAATAGCCACGGTCTGCAATAGCGGTCAGCGTTTCCGTTGCCATAGCTACGCGTGCTTGTTTCGCCATACCAGAAAGCTGGTCCCTATCGGAGACCGAATTCGTGACCTCGTGGGCGACGATCAGATGATGTTTCGTGTCAACGGCAGTCTGGACGTTGTAGCCGACGATGCCGATGCCACGGGTAATCATCGAACGTGCATCGGGATCCGTTAGCGAGATCTGTGTGTCGTCAGATGCGTCAAGCCGGACTTCGATCTCCTTGAGTTCCTTCATCCGCGTTTTTAATGTTGCGATCTTCTCTTCAAGCCGCACGCTCTTCGCTCGCGCTACCGCAGGTTCCTGCCGATCGGCAGTATCGAGCGCGACCAGATAGCGAGCGATGCTCGCCTCGATCTGCTCCATCCGTCGTTTCAGTTTGTTGCTGCTGAAATTGCGGTCGCAGTTGTTGACGGCCTTGAATTTGCTGCCGTCAATGGCAACGATGGCGTCGGAGAACAGGTCCAACTGTTGGCACAGCACGATGAACTGGCGAGAGACATTACGAATGGCTTTGCCGTTATCCTTACGGAAGTTGGCGATGGTCTTGAAATCCGGTGTCAACCTCCCGGTCAGCCACATTAGTTCGATATTGCGCTGCGTCTCGCACTCAAGTCGTCTGCTCGATTGGATGCGGTTGAGGTAGCCGTAGACGTAGATCTTCAGTAGCACTGCCGGGTGATATGAAGGCCGGCCTGTCGCAGCCGGATTGACTCCATCGAACCCAAGGTCTGCGAGATCGAGTTCATCGACAAAGACATCGATCACACGGACCGGATTATTTTCTGTGACGTAGTCATCCAAATGCTCTGGAAGCAAAGTGCCTTGTGTGCGTTCTTCGCCTTGAACAAACCGTTTCATCTGCGTGCCTCAACGTTGATGATATCGCTATTCAACGTTTCAAAACTGACCTCGTTTACATCGGAATCCAGAAATTCCGAATTTATGGGAGGCAACGGTGGCGCTTCGTTTTTACACAGTCTGGACCCTGAGGCGACATAGCCTGACGGAGAAAGCGGACGCTCAACATCCGTGCTTCAAGGCAAAGAACAAGACCTGACCTTTGACCCGCTGCTTGACCGTTACCTACCCTGGGCCACGGAGCCGACCGGGGGCTGCGGAGCCCCCAACCTCTGTTCAACGCGAGTTAGCGGAAATATTTTTCGAATTCGGAGTTCATCACAGCAACAAGGTGAGCGATGTCTTCAATGAAATGCTCCTCCGTGTGCCTGACTCCGGATTCGTAGTGGGAGTAAATTTCAATGAGTAACTGGTCGTGGCGTCTGCGGACGGGTGCTCTGGCAAGCGTTCTTTCGCCGACGCGCCACGTCGGGTTGCGTCCGAAAGCGGATCGGTGTACATCTTTGAGCGAGTCATGAATGGCCCGACTCCGATAGGAACCGGGGGGGGCAGCGAAAGGGTTCTTAAGGAGGAAGGACTCCTTGGCGTGTTGCAGCTGCTCGTTTGTCAAGTCGCCCGGAGGTTCTCCGCCATAGAAGACGAAGAGCTCCCAGATGGCGATCTGATGACCACCCGCTGCACACTTGCAGATTGCGAGGTGCTCTCGGTAGGCCTTGAGTGATGCAACACGGGTCCAAGGAACCCGGTGGGTTGCGGCACCGCGACCTGCGGCCGCTCTTAGGATTATCGAATCGATTACGCAGACCGGTGGTGGATTTGTAAGGAATCCGTGGCACCACATGTGTTTGAGGACTAGCGACAGGCTCTTCTGCGCGTGAGCAATACGGTAGCCGCATTCTGATCGGTCTTGGCCTGCGGTGAGTGTGCCAGTATTACCTGGTGGTGGCGCACCACTCCTGTCTGTAGGATTCGCAAGGGTGTTAGCCACAGAGCCTTGTCGCGGCTTAGCGAGCTCTTTGACGATTGTCAAGGGGTGCTCTTCAACTGGTGGTTGGTTGATACGGAGAGTGTCCAGCAATTTGCCACCGTCCACAAGGTGCCAAACTTTCCATCCGCTACCAGTCTTGCCATCAGCAAAAACGCGTGCGCCAGAGGGCGAGAGTCCGCAGATGTCGTGAACAACCTCTAGTCGATCATCCGTCCTAACCCGGATATCACCGGCAGCGATCCGCTTGCCAACATCGCGATAGTTTGCGGCGATATTACTCGGAGGAGTCACGGCAAGGTCGATATTCAGGATCGATCCTCTGAGGATCGTTACCTCATTGGTTGCATCATTGAAGCAACCCCGAGCGAACTTGTCCTTGTGGTAGATATCGTGGATGGCCATGTTAGGAATTAGGTTTCGGAAGTAACTCAGTGATCAAATTGTATGTTGGTCCGACCGTCCGGTTTTCGCCCTGAGTCAGTCGTCAAGGGGAATTTACCATTTGTACCATATCGGTACACCCATGCGAGGCACTGCCATCGAGACGCTTTTCGCGTCTCACATGGGTTGATACGGCACATTCGAGACATCGTCGCCCGATTGTCTAGACCTCAACGGGACGATATCCATGGCCTTCCGGTATTTGCATTTAGCGCGAGCATGCCACCGTAGAATGCAAGCCAGCGCCGTCGATTGCAAGCTCATTTGCAGATAGCGTGAGCACGGGCGCTCCGTCATTTGCAGTTAATTCGAGCCGAAAACGGCGTCGAATGCGAGCGCCCGTTTTCAAACGCGAGCCGTTACATGTAGCGGCCCGAGAACATAAATCGCAGGAATTGAGAACATCCGTTTTTCGGGACCACATTAGCTGAGAATATCCGGGCGCTCTGGCCCACATTAATTGAGAATGAGACCATATTAGTTGAGAACAGCCCGATTACATCGGTCAGGAACCACATTAATCGAGAATGAAAAATGTTGCTCATGTGCTATGTCCGATTACTGCAAGCGTTTGGCATGCAACTGGCGATGGTGAGCCAGGAACGTGCGCTGTTGGGCTGACGGCGGGCAACGCAACGCCTTGGGTAAGCCGAGAAGCTGCCGATCGACTTGCCCCAGCTCGTGAGACATCAGCATTTGGCCGTCGTCGGCAAACGAGATCAGGCCCCGGTCGAACAGAGCGTCGAGATTGGCCGAGAGGAGAAGACCATTGTGCGCCGTCAGTCGCTCCTTTGCCGTGCTATCGGCCCATCGCTTGATATGGGAAGCTCGGAGGATATCTGGCGTGGTCAGACCGGACACTGCACACGCCCTCTCCCATGCCACCATAAGGTCTTCCCGGAACTGCCCCTGACCCCGGCGACCCTGCACAAGGGCCAGTTTGGACGTGATTGGGTCCCGTCCTGGCGGTAAGTCATCCCACCGACTAGGTTCTTCAGGTGCCACGTTAATCGCGTCGCCCAAACGTTGCCACACATCGTCTCGTTCAAGGACGGGAACGCTGTTCATGATTCGGCCGGCTGCCTCCGCATCGAGCAATGTGTACCGGCCAAACATCGTAAGCAGCTTGCTCTTTCCGGTGATTGCGACAGGGTCCAATGTAACGGGTCGGTCCAACCACAAGTAGAACGCCGCCGGGCAAATCCAGTTTGGTACCCAGTACTTGTCGCGCCGCCAAATGCGCAAGAATTTTTTGCGATCCTCCTCGTAGCATTGCTTGACCCTCTTGACGGCCCAAGCATCTTCACAAAGATCGTCCAGCCGCAATAACTCCCCTAGCCGCTCGCGCTCTGCCTTGAGGGCATCGGCTCCATGGTCGGTCGAGTTGGTGCCGACCAGGTGGGTGGCGTTGCCCGCTATGCCGACGAGCTGCTGTACGCGGTCATGTGATGCGGTCATGAACACGAAGGTTTGTCCGACGTTATCGGCCACGGGCGCGTTGCCGACGCCCTCTGTATGAAATGCCTGAATGACCTGGCCGTTCTCAGTGAAGCGCAGGCGGGGACTATTGTTCCATTCCTCGTGCCCGTAGCCGGTTTCTTTGGGAAAGCCAGATGTTGCCCTTACGCCTGAAGGCCTGACATAGTTGTTCGTATTCCACAAGATCGGTTTCAAGACAAATAGCGCCATATGACCTCGCGTGTTGATTACCTTCAGCCGCCAGCATGGCGGACCACAATTATGTGCTTGAACTTATGCAGTTCGGCAAAACGATCGTTTTTCTGCACGAGGCCGACTCGGCTTAATTGTGGCCACAACTGCCAATTTTCCGTGCAAAATAGCAGTGCACAAAAACAACGTTCGATTTACTCTACAGTGGTGAGTATGTTAAACAAACGCTTCGGCGTCATTGCGAAAGCTTCGCCCATGATCCTTGGCTATGCCCGCGTCAGCACCCGCGACCAAACCGTCGCCCTGCAAGTGGATGCACTGCGGGCGGCTGGCTGCGCGAAGGTACTCACCGAAGTTGCCAGCGGCGCGATTTGAATGCCATGGGCGCGCGCCTGATGCGCAATGGGTACAACGTCAAGCAACTGACCGACACCTTGGGCGTCAAGCCGCGCGAGGTGCGTTCCTTTCTCGCCGGCCAGCTCGCGGCCGAACGCACGCAGGAACTGCATGATCGGCTGTTGGCGGCGGGCGTGCCGCTATGATGCCGGGTCATTCTCAGTGAATGTGGTCCCGAAAAGCGGATGTAATCGGGTCGGGGCGCCGATGTTATCGGGCCGCTACAGGTACAGGTTGAAGGATATGGTCGAGCAGTTCGACGCCAAGCCTGCGGAAATCCGCGCACTGTTCAACAACAAACTCGAACCGGCACGCACTGCGGAGCTGCGCGACCGGATGCTCGCCGCTGGACTGCCCATCTAATTTTGCTCATGAAATTCAAACAATTTTCAGTCGCCTCTTGCTTTTCTTCCTTCATGCTTCCGCACGTCCTCTTCATTGGTGAATTGGAGGCGCGGAAAAAAGCGACCATGAGCTGCTGCCTTGCTTGGAATATCAGCCTGTTCCCTGACGCCGAACAGGAGGACCACATCGAGCGGATTTGGAAAATGGTCGAGGCCGACAACCGGGACGCACCGCCTCCCGGTTTGGAACAGGGATTCAAGCAAGACCTGCGCATGCTGATCGCACAGAAACAGGAGCTGTTTCCGTGGGCGCATACGAACATTCCCAAGGCAGACTTGATCGGGGCCGGCAGCCACGACATCTTGAGGATTGCCACCGGCACTAGCGATGCCGAGGAAATAAAGGTCATCACTTGGCCGGACCCGATTGGACTACCGCTCATTATCGACTTCCTGCGCGGTATTCAGCAGGATACCGCTGACCAGGTTGGGCTGTTGGACCAGGCCAAGCGCATCCCTCGATCGTTCAGCGACATCGAGGCCACCCAGATGACGACTTCGTACTGCGTGCAACGAGCTGATTTGGTCGGCTACCACCGCATTCTGACGGTTTGGCGTGACACGCAGCCAGCACCGAGCGTCAAGCGCGTTATCGGCCACTGGCTAGGCGTGCTTGACGAAATCGAGGCTGATACCAAGGCCGTGCTGAACATCCTGGTCAGTTGCAGATAATGCTGGTTCACGCGACGATGGAATGCAGGTCGGCGCGGATAAATGCAGGTTCGAATACAGCTAATGCTGGTTTGAGGGTGCCTTCATTCCTGGCCGAGAATCGCCTCAAATGCAGGTTGGGTCCGTTTCAAATGCAAGTCACTACACATAGTCATAAATCATGATTGGACGCAGCCACAGCTCTAACCTTGATACTTACGCCAAAAAGCGTGACTTCACTGCGACCCCTGAGCCTGCAGCTAATCTCAAAATTCGCGCAGGCCCCCTCTTTTTTGTTATTCACGAACATGCTGCACGCAACCTTCACTACGATTTACGTCTTGAACTAGACGGCGTTTTGAAGTCGTGGGCCGTTCCTCACGGTCTTCTTATCAAGCCCGGTGAAAAACACCTCGCCGTGCAAACCGAAGATCATCCGATCGACTATGCGAGTTTCGAGGGCGTCATACCGCCTAAGCAGTACGGCGCCGGCAAGGTCATTGTTTGGGATTGCGGCGTGTATTCGCCGGATACGGGCGGTGCCTATTCCTTTCATGACCGCGAGACCGGGCAGGCGCGTGTTCGAGATGCGCTTGAGGAAGGCAAACTCAGCTTTACATTCGCCGGTACAAAGCTCAAAGGCTCGTATGCATTGATACGCACAGTGAAAGGCTGGCTTCTGATTAAACACTCTGACGGCATAGGCCCGGTCGACATCGAGCTAGAACGGTCTCCGCTTTCCGGGGAAACGGTGACGGCTGTCACGGCGTCAGTTCCACGGCTACAGTTGACACAGATGATGCCTTCTGAACCCCAGGAGCCAACGCCGACAAAGATCGCGGTAATGGCGGCGCAAACGGCTGAGCAAGCGTTCTCACACCCTGAGTGGCTATTTGAGCCAAAGCTAGACGGTTACCGTATGACGGCCTACTTGAACAACGGGAACGTAAAGCTTCTTTCTCGTGGGGGAATCGATTACACAAAATACTTCCCGAATATAGTGAAAGAGCTTGCCAGGCAGCCTGTTCAGCCGTCCGTACTGGATGGGGAGATAATTGCATTCGAGAATGGCCGTCCATCTTTTTCAGCTCTACAGGGGATCACCAAATTCGTGTTGAAAGATGACAAGGCGCATAGCTGCGTCTTTTACTGTTTTGATATTCTCCATGCGGTCGGTGTGAACACGCGCCATGCCGCTTACCTAGATCGCCGCCGTTTTCTAAAGCAATGCGTGACACAATCCGATCACGTAAAAATCGTCCATGCTGAGCAGGATGGTCTCGCGCTCTATCAGGCTGCCATCGAGACGGGGCTTGAAGGGGTCATGGCGAAGAAGAAATCCAGCGTCTATAGCGTCGGTGCGCGTTCACCGAACTGGCTCAAAGTCAAGCCGATCCGCACAGCCGAGTTTGTTATTGTGGGCTATACGACGGGGAACCGAGGGAGTTTGGGCGCGTTGCTGCTGGGTTATTGGGACAAAGCTACGCTGCAATACGTCGGGCGTGTCGGTACCGGATTCGACACGCGAACCATCTCAATGCTGCTTGGCAGATTGCAGCCGCTAACAACTAAAAATTCACTTTTGCCTGACAACGCGGTTCGCGCGGCCTTATGGGTCAAACCTGAACTGGTTGCAGAAGTAAGTTACTTTGAGCTAACCAAAGAGAACAAGTTGCGGCACCCGGTCTTTGTAAAACTGCGTGAGGATGTCGATCCTCGTATGGTCTCTTTGCCTTCTGCAAAGCCGGTATCGCCCCCGGGCAGCAGTGAAGTGGACGCCGATGAAATTGCGCAGTTGTTGAAGCAGCTTGGCGAGAGTGATGCGAAGTGCATCTTGAAGGTTGGAGGCCATCAGATCGTGCTGACCCAACTGGATAAAGTGATGTGGCCAGCGCACAAAAAATACAAGGCGCTAACGAAGCGGGATCTCATTCACTACCTGGTGAGCGTATCTCCCTATATGCTGCCGCACCTTCGGAACCGGCCGGTTACGCTGATTCGCATGCCGGAAGGGATCGGGGGGGAATCCTTTTTCCAAAAGCATCTCGATCAGAAGCTGCCGCTTTTCATGGAAACCGTCGCAGAACCGTCAAAGGCGAAGACAGCAAAACCACTCCTGCTTTGCAACAATCTGGCCAGTTTAATATGGCTGGGGAACCTGGG